>JAGNSU010000011.1 GCA_017987895.1 Flavobacteriales bacterium | reverse complement strand
ACCGATGAGTTAGATAGGCCTGAAGCCTCTCCCGCGCCCTGGTTCACCCGCAGTTCCGCTCAGTCCTCTTCGGAGATCTTTTATCCCCAGTAAAGTTGGTCTTCAGAAGGGATCTGCAAGCTTAGAGTCTTGCGCCAGATCAGGGGTTGAGTTCTGTATCGCTAGCGTATGGCTAAGTTTAGACAAAGCGCAAGATTGTATGCCTGCTCAAATTCTTAGACCTGATCAGTACGACGCATGGTTCAACGCCGCCGAACAAATCTTATTGGACTGCCGGGCTTCTGTGGAAAACAGCAAGCGCATCCAGCACCCCCAGTCACACTCGGAACGCAAGTTCTTAGAACAAGGGTTTACGCAGCACCTGCTCCAGCAGTATTGGTTCACTTTGGTTACTCAGACAGCCAAGTTCTTCGTTCCGAGCAGGGATAACTACACATCCTTCGATCGGTTGATTGAAACTTGCCGTCAGCTACCACTACCGCCCTACTATGTGGACAAACTGACTAAGAATCTTCCCGATCGAGATCGCTGGTACGGAATACATAAATGGGGCACACGTATAGAGATGTTGAATGCTCTTCAGCTGATGGAAGACAAGATGAAAGATCGGGAGATAGCATCCATATTCCAAAAACTGACTCAATGGCGGCATCATGCCACCGCACATACAGCGTTGCAAGAACCATCCGCGAGCCAACCAACGTTCCAGGACTTAGATCGCCTGACAATGCTAGCAGACGATCTGTTTAGTACAATAAGAGCTGGCTTCGGTTACGCCCACTTAGACACATTGATAAAAGGAATCGAAACGCACTATTTGCTTCGAATGTGGGATATGGGACAGAAGTTCGAGAAGCTGTCTGTACATCTTTCGATCAAGCATCACGTGGACCTTCAGACATTCGTTGATTCCCTTCCGGAACATCCATATTAATCTTTTGAAGGCATGACACCTGCAATCTATTCCCTGGAGAGACTGCAAACCCATCTGGTCCTCCAGATCGATATTCTCACGAACTGTGCGGTAATCCTAAACAACCTTAACAGACTAAAGGCGCCAATAAACAGGGCCGAAAAGAGAATCGTTCAATCTGGATTCGTAACCCATCTAATGGTGGTGTATGCGAATGCCTTAGTTACAGATCTTGACAAGGTCTATAGTAGAAGTGCTAGTCAGCAGCAGTCCTTCGTGCATATGTTCAAACATCTGAGGGAAGACGACTACGACAGTGCTCTACTTGAAGCGATCAGGCAGGGGGACCTTCAGGATAAGGAATGGAGTACTGTGGAAGACGTGCGACAAGGTGCCAAGGAGTTCGAAGATTTTTTCTTGTCTAAGGACGACACGATGAAAAGGTTGAAGCACCACAGAGACAAGTACTCGGGGCATCGCGACACTGGCTGGAAACCAGACAACTTACTGAGCATGGGCGAATTGAATGCGCTAACAAGCACAGCTATATCAATCCACGGTTGCATTACGAAAAACATCCTGCTCGTTGAGCCAGCACATGACGAAGTGAAAAAACAACTTAGCATTGAAGAAATGTTAACAGCTTGGTCCAAGTCAATCGAGTAAACAACCCAGCACTCGCTCGAGCGTCCCGCTCGTGTGCTAGGCCTTCAGCCTACTCCTTCACAAACCGCAACACCTCCCCTCGCCCACCGGCGCGCACATGCAAGTGGTACACGCCGTGCACCAGATGGCCGAGCTGCAATGTGCATTGCGGGACGCTCGCCAGTTGTTGGGAGAACACCACGCGCCCGAGCGCATCGGTGATCAGCACGCTTTCGATCGCCTGGCCGGTGAGCTGTGCCACGTCGCGCACCGGCACGGGGACGAGCAGGAGATCTCTCTTGGTGGCCGGTTCCTCCACCGCCGTGCTGATGCAGGCCACGTAGTCCTGCAAGGGCACCGTGACCGGATAGAAGAGCGCGGTGACATCCAGGGGCGTCACGGCGCTGGGCGTGACCACATAGTCGGGGGCGTACGAGAGCGTGAAGTCCTGGAGCGGTGGGATCACGGCGGAGGAGAAGCAGCCTAGATCGCCCGTGGGCGTGCCGCGCGCCAGGCCGAACGCCCGGCCCGCGCCGAGCGAAGGCGAATGGGCGATGAGCACATCACCCACGCTGCTGCCTTTGACCTCCGTGATAAGGTCAGCCCCCAGGAAGGTACCGGCATAGAGCAATGTGGCGTTGGTATCCGCGATGGTGACCCCTTCACCGGAACCATAGCCGCCACGCAGCACCACGGCCCCAGTGCCCAGCGGCGCCATGTTGGCGAATTGCCCGTCCCCCATCAACGGCACGCCACGGCACCAGACGGGCTGGGCGGTCGCGCTGATCCGGGCCAGCATGGGGAAGCGCGTGCCATTGTCGATCGCATACTGACCGGCCAGGAGCAGATCGCCACTGGGCAGTTCGTGGATGCCGCGCACGGGCATGGCATGGTCGGGGCAGAGCAGTCGCCCGCCGCCGATCGGTTGGTTGGCGGCGTCGAGACGTACCAAGGCGATGTGTCGGCCGGGCACAAGGAGACCGTTCAAGCTATCCTGGGACCAACCGGCGAGCATGGTGCCGCCGTCGGCCAACCGTGCAGCGGTGAAGGAGCTCGCATCACGCTGGCCCACGCGCACCCGCTTCACGGCAAGCACGGGGCCATCCACCTGCACGCGCGCGATGAGCAGATCGCTGTTGCCGCTGAGGCGGTAGTCGCCGACGAGGATGAGCGTACTGTCCGAGCCCTGCCACACGGCGGTGAAGAAGCCGTTGAGGCCATGCACGTACTGGCGCGCATGGATCAATTGGCCCTGGCTGTCCATGTGGAGCACAACCCCCCGGCTGTCCTGCGAGCCGACCGCGACGAAGCTGCCATCGTTCAGCTCCAGCAGGTCCAGCAACACGGTGTGCTGCTCCGTGCGGAAGGCTACCGCCGAAAGGAGATCGCCGCTGGCCGTGCTACGCAGCACATGGATCTCCTGCTCCACAGTATCGTACAGCACCGGCGACACCAGGACCAAGTCCCCGTTCTGCGCCTCGCGTACTTTGGTACTCACCGCCCATACGCTCCACGAATCCTGGTTGTTGTAGGCGAGGGCGAAAGGCGTTTGCGCGAAGGCACCGGTCGCGGCGACAAGCGATGCAAGGATGCTGGCGAAGCGGCGTAGAGATGATATCATGGGTACAAGACGGTGCAAGATCGGCTTCGTTGCCGAAAGCACATTGCGCTGGAAGCGGCCACCGCTCGCACAGCCGTTCGTCTACATTCACACTGAAGCAGCGAGCCATGTCCAGGGTATTCACGAGCATCACGATCTCTATGGCGCTTGCCGTCTCCGCCCCGGCACTTGCGCAAGGCGTAGGCAGGGGTTATGACGTTCCACTGAACCGCGTGCTCAACCTTGCGAACGGCGATCACCTGCTCTACTCCGAATTCGACCCTCCGCATAACCTGGTGCGGGTGAACAGCAGCGGTGACGTGCTATGGGCCAGGACCATTGGCGACTACGGTTTAGGGTTGGGGTATGTCCGGAACATAGTGGAGACCGGAAGCGGAACCTTGCTCATGGGGATGAGCTCATCAAGCGGACCGATCATCGTATGCCTGGATGCGCTGGGGGCTGTGCTTTGGGCGGAAGTGGTGGACGCCGCGGTCGGACCTATAGGTTATCCCGTGGTCACGCGCACCACCGCTGGGGCCAACATCCTGCACATGCGCGGCTTTGGGCTCGATACGGCGGATGTGGTGATCAAATTCGATGACGACGGCGCCGTGCTGTGGGCGAAACACCCGATCGTGCCAGGTACCGCGCCGACCCGTTGGGTGATGCCCATGACGCCGGATGGCTTGCTCTTAATGAGCAAAAGTGATTGCACCCCGGCGATAGCCCGCATGGACAATAGTGGCAATGCAGAATGGTATTGGACGATCGATCCCGGCCAGGGATGTTGGCAGGTCGAGCACGTAGTGCAATTACCGGACAGCGGCCTCATGGCCGTCTATGCACGCACCACCGCGGCGGGCGGGCCGGACGACATGGTGGTATCGCGGCTCGATCCCGCGGGACAGCCTCTCTGGCATCGTTCTTACGATCCTCTGCCGGACTTTAATATCCTTCCAGGGATCGATGGGATGGTAGCGATGTACGATGGAGCGGTCGTTCAGCCGGGGGATGATCTCGATATCCAGTTCATTCGCATCGACACCGCTGGCAACACAAATTGGACGGCCAGCTTTCCCACGAACGCGCTTGCGGGTACGATCGCTCCAGCCACCGGTGACAGCATTTGGTCGATCATCTTTCAGACCTTACAACCGTTGTGCCTTTGGAACCGCATCGCCACGGACGAACCTCCTTCCGGCTGCATGAACAGCTATGTGATACCTGAAGTTCAGAACTTCACGACCCAGTTCCCCGGAAGCTTCAGCGTGGTGGACGTCACGGTGACCACAACCCCTTACGCCATCGACAGCCAGCCCATCACTGTGACCGCTACACAAGTGTGCGGCGGCCAAGCCATCGCACAGCAGGATGCACCAGCGTTCACGGTGAGGTACGACCCGGGTTCCGATCGGGTCATTGTTCAGCTACCGCACATGGTGCTGGGCATGGTGACCATCGAGCTCTTCGATATCCGCGGAAATACCGTGAGGCGTTCGAGCGCTGCGGCCGCGGACGGCACCGCGCAACTGAATACACAGGGGCTTGCGGCGGCGCCATACCTCGTACGCGTCGACCATGGATCCATGCGATCCACGGGCAAGGTGTTCATCACGCGCTAGCGTAGCCATGGCGGCTCGTTATGATCGACGCAGCGATCGAACGCTCCAACCCGATGGGCGGGCCGGTGTGATCGATCAATAGACCACACGAGCGACCGCTACGCGCATGCCATTGGTCACGGAAAAAGAGTACATCCCGGCGCGAAGATGCCCAGCCCGCAGTTCGATGGGCCGAACGCCATCGGCGGCGGTGCATGCGCCCTGCTCCACGATCCGGCCCATCATATCGCGCAACGTGAAGTACAACGCTTCTTCGCGGTCGTTGCGCACCTGCACGTGGATGGTGTTGGCGGCGGGCTCGGCACGGGTGCTTACGACGGCCAACGCGGAACGGTCGAGCACCACGGCCACGATGTCCGAAGGCGTCTCGGCGCCATCGTGATCCACCTGCACCAAGCGGTAGTAAGAGATCTCTACAAGCAAGGGATCGTGATCGGTATGCGCGTAGTGCAACGAAGTCTGCGAATTCCCCGCGCCATCCACCCGGGCCACCGCGGTGAATGCGATCGCATCGGCGCTTCTTTCGATCACGAAGTGGTCGTTGTCGGTCTCGGAGGCTGTTAACCATCGCATCTCTACCGATCCTTCCGGCAGTGCTGTGGCGGTGAAGGAGACCAGTTCCACGGGCAGCGGGAAACTCTCCGGGCAGATCTCGGCGAGGTCTACGAGCGGGGATGTGGTTAAGAGGATCGTGGGCGTTGCTACAATGCCGGGTACGGACGCGGGCGTCACATCCAGCGTCAGCACGCTGGGCAGGCGTTCCACCAACACGTTCGGGACCTTGCACGGGATCAGGCCTACGCCATCGGACTTCATCAGCACGGTGCCTGCCATCTGTCGTTTGCCGGTGAACACATAGCCCCCATCGCTGGTAGGCCGCCCCGATCGCGAGCCCATGGTCGCCACCCCGTCCCAGGTGTACACGCGGCTCCACTGCGTGGTGAGATCGGCGCTGGTCTTCAGCAATTGCATCTGGTCACCGAATTCGCCGTAGCCGCCCATGCCGGTGAAGAAGAACCCACCGTCGATGGTCTGGATCACGGACGAAAAGCCGCTTTGGAAGAAGAGCAAGGGGGCTGTCTCGTAGAACCGGGCATCGGCCAGTGTTCCATCCGCGCCCAACCGCATCACGTAGGGGTAGTTGGTCTCCATCGGCTGGGTCTTATCCATCGAACCGGCCACGATCAATTCGCCCGTCGCGCTTTCCAGGATATCCAGTCCGGTGGAATGGCGCAGCACGCTCGGGTCATGGTAGTACACCTTGGCCCAGGTCACACCGCCGAGCGCGTCGGTGCGGATCACATAGACACCCAGCGCGAGCGTGCCCACGGCGGTGCCCACGATCGCGAAGCCGCCATCGGCGAGCGGGCGCACCACATAGGTGAACGGCTCACCGGTGATGATGTCGCGGATACCGAGTTCGTATTTCTGCGACCAAACGACCGCGCCCAGCGCGTCCGTTTTGATGAGCAGAACGCGCGTGGTCCCTGCATAGCTCGTGGGGACCGCATCATGGAAGCCAGAGATGATGTAACCGCCATCGCTAGTGGGGCGCACGCAATTCGCTATCTCGTCCTTGCCGGTATCGAAGGACCAGCTCCACTGCAAATTGCCAGCGCCATCCGTCTTGAGCAGGATCACATTGTTGCTGTCCGGTGGCCATACCACATCGTGGTCACTTTGGCCGGTGATGATGTGACCGCCGTCGGCGGTGGGCTCCATCCAGGTGGCGATGGTGCGTTCGCCCGGTTGGCGGAAGATCTTCTCCCACAGCAACAGACCCGAGGCATCGGTCTTGAACAAATGCACATGGGTGCTGGCGATGGGCGACCGCATGTGCCAGTGCCAGTTGGTATGGAGATCGGTGCCCCCCGCGACCACGTAGGCATTGCCTCCTACCTCGCGCACCGAGCGGCCCTCGTACCCTTCATTGTACATCCGCATGAAGGTGCTCTGCCCGTGCACAGGCAGAAGAGCCGTCAGCCCGAAGAAGGAAAAGAGGGATAGGGAACGCATGCGCATGCGGGGATCACGGGAGCGGCACCGGGAAGACGCAGCCTGCCGCCTTGCGTTGCGTGGTTGGTCCGGCTGCCCGTGATCCGGCCCCTACCATCCTTGAAGACCCATTGCCCACATTTGCCGCATGCTCCGCCTCCCCATCCCATCGCTCGAAGGCCTCGCCACCGATCGCCTGCTCTTCCGTAGGCCGACCATGGACGACCGCAGTTGGTGGATGGAGTACATCACCGATGCGGAAGCGATCCGCTTCATGCCCTTCACCGTGGGCAGTGAGGCGGACTGCGCCTTCTTCATCCAGCGCTCGTTGGACCGCATCACCCGCGACGGCTCCTGCCTGAACGTGATCAGCGATCGCGCCACGGGAGGACCCATCGGCTTTGTAGGCTTGCTGGTGCAGGAAGTTGACGGCCTGCCCGAGCTCGAGATCGGTTACCACTTGTTGCCCTCGGCCTGGGGCCGTGGCTATGCGACAGAGGCGGCGATCGCCTGCAAGGAATTCGCACGGGAGCATCAACTGGCGTCCTCGGTCATCTCGCTCATCGATCCGGAGAACACCAACAGCCAGGCGGTGGCGAAGCGCAACGGAATGACCTTCGAGAAACGGGGCATGCTCCGTGGCGAGGAGGTGTTGGTGTTCCGGGTGCGGTTCGACGCAACGAAATGATCCGGGTCGGCCACCGCATCCTACTTTCGAGGTACCGCCATTGCTTCGTCACATGCACAAGGTCTTTATAGTAGCGCTTGGAATGTTCGTGAGCGCAGCAACGTTCGCGCAAAGCGGTCGGGTGGATACCGTGTACACGCCCGACAATGTGATGCACATCAACCAGGCCGCCTATTATCCCTCCGGCGAAGAAGGCCTGCTGCGCGATGTGGCCTACACGTACAAATTCCCGAAGGCCGCGCGGAAGGAAGGGGTGCAGGGCAAGATCCTCGTGCAGTTCACCGTGGATACGCTGGGCCACACGACGGATCCAACGATCCTCAAGGGCGTGCGCGCCGATGTGGACACGGCCGCGATCGAGATGACGCGCAAGCTGCTGCGTTTCGAACCGGCCACGATGGATGGACGGCCGGTGCCGATGAAGATCAATGTGCCGATCACATTGAAGTGAGCAACGCCAGCCTCCATTCGTTCCTGGCCGGGCTCTGGGCGTAGCACCGGCTCCGATCCTTCCGCGCTCAAGGCACCTTCCCCTTTCGGAACCCCGGGGCCGCCCCCTGCGTTGAAGCGGCTACTCATTGGACCTATGCGCTACCTACCGCTCATCGCCGCGCTCTGCATAGGGCCCGGAGCCCTGGCCCAAACGGGTCCGGGCGGGGTGGGCACCAGCGCCAACAACGTGCTCTGGCTGAGCGCCGATAACAGCGTGACCGTGGCCGGCACATCGGTGACCAACTGGACCGACCGCAGCGGGAACGGCAACAACGCCGCGAGCCCCTCGGTGGCCGCGCGACCCACGTGGGTGGGTTCGGCGCTGAACGGCCATCCCATGATCTCCTTCGACGGGGTGGACGATGAGATGCGCATACCCGACGCTGGCTCGCTCGATATGAACCAGTGGGACATCTTCTTCGTGAGCGCGGAGAACACCGCGAAGAGCAACAACGCCTGGCTGGCCAAGGGAACCAGCACGCAGCCGAACTATGCCCTCTGGAGCCCGAACGATGGGGCCATGCTCATGCCCATCTTCGATATCCTCAACCTGCTCTCCTCGCCCGCCGCGCCGGTCGGTACCACGAGCTCGTCCTTCAGCTTGCTGGAGTACACCAACACGGTGATCTTCTTCCTCTTCCCTTCACGCACCGCATACAAAGCAGGCACCACTATCTATTCCGATGCGAGCCTGCTGCAGCTCCCCGCCAACAACGCGAACCCGCTGTATCTCGGTAATGTGCAGGGAACCAGCGGCTGGAACATGGACGGCGATCTGGCCGAAGTGATCATCTACGACAGCCCGGTGAACTCCACCCAGCGCATCATCGTCAACAACTACCTCAGTGCCAAGTATGCCCTACCGTTGAGCGCCAACAACATCTATGTGCAGGACGATCCCGCGAACGGTGACTATGATCACGAAATGGCGGGGATCGGTCGCACCGGCCTCACCAACCAACAAACCGATTCACGCGGAGGGGTGGTGCAGATCAACAATGCGACCGGTCTCGGGAACAACGAGTTCCTCCTTTGGGGCCATGACAATGCCGCGCTGCACGCCATCGGGAGCACCGACTTTCCTGCCGGCCTGCAAGGCCGCTGGCACCGGGTATGGCGCGTGAACGAGGTGAACGCCGCCGGGGGCGCCGTGGATGTGGGCAACGTGAGCATCACCTTCGACCTCACGGGTCAGGGCCCTGTGACCGCGAGCGATCTGCGGCTGCTGGTGGACCTGAACAACAATGGTGTCTTCGGCGATGATGCGCCCGTGGCGATCGCGGCGAGCTCGGTCGGTGGCAACCTCTACCGTTTCGCCGGTGTGAACGCGCTGGTGAACAATCGGCGGTTCACCCTGGGCACCATCAACCTGCTTCAGACCTCATTGCCAGTTGAACTCTTGCATTTCGAGGCCGACGCGCGGGAAGATCGGACCGTTCATCTCTCCTGGGCCACCGCCTCAGAGCAGAACAACGACCATTTCACCGTGCAGCGCAGCACCGAAGGCAGCGACTGGATCGATGTAACCACGTTACCTGGCGCTGGCACGAGCCTCACTATGCTCGAATACAGCGCGCTGGACCCGCAGCCCCGAGCCGGTCTTAACTACTACCGCCTTCAACAGACCGACCACGACGGCCACTCCACCCTGAGCGATGTGGTAAGCGTTCATATCGGCCGGGCGCGGGAGGAACTGCTCGTCTACCCGGTCCCCGCCCAGGACCTTGTGAACGTGGTCTTCCGAAGCAAGGGGGTGCAGAATGGTATCCGCCTGCTAAACGATCGGGGCCAACAGATCGGCGCACCTATCACAGCCACGGCCAACGGTGCGGTGATCGACGTGAGCCATTTGCCCACCGGCATCTACCTGGTGGTAGGGGTCTCCGAGAGCGGCACGCTCACCAGGCGGTTGATCGTTTCGCGGTAGTCCTTGCATAGCGCAAGTTCCTACGTACCCAAAGCCAGCCACAATGAATGGCGGTCGGTGCGCCAGAACGTGAAGGCGCTCGTTCCACAAGAGAAAAGGCATCGAGATCATTGCGCCAGCCACGGTCACGACCCGGGATCGGTCCGTCGAAGCTGACCATCCTTTCGTCGAGCCTTTGTGCGCCACCCTCCTGCACTTGTCTAGATTCGCATGTGCGCAGTCTCACCGCCTCGCTATTCGCGGCCCACGTCTTTCTGATGGCCTTTGCATCGGCCGGGCTGATAGAGGTCTTCAGGGCGCCTGCGCTTCAGGAGCATTACACGGAACATCAACAGCGTGCTGACGGGAAGTTGACCGTGGTCGAGTTCGTTCTTCTGCACTACTGCGACCCCGGGCACGAAGCGAGCGAACCCGCCCAACATGCGAAGCTGCCGTTCCATGGCGCGAGCGGACATTCTCCGTTATTCACCGGTCATTCCCTTGCGTTGCCCGGTCCTATGCTTGGGGGTTTGCTACGCGTGGGTCCTGCTTCCTCGAAGGATGACTGCGTGGGCCAGTGGGCATCGCGCAGCGTATTCCACCCGCCGAAGTCGATCGGATGATCGATCGCGGTGCGGCCGCACCGTGATGATCCGTCGCTCTGGCGTACGTGCGACGGTCGTGTCCCGTTCAATTCACTTCGGTCGTTCCCATGGCTACTTCATCCTTGGTTCCATCCTTGCACGCGCTCAGAGCGGTCTGGATACCCTTGTTCCCCACACCGCTACCCGGCCAGAAAATGTCGTACACCTACCGCGACCCTGTCCCCTCCCGAACGATCCGATACTCCAGGATCCGACGGACAGACCCCGATGGTGCGTTCACATACCCGCCCGAACCGGCTCTGGGGGCGTGCGGCGATGGCACGATGAAGCAACGGAGGACGATCGATGCGAAAACCAGGATGTTGCGGCCATTGACCAACGGAACAATGCCCTTACCTACCGGCATGCGCATGGTGCGAACCATGATCAGCTTTGGTGTTCCGGAAGATCGTGAGGGTCCAACGATGGAACCAGCGCAACTTCGTATCCGGATGGGGAGTTCCGGACCAGGCATGATCCGCAGTAGCAACGACGCAACGAACAGTTCCAAAGAAGTACAAGCCCATCGACGGTCGAGCCGAACACCCCTATGACACGATCCATGGCAACCTCATCCCGAACGAAGAAAATGCTCATCACCCTCCGAACCGGTGTGCAGAAAGTTCTCGCGCCAATGTTCACCACCCGCGCTGCGGGGATGTACATCCTATTGTTCGCTGCCTCGATCGGCGTAGGCACGTTCGTGGAGAACGACTTCGGCACCAGCTCGGCACAGCACGTCATCTATAAGTCCTCGTGGTTCTCGCTCCTGCTCGTCCTTTTCGCCATCACCATCATGGTGAACATGGTGCGGTTCAAGATGGTGCGGCAGCGGAAGTGGGCCTTGCTCACGTTCCACCTGGCCATGATCGTGATCCTGATCGGCGCGGGCGTTACACGGTACTTCGGCTACGAGGGCATCATGCATATCCGGGAGAACGGATCGTCGAACAGTTTCCTTTCGGCGGAGACCTATTTGCTTTTTCAAGTGCGGCAGGGCGAGCAGGTCTATCATTTCGATGAACCCGTTCTTTTTTCGACGTTGGGGAACAACGATTGGAGGGGTTCATATCTCATCGGCAATGACCTGATCGAGGCTGCGGTAGAGGAGTTCATACCGAACCCCAAGCAGCTATTGGAGGAGGCTCCGAACGGCAAGCCGACCATCAAGGTGGTGTTCGCGGGCATGGGCGGTCGGGAGGAATACTATGTCAGCGCCGGAGAGACCAGGCGGTACCGCAACGTGCTCTTCAACTTCACAGAAACGCTGCTGCCGGAGGCCGTGAACATCGCCTACCGGAACGATTCCCTTCTTATCAAGTCGGATAGGGCATTGGTACAGACCGTGATGGCCACGCAGACCACGGACACATTGTATCCACGAGAAGCCTATCATCCGTTGCGGCTTCGCTCCATGTACAACGACGGGACCAATGGATTTGTCTTCGGAGACTTCAAGGAACAAGCCGTCGTCAAACTCGGATCCGAAGGTCCCAAGGTGAAGAACGAAAGCCTGACCGCACTTCGGATGGTGGTGAAGGTGAATGGCACCGCGCAGGAACTGATGGTCTATGGACAGAAGGGCATGGCCGGCAGACCCGCGGTCGCGCATGCGGATGACATGGACGTGGCCATATCCTATGGAGCCAAGGACATTCCCCTCCCCTTCTCCCTGAAGCTCTATGACTTCATCATGGAGCGCTACCCTGGCACCAACAGCGCCACATCCTACGCCAGTGAGGTACAGTTGATAGATGAGCGATCGGACGTGAAGGAGGACCACCGCATCTTCATGAACAACGTTCTGGACCACGATGGCTATCGTTTCTTCCAGTCCTCCTTCGACCAGGATGAGCTTGGGACATATCTGAGCGTGAACCACGACTTCTGGGGGACCTGGATCTCTTACATCGGCTACATCCTGCTGACCATCGGCATGATCATGTCCCTCTTGAGCAAGAAGAGCCGGTTCCACAAGCTTTCGGAGAACATCGAAATGATGAGGAGGACGACCACGGTGCCGGTGTTGGTGCTGGCCCTGCTCTCGGCACCCACGCTGGCCCAGGCGCAAAAGGTGATCGATCAGCGTAACAACCTGAACATCGTGGCCGCCGCGCATGCCGAACGTTTCAGCAGGATCGTGGTCCAGGACCATCGAGGGCGAATGAAACCGATGCACACACTGACCCGCGAGGTGATGCGCAAGGTGTACCGCAAGGAGCGCATCAACGACCTGTCCGCCGACCAGGTGGTCCTGGGGATGTTGGCAAGTAGCAAGGACTGGATCGCGGTCCCGATGATCAAGCTGGGTGAACACCAGAAGATACACGAGCAGTTGGGGGTCCCGGGCCCACTGGCCGCGTACGAGGACTTCTTCGATTCGAACGGCGACTACGTGCTTCGCGATGAGGTCAGCAGGGTCAACGCGATGCAACCCATCGATCGCGGGGTCTACGAGAAGGACCTGATGAAAGTGGATGAACGCTTGAACATCATGAACATGGTGCTGGGGGGCGGAATGCTCAAGATCATACCGGTGCCGGGTGACCCCAACAATACCTGGGTCGGTGCGCGATCGGACGGTCACGAACATGGTAACGACCCCGTTGCGGACCGGTTCTTCTCCACATACGTCCATGCGTTGCGGGAGGCCATGTCCACCGGCAACTATGCACTTCCTGATAAGCTGCTGAACGAACTCAGTGCTTACCAAAAGGAGCAAGGTGCGGCCGTGGTCCCCAGCACTGCGCGGATCGGAGCGGAGATCTTCCTGAACGAACTGAACGTCTTCAACCGGTTGGCCTTGTTCTACACCTCCCTGGGTGTGGCCTTCCTTTTCCTGATGTTCTTTTCGGTCTTCAAACCCGCCGTTGACCTGCGGAAGGTCCAGAAAGTGCTGCTCGTGCTCCTGCTGTTCGGGTTCTTCCTGCACACGATCGGTCTTGGCCTGCGTTGGTACGTCTCCGAACGTGCACCGTGGAGCAATGGCTATGAGTCGATGATCTACATCGCCTGGACCACAGTGCTGGCGGGTATCCTGTTCACTCGGAAGTCCTTTGGCGGATCCGCAGCGACCATGATCCTTGCGGCAACGGTGCTGCTCGTGGCCATGTTGAGCTACCTGGACCCGGAGATCACCCCGTTGGTCCCGGTGTTGCGTTCCTATTGGTTGACCATCCACGTCTCATTGGAAGCGGGGAGCTACGGCTTCCTCATGCTGGGCGCGGTGATCGGCTTGATCAACCTCATCCTGATGATCTTCCTCTCGAAACACAACGAGAAACGCATCCACAAGGTCGTGAAGGAAATGTCCTACCTCAGTGAGATGACCTTGATCGGGGGCTTGTTCATGATCAGCATCGGCACCTACCTCGGTGGGGTGTGGGCCAACGAATCCTGGGGACGCTACTGGGGTTGGGATGCGAAGGAGACCTGGGCCTTGGTCACCATCCTGGTCTATGCGTTCATCCTGCACATGCGGCTCATCCCGAAGCTGCAGGGCCTGTACGCCTACAATGTGGCCTCGCTCTTCGGGTTAGCCACCGTGATCATGACCTACTACGGGGTGAACTACTACCTCTCAGGTCTCCACTCCTATGCCGCCGGCGATCCAGTGCCGGTACCGCAATGGGTGTACATCGGGGTCATGGTGCTGGTGATCATTGGTCTGATCGCCTTTGTGCGGAAGCGGGCGTTCCGCTTGTTCTCCTAGTCGATGCCCGGTACCAGCGCCTACTTCACCAGCGTACCGCCTTCCAAGAGGATACCGTACTGATACCCCGCGCCAAAGTCCTTGTCCAGCGCCACGGTGCCCACCATGGTTACGGCATGGCCCTCCGGGATCAGCACGTCCGTGGTAACGACAAGGTCTTGGTCCTTGGTGGTGCCATCGTTCAAATGGACCCAATTACGACCCATGATGTTCGGGTTCACCTTGGTGCAGGTGCCACTGACCTGAACGGACTTTCCGGCGAACCTTTTCGGGTCCGCCAATAGTTCGGAGATCTTCACGGATCCTTCGCCGATGATCGGCGATGCCGGCTCCTGCTGGGTAGGAGTGAACGGCGCGGATGGTGGCATACCCGAACCTTGGCTGCCATGGTCGGAAGGAACGAGCTGCGAGATCAAATACAGTTTCTCGAACGTTCTGTTGTACTCCTTGCTCTGAAAATCGGTCTTCAGAAGTCCGCCACGGTAGAAGTAGGTTCTGCCCACCACGACCTCCTGTTTGGTGGACGCGATCCAGAACTCCTCATCGCCCTCCTTCACACGCACGTAAACGTACTTCGTCGTTGGAAGCACTTCGAGCGCGGTGATCGAGTGCACGTCCGCCCCCACCCCTGCGCCGGTCATAGCGGCCCCTTGGGGCGCATCCTCCGCATTTCCGGAGAAGACCCCGGTAGTGCCCTCATTGGACTTTTCCGAGGCAATGGTCTTGGGACCATCATCGCATGCGGTCACCATGACCCCACAGATGATCGATGCATACATGTATCCGATCTTCTTGTTCATCATCCTATCTCTTACTGTCGAAACGTTTTGTGATGCTCACGTTCACTCTGTAGTTCTGTTCATCGCCCATGGTCGAGAGTTCGCCCAACACACTGAAAACCAACTTGGGCAGGATGTTGTAGGAGAGATCGACGCCATAGAACTTCTGGTGCCGTTCCATGGGAACCCCCTCCACATCAAGGAGGGTGGAGTACCTGTAGTTCGCCATACGGAAATATACGCTCGCGTTCATCCGCTTCTTGACGAGCATCCGCGAATGCCGCACGGATAGTACATCGCTCCTCACATAGCTCGATGTGTTCCGGTTCACCTGCACAGACCAGCGCCCACCAATGGCAGGGACCTTGGAAAAGGTGATGTAGCCGTTGATATTGTCGGACCTGTTCCCTCCATCACTTTCGAACCGCTTGCTGTAGCTCGCGCTCAAACTGATATCCTTGATCGGACGCACGTTCAACCGCAAGCGGGCACCTTGCATCGCGTCATCATCGTCCAGCAGCATCTCAATATCGCTCCGATAGGTTTCGTAGTAAACGATACGCCTCCGGGCATCATAGGAAGCGAAGAGATCGACCCGCTTTCCGAACCGATAGCGGGAGGAGAGATAGAAGTTGGTCAGCCGGGCCCTGGTGGTAGGTGCACCATCCACCAAACCGTAGAGATCGAGCTCAAAGGAACCGAAGATGTTGAGGTCGTTCCCGAACGTGGAGCTATGCTGAAAGTAGGCGTACCTCCTATCGACCGGTCCCGCATTGGTCTGCTGCAAAAGCCCCAATGTCGTTCGCGTATCCAACTTCTCCGCGCTCCTGGCATATCCCAGATAGCCCCCGTATTCAAGCAGGCCGACGTTCAAGCCATAGTCGATGATATCAGGCCGGGACCCGGCGATCACGCCCGTGAAGAAACCGCCGAAGTGCTTCTCCACCTGCAATCCATCAATGGCCCCCAAGGATGATGCGCTGTTATTGACCCTCCTCCCGAGCGTGATCGAGAAAGTGGAGTCCGGGGCATAGTTCACCGCCAAGCTATACACGTTGAAGAACTCCGTGCGCTGCGGATACTTGCTCTCCCCCGCCGGGAACAACTGCCGGTAGTTCAAGTAGGTCTCGGCGGAGAACTTGGAGCCGCCGATCCGGTCCGCATTGGCCGAAAGGCGATACATCACCCGGTGATCGTTCTCCCTCGCCGATGGGATCGTACTATAGCTCGTCGCCGAAAGCCGGCCTCGATAACGTTCGCCATTGTCACGGACCTTCTCGGCGGCGGGACCTTTCTCATCCTTTCCGGTCGACCGACCCGAAGGCGGCGCAACGGGATGCGGGGTCCTAAGCACGACCTTGTCGTTCTTCTGGACCTTGCACCCCGCAACGACGGTACAGAGGCATGAGGTGGTGGACTTGGTGGTCACCACCAAGCAGGGACTGACCTCTGTACCCTTCACCACGTGAAGGGTATCCCCGATCGCGATGGC
Source organism: Flavobacteriales bacterium (assembly GCA_017987895.1). Classification (GTDB taxonomy): domain Bacteria; phylum Bacteroidota; class Bacteroidia; order Flavobacteriales_F; family PHOS-HE28; genus PHOS-HE28. Next base: position 48,964 of record JAGNSU010000011.1, on the reverse strand, counting down.
GGCCGTAGTTCCGAAGTTGACATACACATTGTTCGCCGTGATGAAGGTGACCTCACCCTGCAGCGCGTCCTGCCCGAAGCAACCGGATACGACCAGGAGAAGGGACCAAAGCGTGAGCGTTCGCATAGCCATCGCTAGTTCCCGTTGGGATGGCATGAGAAGCATGCATTGCTGTTGAACGCGTATCCGTTCTCACCGCTGTGATCGTCGGCTAATTGTGCCTCGTCGTCGTGGCAGATAATGCAGCTGAAGACACTGTAGTCGTTGCTGTTGGTGTGGCAACTAGAACAGGTGTTCCATTCGCCGTTGTGGTTCCCGCTATAGATCGGGAAGTACTGGTTGTCGTGATCGAAGTTGGCCGGGGTCCACGCGGTTTCATTGTGGCATTGAGCGCAATCCGTGGGGAACTGGGCGCCGCTATGGTTCGGGTTGGTGGTGCCGTTGTAATCGTCCATGTGGCACGCGTCGCAGTTGGTGGGCGTGCCCGCATAGCCATTCGCGTGGCACTCGGTGCAGTTAACGCCGACGTGACCCCCTTGGAGGGGGAAATCGGTGGTGTTGTGGTCAAAGCCGAAGGCATCCCCGTTCGGGTGGCAGGCCAGGCAGGCATTGCTCTCATAGACATAACCGGGCATGCCATTGTGGTCGCCGTCGGTCTGGGGGTTCACGTGGCATCCGGTACATGAGAACACCGAGAAGTCATTGGGGTTCGTGTGGCAGTCCGTGCATGCGCTCCATTGGCCATTGTGCGATCCGCTGTAGATGGGGAAGAACTGTGCATCGTGATCGAACGTCGCGGGTGTCCACCCCGGATCGGTCGTATGGCAGGAGGCGCAATCGGTGGAGAATCCGGAAGCCGCGTGGTTCGGGTTCGTTGTGCTGTTGTAATCCTGCTGATGGCAGCTCACGCATTCGGGCGATGCGCCCGAGAGATCGCCGGTGGTATGGCAGCGCGCGCAATCACCGATGTCGTGCCCCAGGGTGAGCGGAAAGAAGTCGTGGTCAACGAGATCCGTCGCCCAGCCGAAGCCCAATGGATCATGGCACTCCACGCAGTTCGCGGAGAATCCCGACAACATATGATCAGGGCTCTTGGTGGCGAGGTAATCCGCTTGGTGGCAATTGATGCAATCATTGCCAACCCTGTTGAACGTGTTGTTGTTGTCGGAAATGTGACAATCCACGCAGCTCAGGTTGCTATGCACCCCGACCAATGCGAATCCGTTCTGCTCGTGCAATTCAGGTATGTCGTCGACCAGCCAGCTCACCGGCGTATGGCACCGGGCACAATCGTCACCCACGGACATACTATGCACATCCGTGTGGCACGAAATGCAATCGTTCGGCGGGGCCTCACTGAAGACCAATGAAGCGTGGCAGGACCTACAGTCCACCTGGTCATGGACGCCTATCAATGGAAAATGGGTCTGCCCATGGTCGAACGCCAGCGAGTCGCGCATGGCGCTCCAACTTTCAGGTACGTGGCATGCGGCACAATCGATCTTCATCGCCTCACCGTGGGGCGATTGCGCCTGGACATGGATCGGGACCATCCCGAAGGCCGGAAAGAACGCTACGAGGATGCCTCGTGACCATGGTCCCATGGCCTTTCTGCGGATCCACGCTGTACGCTCAGTTCCCATTGGGATGGCAATTGAAGCAGGCGGCACTGTTGTACGAATACCCGTTCTCCCCGCTATGATCATTGTCGACCTGGGCTTGGTCGTCGTGCTCATGGCAATCGATGCAACTGAACACACTATAGTCGTTCGGGTCGGTGTGGCATTCAACGCACGTGTTCCACTCCCCGTTGTGCGTTCCACTATAGATCGGGAAGTACATCCCGTCGTGATCGAACGTGGAAGGCGACCATGCCGATACACTGTGGCACTGGGCGCAATCCGTGGGGAACTGGGCTGCCTGGTGGTCCGGGTTGATGGTGGCGTTGAAATCCGCCATGTGGCACGCATCACAATCCGTCGGCGTGCCTTGATAGCCGTTGGAATGGCACTGGAGACAACTCGCGCCCGCATGCCCTCCGGTCAGCGCAAAGCCCGTCGCGCTATGATCGAACGTAGAAGGGGTCCAGGAAGTTTCATTGTGGCACTGCGCACAGTCGGTGGGGAACTGGGCAGCGGCATGGTCCGGGTTGGTGGTGCCATTGTAATCCGGCATATGGCAGGCATCGCAGTTGGTCGGTGTACCCTGATAGCCATTGGAATGGCAGGCGATGCAGTTGACGCCTGCATGGCCACCAGTCAGGGGAAAATCGGTCGTACTATGATCGAAGGTCGAATTGTTCCAGGCCGTCTCATCGTGGCATAGCGCACAATCCATAGGGAACTGAGCTGCGGCATGGTCCGGGTTGGTCGTCCCGTTATAGTCCGGCATGTGACATCCGTCGCATGTGCTCGGTGTGTTGTTGTAGTTGCCATTGTGACATTGGTCGCAACTGACCGTGGCGTGCGACCCGATCAGCGGGTAGCCGTTGTGGTCATAGCTCGACGGGGACCAAGCTGTCTCATCGTGGCATTGCGTACAATCCGAGGGGAACTGGGCCGCCGCATGGTTCGGGTCGGTGGTGCCATTGTAGTCCGGCATGTGGCAGGCATCACAGTTGGTCGGTGTACCCAGGTACCCATTGGAATGGCATTGCGTGCAGGCAACGCCGGAGTGGCCCCCGGTCAACGGGAAGCTGGTCGTGCCATGATCAAAGGTCGAGTTCCCCCAGGCGGTCTCATCGTGACAGATCGTGCAATCCGTAGGGAACTGGGCCGCCGCATGGTTCGGGTTGGTGGTGCCATTGTAGTCCGGCATGTGGCAGGCATCACAGTTGGTCGGTGTACCCTGGTAACCGTTGGAGTGGCATTGCGCGCAGTCAACGCCGGCATGGCCGCCGGTAAGTGGGAAACCCGTGGTCGCATGATCGTATGAGGACGGCGACCACGCCGCTTCGTCGTGGCATTGCGTGCAGTCCGTGGTGAACTGTGCCGAAGTGTGGTTCGGGGCGGTGGTGCCATTGTAGTCCGCCAGGTGGCAGCCCTCGCAGGTGTTCGGCGTGTTGTTGTAATTGCCGTTGTGGCATTGATCGCAGCTTACGGTGGCATGCGCCCCGACCAACGGATAATCGTTGTGATCATAACCGGCCGGCGACCACGCCGTCTCGTCATGGCATTGCGCGCAATCCGTGGAAAAGCCAGCAGCGGCGTGGTTGGGGTTAACACTGCCGTTGTAGTCCGCCAGGTGGCAGCCCTCGCAGGTGTTCGGCGTGTTGTTGTAATTGCCGTTGTGGCATTGATCGCAACTTGCGGTGGTATGCGCCCCGACCAGTGGGTAGCCGTTGTGATCATAGCCGGACGGCGACCACGCCGTCTCGTCATGGCATTGCGCGCAATCCGTGGAAAAGCCAGCAGCGGCGTGGTTGGGGTTGACACTGCCGTTGTAGTCCGCCAGGTGGCAGCCCTCGCAGGTGTTCGGCGTGTTGTTGTAATTGCCGTTGTGGCATTGGTCACAATCCTGCACCAACGCGTGCGCACCGATCAATGGATAGCCACTGTGATCATAGGTCACGGGTGTCCATCCTGGGCTTATAGTATGGCACGTGGCGCAGTCCGTTGAGAATCCCGCAACCGTATGATCCGGGTTGGCGGTGCCTGAGAAGTCGCTCTGGTGGCAACTGATGCACTCCGGCGAGGCGGTGGAGAAAGAACCTCCCGTGTGGCACTGGTCGCAGTCGGAAATGGCGTGCCCTAAAATGAGAGGGAAGAAGTCGTGATCGACGATCTCCGTGTTCCAACCAGAGCCCAACGGATCATGGCACTGGATGCAATCGTCCGAAAATCCGGCCATGATGTGGTCCGGATGCCGGGTGGCCCGGAAATCATCCGCATGGCAACTGATACAGTCATTGCCAATTCGGTCGAAGCGCAACGCGGTCTCCGAGGTGTGGCAGTCCACGCAGCTCAAATTGCCATGCGCACCGATCAAGGGGAACCCGTTCTCCTCATGCAGCTCAGGGATCGCATCGACCAACCAATTCCGGGGTGTGTGGCAGCGTGCACAATCATCGCCAACGGTCATGCCGTGCATATCGGTGTGGCAGGCACTGCACTGGTCGGGAGCCTCATCGAAGACGAGCGTTGTGTGGCACGCCTTGCAATCCACCTGTGCGTGAGTGCCAGCGAGCGGATAGCGCGTCAGATCATGGTCGAACGGAATGCTGTCCGAAATGCTCGTCCAATCCGCCGGTACATGGCACTGGGCGCAATCCATTTTCATGGCTTCGCCGTGCGGCGACTGCGCGTTCAACCGCACAGCTACCAGCAGGAGGGCCCCTATTTGTGGCAGTCTATGCATTGGTACTTCGCGATCTTGAACGACCCCAATTTCTCATCGCCCTCCGCAGGGTTCTTGTGGCACTCCCGGCAATCCACGGTCTTGTGTTCACCTTCCAGCGGAAAAGCCGTCCTGGTATGATCGAACAAGCTGGGGAACCAGTCGCCGGTAACGTGGCAACGCTTGCAATCCGTAACACCTGCCTGTGCGAACTCTTCCCCGTGCACGTTGTCGTGGCAATCAGCGCAGGCCATTGCCAGTTCGCGGAATTTCCACTTCTCTCCGGTCGACTTCTCGGCACCTTTCTTCCACTTCTCGTTCAAATGGCATTCGGAGCAGGGTGTGGCCACGTGCGCCCCGTCCAGCGGGAATTTCGATGTGGCGTGCTGCTCCAAGGAATACATGCTCACCTCGAACCCATCGGTGAGGAAGTGGCATTCCACGCAATCCGGCGATACGCCGTTCTCCGCGAACTCGCCTTTGTGGAAGTCAGCATGGCAACTATTGCACGCCACGAAAACGATCGGATCGGTGTACCGCCCTTTGTGACACTTCTTGCAATCCACGTCAACGTGCTTTCCCTGCAATGGGAAGTCGGTGACACTGTGATCGAAGAAGTCCATCGACTTCACGGCGACCCAGCCTTTCTCCTGGTGGCACTTCGCGCAGTCCGTGCCGAACTTCCCGTCGTGCTGGTCCTTGTGGCACGTTACGCATTGGTTCATGGCCACCCCGGCCCGGTCCTGGAAGACCGTGAGCGGATCGCTGGTGCGTTTGTGGCATTCAAAGCAATCGGTGGTCTTGTGCTTGCCGTTCAACTTGAACGGCGTGGTGTTGTGGTCGAAGCGGTCCTTCCCTGCGAAGGTCGAGAAGGCGTTCTCCGTGTGGCACTGGGCGCAAGCGTTGCTGAAGTGCGCGTTGTGCGGATCATCGTGGCACGCCTTGCAATCCGTGTGGGGCACATCGCCGAACGCTTGGAACTGCTTGCCGTTCTTGGTGGTGATGGCGTGACATTCCTTGCAATCCACTGGGACGTGCTTTCCCTTGAGGGGGAAGTCGGTCTTGTCGTGATCGAACACGCTGGCCGGCTTCCATGCCGTCATGCTATGGCACTTCAGGCAATCCTTGTCCATCGTGCTCTCGTGGAAGTCGTCGTGACAGGAAAGGCACTTCTGGTCCAGGCCTAGGAAGGTCTTGTCCCGCTTCTTCAACTCCTTGTCAGCGATGTTGTCCGGCAGGTGGCATTCGCGACAGTCAACGGGTTTGTGGGCGCCGGTGAGAGCATAGCCCGTCAACCCGTGATCGAACGTCTTCTCATCGAAGCGCACCATCTCGAACTTCCGTCCATGGTGCTCGCTGTGGCAGGTGAAGCAATCCTTCGCCTTCACGTCCTTGCTTGCGTGGTAGCCCTTTTTCTGCGTGATGAGCGACTTGATCTCCTTATGGCACTCCAGGCACTTGGCGTTCGTCACCTTGTTGCCGAGATCGTGGCACTGCGTGCAGTTGCTCATGCCCTCCAGGTTGGCATGCGCGGTGGTCAGATCCCCCGGCGACAATTGCGCGCGACTTGTCATCGCCACCAGCGATAGCACAACGAACAGGTATGTCGCGAGGGATCTCACGTGTGCTTCTTCACGATATGTCCGAACCGTTTTGTGATCTCAATGCCGGCCTTCTGCAAGAAGCCGGTAGGGAGTTCACCACCAGCGAAAATGTACACGAGGTCGTTCGGCAGTTGCTGCGTGTCTTCACCCACTTTGCACAACACGGACTCCGGTGCTATGGATACCAAGTTGGCTTTGTACACGGCTTTCATCTTCCCCGCATCGATCGCGGCGGTCACAGCTTCGCGGTTCTTGGGTTTGATGCCCGCGAAATTCTCGTTGCGATTGACCAAGAGGACTTCGTTGTCGTTCATCAGCAGCATGGCCGATTCCACACCGGCATCACCGCCTCCCACCACGATCACCTTCTTGCCGGAGATGTTCTCGGGTTCCAATAACCGGTAGGCCACCTTGGTCGACTCTTCGCCGGGTATGCCCAATTTTCTTGGTGTTCCACGGCGGCCGATGGCCAACAGAACATTGTTGCAGATGTAGTCCTTGCCCACGTTGGTCGACAGCTTGAACGTCCCGTCCTTCTGCGGCACGATGGCATCCACTTTCGTGTTCTCGGTGATCTCGATCTTGTGCTCGCTGATCACCTTCCGCCAGAGCTGGAGCAGTTCATCCTTCGTGGTGTCGAACAACTTCACCTTGCCGTACAAGGGCAGGTCCATCGGTGAGGTCATCACGAGCTTGGAGCGTGGGAACGTGTACACGGTGCCGCCGAGCGAATCCTGCTCCAACGTGGCGCTGGTCAATCCTTGCTTCTTCGCTTCCAACGTGGCGGAAATGCCCGCCGGTCCTGCGCCGATGATCACTACATCGAGTACACCGTCGGCTTTGGGCTTCCTGGCGCTCGCGATGTTCTCCATGGCCTGCTTGCCCTGTTCCACACCGTTCCTGATCAAGCCCATGCCGCCAAGCTCCCCGGCGATGTAGATCCCTTTGATGTTGGTCTCGAAGGTCTGATCGACGTGCGGCAGGTCTATACCGCGCGTCTCGGTGCCGATGCGCAAGGAGATGGCCTGCACGGGGCACGCATGGAAACACGCTCCATGCCCCACGCAATTGCTGGCGAGGATCACCGTGGCCTTGCCGTCCACGATGCCGAGGATGTCCTTTTCCGGACAGTCGGCCACGCAGGCGGCGCTCCCGATGCAGGTGCTCAGATCGATGTACGGATGCAGCGACACCGGCTCGAACATGCCTTCCTCCTTGGCCTTCGCCACTTTCTTCTCCACGATCGCGGACTTCTTCTTGAGGCTGCGCATGTAGAAGAAGATGGTGAGCCCGCAGAGCAGGAGCACCGAACCGTAGATCGCTATTTGTTCGATCAGCACTTCCATCAGAAGATCCACTTGTATCCGAAGGACAACGTGACGGCCACGTGAATGATGAGCACGATCAGCATGATCAACGCGAATGGCAGGTGCGCCACATGCCAGTACTTGAACAGTTTCTGCATGGTCAGCAATCGACCGATGCGGTGCGACAGTGCGAATTCCTCCTTCACCATGCGGATGACCGATGCCTGCTCCTCGCGCGCCATGTTCTTCGCTTTCAGTGATGATCGGATCACGCCGACGGCCTTGCGTTCATCGAGGTACCGGGCGATGAACGACCTCCCCTTGGCGGCAGCACCATCGCCGCCCGTGGTCCCGACGATCAAGGGGATCAACTGTTCGTCCAATCCCACGCTCTGCTTCAGGTTCTCTACCAGTTGCGACCGCATACCCTTCACTTCGTTCAGGCTGAGTTCGCGACCCTCCACGGTGCGCGGTATCTGGATGTAGATGAAGCGCCCGATCACGCCGCTGGCCACCACGGCCACCATGCTCCAGAACGCCACTGAGACCAGTCCGCCGAATTTGAAGGCGGTGTGGAAGAGGATGAGGATCGGCCCCAATGTGCATAGGAAGATGTGGAACTCCAGCAGGTACTTCAACCGGAGCTGCTTCGTCATGAAGTTGTACCGTTTGCGCGCGATGTAGATCACCACCCCGAAGAGGATGAGAAAGGTGCCGAGGATACCGATGCCATGGCCGTAGGCGCCGCTCGGCTTGAACCAGTTATGTTGCGGGTGGTAGAAACGCTCCTCGAGCGGGAGCTGGTAGTACGACCAGCCGACATAGGTGAGGTAGGCCGTTACCACGACGACGATGGCCGACATGGTCCCGATGAAGATGGTATGGGTGGTCCGCGTCATGAATGTCCTGTCAAGCCGGTAGGTTCAGTCGTTCCCAATACGACGCTACGATGCACATGCATCCGATGCGGCCCGCACAATGAAGATCATACGCCGGGATATGGGGGAAGGTCCGACCTCTCATGGCGCCGGATCGCAGATATTCGCCGAGTACACCGGAATGATCGCCATGGACCAGCGTTGCAGCAAGATGATGTTGAAGACTATGGCCCCAAGGGTCCGCATGAACTGGAATTGACGGTTGACGACTGTTCAAGAACCCGCCGAGAAGCAGTGGCTCTTGTCCGCGCAGCAGGGGGTTCCTGCCCACGCGCCTCAACCGATCGATTTGGGCGGATGGAATACCGATCGCCCAGGCCACTCGCCCACTTCGGCCGCTAGGGTCCCGGGACGGACGTGGGGGGTCAGCACGGCGGGTACCGCACTGGCCGATGCTGCCGGCGGCAGGAACATGTGCATGGCCATGGAGGGACCATGGAAGGGCAAGGCACTGTGCCTGTCCGCATCCTGGCGCTCATGTTCCGGGTCCGCGAAGTGGAGTTTCAGGAACTCACCCCACCCCATGGTGCCACCGCTTTCCCGGAAGTGCTCCGCGTAATGGCTCTGTAGGGAAGGAAGGCGTGCCACCTCCGCAAGCCCGCCCGGCGCCCAAGTGCTCAACAGCACATGGAGAATGAGGAGGTAAGCCGCGAAGTTCTTCATACCGGCCTCGAAGGTAGGAAGCAAGCCATGGCAGTTCCATGACAATATCCCCCGAACGGGATTTCCCTTCGACGGAACCGGACGGATCGGTTCCTGAACACGTGATCCCCGGAAGGCCACAGGGGCTGCCCGATGCCTCCGAGCAGCAGAGAACCACCCAAGACCTACGACCTGAACTGCAATCCCCCGGCACCATGTCGCCGAAGACCATCTTGCTGGGGTCCTCGATCATCTGCTTCACGGCCGTCGGGAAGCCCGTCAGGTCAGGGGCACGGTTCAATCGTCCTCCCCTTCACGGTCACGGCCCTTGCGCGAACCTTCCCCGCCTTCGCTTCCGGACCGTCCATCCATGCGGATGTCATCCTCATCACCGCTGCGGTGGCATCGCACGCAGTCGGTGATGTTCGTGATCCCCTCTTCCTGGTGCTCGCCGATGATATTGCCCGGTGTATGCTCGTGGCAACCGTAGCAGGTGTAGCTGCTGTAGTTGTTGACTTGGTGGCACGTGGCGCACTTCGCGTTGTGGTCGCCATCCAATCGGAAGTACGCCGAGTGATCGAACGTGGAAGGCGACCATGCGTTCGTGCCATGGCAACTGGCGCAATTGTCCTTGGCCCCTTGGTGGAAAGCATCCTTGGGCGGTTGGTGGCAGGTTGCGCAATGGTCCTTCTCCGCAGCGGACAATACGGCATGCTCGAAGGTGGCGGGCTTCCATGCGGTGGTCGAGTGGCAGCTGGCACAGTTGCCCTTCATGCGTTCATGTAGCGTATCGGTGGGGCGCTGGTGGCAACTCGCACAATCGCTCTTACTCGCTGCCGACAGCAAGGAATGGTCGAACTCGCGCGCGGGTTTCCAGCCCTGCGTATCATGGCAGGCCGCGCATTTGTTGGGCAGCGGCGTGTGCAGTTCGTCCGTTGGTTTCGCATGGCACCGGTTGCAATCCTCCACGATCGCTACTGGGACCAGTGCGTGCTCGAAGCCGCTCATGGTCAGGTCCGCGTTCCGCCCTATGTGCTCGCTATGGCATTCCACGCACTCCATATCGTTGAGCGCCTCATGGAAAAGCGTCGGTCTCGCGTTCAGCAGCGTATCGATCCCGATCTCGGCTACGGTGTGACAGACGATGCACTTGGCATTGGGCAGTCCACCGAAGGGTTGATGGCAGGAGAAGCAATCGTCGCCGGTCTTCTGGTGTCCTTCCACCAGTTCCCCGGGCTCGAGCATGCTGTGCGGGAACAGGTACACCAGCCCGATGAACGACCCGATCAAGGCAAGGATGATCACCTTCTTCATTTGCCGAACATGAGGACGGTGATCACGTGCAAGAGGGTAAGGAAGCCCAGCGTGAACGCGATGGGCAGGTGTACCACACGCCATTGCTTCATGGCGTTCACCGTCACCGAATCGAAGAAGAGCTCCTTGTCCACTTCAGGGGTGGTGGATCCGCTCGCGATCAATTCCTGTCGTCGTTCTTCCAAAGAATGACCGGCGCTCTTCAGGAGGTATTTGCCCACAAGCCCGCTCGCCACACTGATAAGTAGCATATAGGTGGCCAGCCAGGGAAGGCGGGCGTTGAAATGGATGCCGGCATGCACAAGGATCATCACCGAGCCGGCCCAAGCGAGATACTCATGCACCCTGAGGTAGGTCTTGGGTGAACCGGAGGGAATGATCTTCCGCTTGCGCAACGAATACACGAAGGACAGCACGATGAGCACCGTACCCACCGGCCCCAGGTAACGCCCCACATGGTCCAACCCAACGGCGTGCAGCCCGCGATCCAATAGGATCGCGGCCGCGACCATCATCGCGTACATCGCAGCGAACGGGAGAACATGCTTGATGAACAACGGCACTTTCACTCCTTTGAATATTGACCAGCCGGTCAAAGTAGGTGCTCAACGCGGGTCAAGTAGTGACGATCGTCAGTGCCGAATTCGAATGGGCACGCTACCAGAGATCCGCACATTCCTCCCGACCTTGTGCGTATGTCCACGCCACCGCTCCGCCTACGCGTCGAAAGTCTCCGCACTGAGGTGGACGCGGCCTTCCTCTATGATCGCATCGCTGCACATGAGGAGGACGGCCAAGTGGCGAAGCTCTTCCGCGAGATGGCCGCCATTGAACGCGGCCATGCCGAACATGCCTTCGCGCAATTGAAGGCGGACGGGAAGCTGAACGAAATACCCGGCCCCTCCTGGCGTGCCCGCATGCTCGACCGCATCGGCAAGCGGATGGGGTACGGGCATGTGATCGCCCAACTCATGGACGTGGAGAAGGGTCTTGCGTCGGCCACCGTATCGTTGAAACGCAAGAGCGGAACCCCCTTGAGCGGTGGCGAGCGCAACCACGTGCTGATCCTGCAGTCGCTGATGGCGAACAAGCGCGGCATGGGTGGAGAGGAGCTCGGCCGCATAGAAGGCAAGCACAAGACCGTGGGGGGCAACGCCCTGCGCGCTGCCGTGCTCGGCGCCAACGACGGACTGGTGAGCAACATGAGCCTGGTGATGGGTGTTGCCGGTGCCACCGACGGTGATCAGGGCGTGTTGTTGGCAGGCCTCGCCGGATTGCTCGCTGGCGCGCTGAGCATGGCGCTCGGTGAATGGATCAGCGTGAAGAGCTCGCAGGAACTCTACGAACGACAGATGGCGCTGGAGATGACCGAGCTGGAAACGAACCCTGAAGGAGAGCGCAAGGAACTTGTACTGATCTTCATGGCGAAGGGCATTTCCGAAGCGGAGTCCGAACGGCTGGCCAGCGAGGCGCTCGCGGACAAAGGCAAGGCGCACGCGTTGTTGGTGAAGGAAGAGTTGGGCATCAATGCCGAGGAGTTGAAGGGCTCGGCGTGGGAAGCGGCCATCACGTCCTTCTTCCTCTTCGCGGTGGGTGCCATCCTTCCGGTGATCCCCTTCTTCTTCACGGGTGGCATGCCGGCCATCCTCATCAGCGTGGGATTGAGCGCGGCCGGATTGTTCATCATCGGCAGTGCCATCACGCTATTCACCGGTCGCGGTGTCTGGTTCTCCGGTATGCGACAGGTCTTGTTCGGCCTTGCCGCTGCGGCGGTCACATTCGGCATCGGGAAGTTGGTCGGCGTAAGCGTCTCGGGGTGATCATGTGCCGATGAAGATCAATGTGCCGATCAGTTTGAAGTGATCCGTTCCGCAGGGTCCCTTTCAGGTGACCCTGGGGGGACTTGAAAGGTGATCTTTCAGGGACTACGAGGCGTGACACTGCGTGTCAACGGCTTCTACCAGCCGGAAGCCCATGCCATCATTGAGATGAACAGGGCAGTGACGGCCATACCTACAAAAGCGATTCCATACATGCTGGCATGATCCAACCATTGGTTCGCACTCCTCCGGGTGACCAACGAGAGAAACATCGCCCCAAGATACCGAAAGTATCGGATAATAATCTCCAAACCGAGTACTTCCATTGATCGAAGATACCTATGCCCGCAAGTCACTTGAAGTATTCCACAGGCACCCATTGCCCAGCTCTTCCATCAACGAACTGGTATTGCTCATGAGAGGAGTGGCTGTACGCCGATGTCATGCGAAAAACCCGCTGGCCAATCCTTCCTTGTTCATGGAAAATACTCCACCCGAATTGCGCTTGGCACATGACCAGAACAGCAGCGCAGGCTTCAACCGCGACCTCTATTGAACCAAGGTGATAGCACTCTTCGTTCCGATGTTTGAGCTTGTTGTACACATCAAACCACGCGAGCGACGCCGTAGTTCCTGGCGTCGTCCAATTCTGGAATGGCCGGATCTCTGGATATGCTGCATATTGTGCTAGGCATAGCCCATATTCCTGCAAACCCAGGGCCTCATTCAACTCGAAGTAGTCCTGTGTTGTCCATCGCCCAGTATCTGGATAACCATTCGCACGCAAAATTCCGCCACACTGGGCTTCGAACTCAGAGCATGCCGCGAAGATGAGCTTCTGTAGCGCCGGGCCATAGGCAGCAGATGATACCGACGATGGCTCCACGACGCGAAATACCTCCAACAAATCTTGAAGTAGTCCCTCGAGCGCTCGATTGCATCGCACATACGCTTCAGTGCCAATCACTTCAATTGGAGCATCGCCACCTCTGTGCATTCGAGGATAGTACTCGTATGGGTTGGGAATCTTCATATCCACGGAACCACGCTATGAAGCCAGGACGTCAAGACCTACAACCCCAACAACACCTCCCAAGGGTCCTTGTTGCCGAAGACCATCTTGCTGGGGTCCTCGATCATCTGCTTCACGGCCAGAAGGAAGCTCACGCTCACTTGGCGACCTGTTTGGTTTTTCCGGGCGTCCTCGTGGGCATCGCCAGGTTCTTCACCGCCTGGTCCATCAGCGAAGAGTGGATGAACCCCCGCAAGGACAGGTCCTCATCGAGCTTGGGCCAGTTGACACCTGTTCCTCCAGCGATGAGCTGCCAACCCTCCAGTTGTTTCTGAGTAGCGTCACGCAAGAGTTTGTGACCGCTGATCGACGAGCGGACGACCTGACCGTTGTTCAGGACGAGCAGCATCAGGTCCAGTGAGCGGTCGATGTAGACATCCCTGATCCGGAGACCCCGCTCATGGATAAGCAGGTCGATCGGGTCGCTGGGCCGCTTGTTGGCCAGCTTATTCGCTGAAGTGTTCTTCCCAGGCTTCGAGTAACTCATCGCGATGTTGCTTCAATAGCGTACGGATCATGCGCAACTCCTGCACCTTGAACCCGACGCTGAACTCCTCCTCCAGTTCCGGATCCAGCCACCACTTCGCCTCAGCCGTGCCCTTGACCACATGCACATGGGGTAGTTCGTTGTTCTCGTTGCTATAGAACTTGAAACGGAACCCATGTGTGACAAGGACGGTCGGCATGACCTTTCCAAAACTACGTCACAAACCAAGGAGCACCTCCCCCGGCTCCTTGTTGCCAAAGACCATCTTGTTCGGGTCCTCGATCATCTGCTTCACGGCCATCAGGAAGCTCACGCTCTCCTTGCCGTCGATGATGCGGTGGTCGTAGCTGAGGGCCACGTACATGATGGGGCGGATGACGACCTGGCCGTTCACAGCAACGGGCCGCTCCACGATGTTGTGCATGCCGAGGATGGCGCTCTGTGGTGGATTGAGAATGGGCGTGCTGAGCATGCTACCGAAGACACCACCGTTGGTGATGGTGAAGGTGCCACCGGTCATCTCGTCGATGCTGAGCTTGCCATCGCGCGCTTTCACCGCGAGGGTCTTGATACCTGCTTCGATCTCTGCGAGCGTCATTTTCTCCGCATTGCGCAGCACGGGGACCATCAGTCCCTTCGGCGAGCTGACGGCGATGCCGATATCCGCGTAGTCGTGCATGATCATCTCCTCGCCGTCGATGTGCGCGTTCACCTGCGGGAAGAGGCGCAATGCTTCGGTCACGGCCTTGGTGAAAAAGCTCATGAAGCCCAGGCCCACGCCGTGCGTCTCCTTGAACTTGTCCTTGTACTTGTCGCGCAGGGCCATCACGGCGCTCATGTCCACCTCGTTGAAGGTGGTGAGCATGGCGGTCTGGTTCTTCACCGCGACGAGGCGCTCGGCCACCTTCTTGCGCAGCGTGCTCATCTTGGTCCGGCTCTGGTCGCGCTTTCCGCCCCAGCCGTTCATGGCGACCGCATCGGCTTTCACACCACCCGATACGTATGCTGCCACATCGCTCTTGGTGATACGGCCGTTGGGTCCACTGCCCTTCACCTTGTCGGCGCTTACGCCTTTGTCGTCGAGCATCGCTTTGGCGACCGGGGTCGCGTGCGCCACTGACGAAGGGGCAGGAGCAGGGGCAACGCTCGGAGCGGCCTTTCTTGCCTCCTGCACCTGCTCCTGCCCCTTGGGCTTCGCCTCGGCCTTAAAGCTCGTATCGATCTTCACCACCACATCACCCACGTTCACGGTCTGGTCCTCCTTGGCGAGCAGTTGCACCTTGCCTTCAGCTTCGGCGCTCAGCTCCAAGGTCGCCTTGTCGCTGTCGATCTCACCCAGCACCTGGTCCTTGCTCACCACATCACCGTCCTTCACGAGCCAGCGCGCAATGCGCACTTCGCTGATGCTCTCACCGGGACTGGGAACCTTGATATCGACTGTGGCCATGGACTCGGTTGTCAGTTGTTCGTTGTCAATTGTCAGGCTTTCGCCTTCACCGTGGTGGTGGACTTGCTGAACGCCTTCTCGATGATCGCGATCTGCTGGTTCGCGCTGCGCTTGCTGCTGCCGGTGGCGGGTGCGCCGCTCGCGGGTCGTGCGATCACTTCCCAGTGCACCTCGGTGAAGTTGAGCGCCATGTAGCTCCATGCGCCCATGTTGAGCGGCTCCTCCTGCACCCAGAGGTAACGTTCGGCCTTCGTGTACTTCTTGATCACCGCACGCATCTGGTCAGCAGGGAGCGGATGCAATTGCTCGATACGCACGAGCGCAGTGTCGGTGATGTTGTTCTTCTCACGGTGTTCGGCAAGTTCGTAGTGGACCTTGCCTTGCGTGAAAATGACAATCTTGACCTTGCTAGCGTCCGCACCAGGATCATCAATGAGTTCCTGGAAGCAGCCCGTTGCGAGGTCGTCCAATTTGCTCACGCACTTCGGGTGGCGCAGTAGGCTCTTGGGGGTAAAGACCACCATCGGCTTGCGGAAGTTCCACTTCAGTTGGCGGCGCAGGGCATGGAAGAAGTTCGCGGGCGTGGTACAGTTCACCACGACCATGTTGCCGTCCGCGCAGCTCTGGAGGAAACGTTCCATCCGCGCGCTGCTGTGCTCGGCGCCTTGTCCTTCGTAGCCGTGCGGCAACAAAAGCACGATGCCGTTCTGCGTATTCCACTTCTCCTCGGCGCAGCACAGGTATTGATCGAGGACGATCTGCGCGCCGTTGACGAAATCGCCGAACTGGGCCTCCCAGATAGTGAGCGTTTGCGGGTTGGTGAGCGCGTAGCCGTACTCGAAGCCCAACACCGCGTATTCGCTCAGCAGTGAGTTGTAGATCTGCAACAACGCTTGCCCCTCTTGGATGTGCTTCAGGTGGATGAACTCCTCCTCGCTGTCCTCGACCTTTACCACGGCGTGGCGATGCGAGAAGGTGCCGCGCTCCACGTCCTGGCCGGTGAACCTCACGGGGTGGCCTTCAACGAGCAATGACCCGTAGGCGAGCAGTTCGCCCATGCTCCAATCGAGACGGTCCTCGGCCAGCATCTTCGCACGATCGGCGAGGATCTTCTCCAGTTTGCTGAAGAAGCGCCTGCCTTCCGGCACAACGGTGAGCTTCTCGCCGATCATCAGCAGCGTTCCTTTCTTCACACCGGTCGGTGGTGACTTCGCGAAGTCCTTCTCCTCCGCGCGCTTGAATCCCTTCCAACGCTCATCCAGGAAGTTGGTGATCTTCCCGACACGCACCTGTTTCGCTTCGGTCAGGCGTGCGTCGAGCATCTCCGTGAAGGACCGCTCCATCTCCTGCGCCATTTCGCGGGCCTCAGCAACTCCGCTATCGATGAGCTTCTGGGTGTAGATCTCACGCGGATCGGGGTGCGCGGCGATGGCCTTGTAAAGAACGGGTTGGGTGAACTTGGGCTCATCGCCCTCATTGTGGCCGTGCTTGCGGTAGCAGAGGATGTCCACCCATACATCCTGCCCGAACTTCTGGCGGTAGTCCATCGCCAGCTTCACGGTGTACGCCACGGCCTCGGCGTCATCGCCGTTCACATGGAAGACAGGGCAGAGCGTCGTCTTCGCCACATCGGTGCAGTAGGTGCTCGTGCGCGCGTCGATGTAGTTGGTGGTGAAGCCCACCTGGTTGTTCACCACGATGTGGATGGTGCCGCCGACCTCGTAGGCTTTCAGCCCGGCCATTTGCACCACTTCGTACACGACGCCCTGGCCAGCAACGGCGGCATCACCGTGGATGAGGATCGGCGCGGTGATGCCTTTGGCGAAGTTGTCGTCGTGCTCGATGATGGCGCGCGAGATGCCTTGCATCACCGGACCGACGGTTTCCAAATGACTGGGGTTGGGCGCCAATGTGAGGCGCACTTCCTTGCCGGTGTTCGTCTTTATCAGGCTGCTGTAGCCCATGTGGTACTTCACGTCACCCTCCACCAGTGCATCCTCATAGTCCTTGCCTTCGAACTCGCTGAAGATCTGGTCGTAGCTCTTGCGCAAGGTGTTGGCGAGCACGTTCAAGCGTCCTCGGTGCGCCATGCCGATCACGTACTCCGTGATACCGAGCTCCGCGCCATGCTCGATCACCGTGTCGAGGGCTGGGATCAAAGCCTCGGCGCCTTCGATGCTGAAGCGTTTGGCGCCGATGAACTTCTTGCCGAGAAAGCGCTCGAAGACCACCGCCTCGTTGAGCTTCTCCAGGATCTCCTTCTTCTGGTCGATGCTGAACTCCGGGGTGTTGCGCGTGCCTTCCATCCGCTCTTGCAGCCACGCGATCTTCTCCGGCTTGCGGATGTACTTGAACTCCACGCCGATGCTCTGGCAATAGGTCTGGTCGAGCAGTGCCACGAGGTCGCGCAGCTTCGCCGGCCCGATGCCCACTTCGTTCCCGGCCGTGAAGACGGTGTCGAGGTCGGCATCGCTGAGCTGGAAGTTCTCCAGCGCCATGTTCGGCGTATACTGGCGGCGATCACGCACCGGATTGGTCTTGGTGAACAGGTGGCCGCGCGTGCGATAGGCATTGATCAGTTCAAGCACCCGGAACTCCTTCTCGAAGCGATCATTACTGCCGGGCGCGGGCGCTGTGGGTGAAGCGCTCAGGAGCGTATCGCCTTCCAAAGACCGGGCGAACTCAAATCCTTCGAAGAAGCGGGCCCATCCGGTCTCGACGCTTGATGGGTCCTTCTGGTATTGCTGGTGCAGATCGTCGAGCCAGGCGCTATCGACGTTGCTCAGGTAGGAATACTTGTCCATTCGTAGGTGCGAAGGTAGAAGGCCGGGTAGCTTACACGGAGGCCCGGAGGCGCGGAGAAATGCACAGCCAACGACTAACCGCCGTGCCGGTGAAGGGCATGCTATCCCTTCCCCGCGAACCGCTTCCGCAGCAGCACTTTCAACAGGCAGCGTTGCACCATTACCCCGGCCAGTTCCCTCAAGCCACCCCGGGCCATGGCCTCATCCACCATACGTTCCGTGAGGTCCACCCGGTTGACCGCCCTTGCGAAAGCCGCGGGGAGCCGCACCTGCCATGTTTCCAAATGGCCGAGCACCCCGGCTCGGAGCTGCTCGAAGGCGGCATCGCCCACTTCCGGGCTGGCGAACTCGGCAGGGCTCAGGGCGAGGTCTTTCCGGAGCTGCTCTACGGTGTCGCGCAATATCTCGGCGCGGTCCAAGTAGCGCCGCACCTCGCCATCACCTTGCACCATCAGGCCGCTATCCATGTTGTGAAGAAGTCGCGCAAAGGTGGGACCGGACGTGGCACTATTTTCGCCGACGCGCCGCCACCGTTAAAGATCCAAAAACATCCGGTATCCGAACATGCGTTCCCTCCTCCTCTCCTGCCTTCTTCCACTTAGCCTGACCGCAGTGGCCCAATACGGCACGTTCGATGCGAACACCGTGAAGAACGCACAGACCACGACAACGCTGGTCGTGCTCGACGCCGGTGACAGCCCCTACAACCGGGCGATCATGGACGCCATCAAGGCGCACTGGAAATTCACCAAGTCCTTCGACTTCATCACGGTGAACAATCTGGCCACGCAGCCCATCGCGCCGGACAAGACCTACCTGGTGAAGACCCTGCGCAGCGACCCGGAGAAATACACGGGCACCTTCCTCACGCTGATGCAGGGATGGAAGCAGAAGAAGGGGGAAGTGCTGGAGGTCACGGACAACGCCGTGGTGAACCTGCCCAATGCGCAGGACCTCGCCTACATCCAGATCGATCCCGCGCAAATGGCCACCAAGGGCACCACTGGCTTCCTGAACATCTATGTGAAGAACGTGCAGGACTATTTGAAGCAGGTGAGCACCGGCAAGGTGCTCGACCGCGCGACCGCGGACCGCATGTACCAAGGCCGCCAGCGCCTGCTGCGCGATGACCTGGACCTGTGGATCGCCAAAGAGCAGCTCGACAAGAGCGTACCGGATGAAGCCACCGTGAAAGCGAACTACACGCACAAAGTGCAATTGATGGACCTGATGCAACTGAACGCCGCCGCGATCAAAGGAGAACCCGGTGTCGGTGTATGCGATGTGCTGCTTACCGGCGACCATAAGAACAAGCACAGCTTCAAGCGTGTCTTCAACGCCAGCACGGGTGAATTGATGTACCTGCGCGATGAGGCGGCCATCTTTGGCAAGAAGGAAGGTATCATCGACGAGGATCTGAAGACGATCGAGCGCGCGCGTTGAGCGTTCCTTGACGCATTGAAAGGGCGCCTCCTGGCGCCCTTTCGCGTTCCACAAGGTACCTCCCGGCCTGTCAATGTCCTGTTAATGAACTGCCCCCACGGATCCTTAGGCACTGACCTTTGCGCATGGCGACGATCCTGATCACCGGCGGCAGCGGGCTCATTGGTCAGCGGCTTACAGGTAGGTTGTTAGCGACCGGACATGACGTGCGTTGGTTGAGCCGCAAGCTCGGCGGCCGAAAGGATGTGCGGACCTTCCTTTGGGATGTCGCGGCCAACACCATGGACGAAGGCGCCTTGCATGGCGTGGATCACATCGTGCATCTCGCCGGCGCACCGATCGTCGATCGGCGTTGGTCGATGACCCGGGTGAAGGAGTTGATCGCGAGCCGAGCGGATAGTGCCCAGTTGTTGTTGCGCATCGCCCAGGCCACGGGTCACATGCCGAAAAGTTTCATCAGCGCAGCGGGTATCGGCTACTACGGTGCGATCACCTCCGAGCGGATCTTCAGCGAGGATGATCCACCGGGCCAGGATACGATCGCTCGGATCAGTGCCGCATGGGAAGAAGGCGTCGATGCTTGGCGTCCTGTAACGCGCGTGGTGAAACTGCGCACGCCGATCGTACTTGCGCGCGGGGGTGGGGCACTGACGCCCCTGTCACTGCTGGCACGATGGGGGCTGGCGTCACCGCTGGGGAGTGGGAAGCAATGGGTCCCCTGGATCCATATCGACGATCTGTTGAGCGTATATGAGCAGGCGATCGGCGATGAGCGCATGGCCGGGGCCTACAACATAGCGGCGGATGAACAGCCGGACCAACGGACCTTCATGCGCACGCTGGCGAAGGTGATGCGGAAACCGTTCTTCCTACCCGCCGTGCCCGCCTTCGTAATGCGCCTGATCCTGGGTGAACGCGCGGGCCTGCTGTTGGAGGGAAGCCGGGTGAGCAACGCGAGACTTCTAGCGAAGGGAACGCAGTTCACACATACAACGCTCGAAGGGGCCTTGCGAAACTTGTTCGTTCCCGAACGCGCCTAGCTCGCCCGTTGCAAGAGTGAGGCCGCCAGCGCACGCAACGCTTCTTTCCGATCATCCGATACCGCGACCTCATCAAGTGCAGCCACCGCGTTCTGATGATGGCGGTCCACCTCGTCCGCAGCGAGCGCGGGCAGATCGAGTTCATGCAGCACGCCCAGCATGCGTGGCACATCGCGTTCGGAGGATGGGCGGCCCAGCTCGTCGCGCAACTCGGATCCGCCGACGGCATCGCTCAATGCCAACGCACGGATCAAGATCCAGGTCTTCTTCCCGGCACGCAGATCACCGCCTTGCTGCTTGCCCACCTTCTTAGGATCACCGAAGGCATCGAGGAGATCATCACGCAACTGGAAGGCGAGTCCTAGTTCTTCGCCGAAGGTGCCTAGCCGAGCCGCTTGTTCTTCCGAAGCACCCGCCACAAGCGCGCCTGTCTGCAGAGCACAACGCAACAACACAGCGGTCTTCAAGCGGATCATCTCCAGGTATTCGTCCGTGCCCACATCGTGGCGCGTTTCGAACTCCATATCCAACTGTTGGCCCTCACAGACGCCTAGCGCGTGTTGGCTGAACAGGGCGAGTACCTTGGGATGGCGGCCCATGAGCTGATAGGCCTTCACCAACATCGCGTCGCCACTGAGGATGGCGGTGTTCACATCCCACTTCGCATGCACCGTTGGCTGCCCGCGCCGGAGCGGGGCATGGTCCATGATGTCATCGTGCATCAACGTGAAGTTGTGGAAGAGCTCGATTCCGAGCGCCTCGTCCAGCGCACGCTCCACCTCGCCCCCGAAGAGTTCGCAGCCCATGAGCACCGCCACGGGCCGGACCCGCTTCGCCGGAAGGCGCATGAGGTAGGCCATGGGCGCGTACAAGGCCAGCGACGGAAGCGCGGCGATCCAAACCTCCGCGTGTTTCTCGAAGCGCACACGAAGAACGTCGGCGGATGTGATGGTACGCGCGGCCATCGATCAAGCACGGCCTTCGGCCACGGCGATGAGATACTCCCCGTAGCCGCTCTTGCGCAACGGTTCCGCGATGACCTTCAACCGTGCCGCATCGATGAAACCGCGGCGGAAGGCCACCTCTTCGATACAGCCGATGCGGCGACCCTGCCGCTCCTCGATCACCTGTACGTACTGTCCGGCTTGCATCAGACTTTCGAAGGTCCCGGTATCGAGCCAGGCGGTACCCCGGTCCAAAACGTTCACTTTCAAGCGGCCCTGACGCAGGTATTCGCGGTTCACGTCCGTGATCTCGTATTCCCCACGCGCGCTGGGCTTCAGCTGCGCAGCGATATCCAGCACGCTGTTGTCATAGAAGTACAGCCCCGGCACGGCGAAATTGCTCTTGGGCTTCGCCGGTTTCTCCTCGATGCTCTTCGCGTTGAAGTGATCATCGAACTCCACCACACCGTACCGCTCGGGATCGCTCACGCGGTAGGCGAACACCAGGCCGCCTTCCACATGGGAGTGGTCCATGAGCTTGGTGCCGAGCCCGCTACCGTGGAAAATGTTGTCGCCGAGGATCAAGGCCACGCTGTCCCCGCCCACGAACTCGCGGCCGATCACGAAGGCTTGTGCGAGCCCATTGGGAACTTGTTGCTCCGCATAAGAGAAGGAACAACCGAGGTGGTGGCCATCGCCGAGCAGCTTGCGGAAGCTGGGCAGATCATGGGGCGTACTGATGATGAGCACCTCGCGTATGCCCGCGGCCATCAGAGTGCTCAGCGGGTAGTAGATCATCGGCTTGTCGTACACGGGCATGAGCTGTTTGCTCACGGCCAGCGTCAACGGGTGCAACCGCGTGCCGGAACCACCGGCCAGGATGATGCCTTTCATTCGTCGTCGTCGTGTGCGGTGGGGGGATCGGGGGTCGGCCGTGGAGTGCGTGCGCTGGGCTCCAACTTCAGTTCCATCAGGTCGATGTCCTCCTCCTCATCGAGGATGTCGAGCAACGGCTCCTGGAAGGCTTTGGTCATGAGCGACTTGTTGAACGAGATCAAGAGCGACGGCAGCACCAGCAAATTGGTGAACATGGCCACGAGCAACGTAAGGGTGGTGAGTACCCCGAGCGCTTGGATACCCCCGAAATGTGAGAAGGCGAACATGCTGAAGCCGGCGAGGAGGACCACGCTAGTGTAGATGATTCCCACGCTCACTTCGCGTGTGGCAAGGTCCACGCTACGCTTCAGGTCGTTCCCGGTAAGTCGCAGTTCCAGCCGGTAACGGGCGAGAAAGTGGATGGCGTTATCCACCGCGATGCCCAGCGCGATGCCGAATACGAGGATGGTGCTGGGCTTGATGGGGATGTGCAAGAAGCCCATGAGACCCGCCGTGACCACGAGCGGGATGAGGTTGGGGATGAGCGAGACCACCAGGATGCGCAGCGAGTTGAAGAGCAAGGCCATCATGCCGACGATGAGCACCACGGCCCAGAAGAGGCTGATCACGAGGTTGCTCACCAAATAGCCGCTGCCTTTGAGGAAGACCACACTGGTGCCGGTCATGGTGACATCGTACTTGTCCGGCTCGAAGATGCTGTCCACTTGCACCCGCAGTTCGGCGAGCAGGACCTCCATCCTTTGCGTGCCCACATCCGCCATCTGCACGGTCATGCGGGTGGTGGAGCGGCTGCTGTCCACGAAGGCCTTGGCCACGCTTTGTTTGGAGCCGAGGTTCTCCACGTACGGAGCGATGAAGGTCTTGTCCGTGGAAGTGAGCAGGCCGTACATCGCCGGATCGCCGCCATAGAACGCCTGGCGCGTGAACTTGACCGCATCGGCGATGCTGAGCGGACGGGAGAACTCAGGGTAGGTCGCGAGCGAATCACTGAGCTCGTCGATGCGCTTCAGTGTCGCATCGCGGAACACGCCGTTCTTCTTCTTCGTGTCAATGACGATCTCCAGGGGCATCACGCCTTTGAAGTTCCTTTCGAAGAAGCGGAGGTCCGTGAGCACGGGATCGTCCTTGGGCAGGTCGTCCACAATGCGGCTCTCATCGCGCAAGCGTAGCATGCCGAAGAGGGACACGACGAACACAAGGGTGGTCACGGCGTAGATCAGGGGGCGACGATCGCGTACGGTGCGCACGATCCACTCCACCGCGCGGTCCAGCCAGCGCCGCTCCAAATGCAGGAGGTGACGTGGGATGGGCGCGGGCATGTAGCTCAGGATCACGGGGATCAGCAGCATGCTGAGGGCCCATAGCACCATGATGCCGTAAGTGGCGATCAACCCGAATTCCTGGAGCGTGCGGCTGTAGGTGAAGCAGAACGTGGTGAAACCGACCGCCGTGGTGGCGTTGGTGAGGAAAGCGGCCGCACCGATGCGGCTGATGACGCGTTGCAACGCCTTCACCTTGTTGCCGTGGCGCACATACTCGTAGTGGTACGCGTTGATTAGGAACACGCAGTTGGGCACGCCGGTCACGATCACCAGCGGGGCGATCACGCTCATGAGGATGGTGACGTGGTAGCCCATGAAGCCCATGGCGCCGAAGCTCCACACCACGCTGATGGCCACTACGGCCATGCAGATCATCATCACGCGCCAACTGCGGAAGAACAGGAGCAACAGCAGGGCACAAACGCTCATGCTCATAACCATGAACACGGGCATCTCGGCCTGCACCATACCGGTGGTGCGCACGCGGATGTAGGGAAGTCCGCTGAGATGGACGGCAAGGCCCTGCTCCGTCTCAAAGCGCTTTGCACGGTCGGCCACGCGGTCCACCACATCACCGCGTTCCGCGCTGTTGAACCGCGCCGCGTTCACGAACACCATCATCAGGCTGGCCTGGGTGCTGTCGTTGTAGAGCAGGCCCCGATAGAAGGGTAGTGCACGGATCCGGACCAGCAAGGAATCCATGGCCCCCTGGTCCTTGGGCATTTCTTTCACCACCGGTGCCACCCGGAAACGCATCAAACTGTCGTCGCGGACCAGTTCGAACAGATGCGCCTCACTGAAGACCGAATCGATGCCGTCGATGGCCTTGAGGTCATCGCCCAATTGGCGCCAGGCGGTGAAGGCGGCCGGCGTGTAGAGCTGGGGACCCTGGGTGCCGATCACCAGCACATTGCCGTCCTCGCTGAAATTGGTGAGAAAACGGCCGTACTCGACGTACGCACTATCCGACTTGGGGAGCAGGCCGCCATGCTTGTACTCCATGCCGATATGGGTGGCCTCCCACGCCGACCAAACGGTGAGCAAACCAACAGCCACCAGAACGGCGACACGATTGCGGAGGATCCTACTGGCCAGCCAAGCCCACATGCTATCGGACAAAAAGGCCCCGGACCGTGCCGGGGCCTATCCGTACAAAGGAACGAGATCCACGGCGGAGGTCCGGAAGCGAGGTCAAAGGCTCAAGGACAGGGAGATCTTGGCGGCTACATCGTCCTCGAACGCGCCGAAAGTGTAGGGCCCCAACCTGTAAGCCACCAAAAGGCCAAGACCCGCGATACCGCTGCGTAGAAGGTTGTTCAGTTGGGCAGCAGCTTCGTAGAAACCCAGCTTCGGCGTAGTGATATCCCAGCCCACATGCCGCTCGGGATGGTCCAGATCCCCTATCGCCGCGCTGCCAATGAGCATGAGCGCGGGGCGGGAGTACTTGCTGCGCCAAAGCACCGGCCCGAGACCGAGACGTACATGCGCCATAATGGAACGGTCGGCGACGAACTCGTTGGGACGCATCGTCTCGAAAGCGAACGGCGTGGCCACGGAAAGGTCCCGCTCATACGTACCGTGCAGGTTGAAGAGGAACGGGGCGGGCGCCTGGGGATCGGCCATGGCACCGACCACCCGCAGTGTAAGGGCCTTCATACCGTGACGGAAGGTGTGTTCCGCCTGTGCCACCACGCGCCAGCTATCCCACTCCCCTTCCCAAAGCCCGTTCAACGCGCGCCATGCTGTTAGCTGCACCACCGGCCCTCCCGGGTCTGTGACCACATAGCGGCCCGGTAGCCGCGCACCCCGCTCCCCAAAAGAATAGCGCAGCCCGAAGATGACGGCTCCGGTCAAGTAACTGCTGCGATGAAGGACCACCCCTTCCGCAGGGACCTCAGCGTAGCTGTACCCGGTCCTGTCCACGCGCAGAGCGCGCTCGGTGCCAAGCCAGAATTTCAGGTCCCGGAAGATCCGGATCCCAGCCTCCGCCGCGTAGCGTTCCACCGCATCCATGCGCGTTACATACAGCAGGCGATAGCTCTCCTCGGAAAGGAACGACCGTGGCGAAGCGAAAGCCCAACCCCCGGTCTCGGCCACATCGTTCGCATAGTTCACACGCAATTCCGCATCGCGGGAGGGCCAGGGGCGAACGGTCAACTCCCCGCCGTACTTCGTTGCCCTGTCCATGGTCCCATAGGCACCATAGCCCCCCACCTGGAGCCTGCGGCTCAAACGTTCGTTGGTGCGGATGCCCAAGCCCAACCGGAAACCTTCGTACCCATTGTAGCGCACGATCCGGTCCAGCGGGAATTCGACCGGGCCGTAGGGGATCGCACCGCGCGCCAGCGCATCCAACACCTTCAGCGTACGGTCCAGTCCTTCAGCCCGGCCAAGGCTGTCGATAGTGCGGTACGTCAAGCGGTCCTTGCTGTCCAAGGGTACGGAACGCAAGCTGTCCCAGTAGGCCTGGGTGGCACGGGTCACCATGTGATCGGCCACGAGGTCGGTGCCATGCAGTTCGCGCGCCGTGAGCACCACATCGGTCTCGATGTCCGAAAGGTCCATACGCGCTAGACCCATCAGCTTGTAGCTCTCCATCTGGAGCAGGTCCAGATAGAGCGTGTTCTCCACCTGCACGGGGAACCAGGTATCACCCACGCGTTGATGGAGCTGCCGCATGCGCATGCCCAAGCTGGCCCGCTGTTCCACCGGTTCAGCCACCACATGCTGCACCGCATAGCTCGCGGAATGGATGGCGAGTTGGCCTTGCAGGCCATCGAAAGGTTGGCCGGTGCGGGGCCGGAAACGCAGCACGAACACCGTGTCCCCTTCCGCATACAGCGTGTCAGCGATCAGAAAGAAGTAGC
This sequence comes from Flavobacteriales bacterium, assembly GCA_017987895.1. GTDB lineage: Bacteria > Bacteroidota > Bacteroidia > Flavobacteriales_F > PHOS-HE28 > PHOS-HE28. Next base: position 22,681 of record JAGNSU010000011.1, on the reverse strand, counting down.
GCTTGGTGCTTCCCGGTGCGAGCGGGCCGGGAAAGCGGCGTTCGTTGAGCGCGATCTCCGCATCATAGATCGACCAGCTTCGGCTGGAGGCCGCGAGCGCGAGCAATGAGGGATCCTCCAACCCGCTCACGCGCATGGCGAGCACCTCCTCGGTGCGCCGCCTGGGCGGATCGCTGGTGCAGCGCGTGGCGCTTTCCATGAGCAAAATGTGCTGGCGGACGGCGAAGCGCACCGCATCACGGTCTTGTTCCGGCAGCGCTGCGATCCGCGCGGTGTCGTTCAAAAGGGCGCTGTCCACCGCAAGGGTGAAGATCGTTTTGCTGTAGGCCCGGTACCGGTGAGCATGGTGCCCCATGCCGTCGTTCATGCGGCGGTTGGCGGTCGCCTTTTCGATGATCCTGTGCGCCGGGTTCTCTTCGGGGTTGATGTCCACCGGCGAGAGTTGTTCCATGCTCGGCGCCAAGACGACCTCGAAGGGACCTGGACCCTCCCAGACCGATCGTGCGGGAACGTAGCCGACACAACTCACGCGGACAACGGCTGGGAACGCAGACACCATCATGATGAAGCGTCCATCGATATCCGACGAAGCCCCTACACGTTCGCCCTCGGCAAGCAGATTGGCGAAGGCGATCGGTGTTCCGCTCCGCGCATCGCGCACAATACCCGATACCTGCACCTGGCCTTGCGATGCGGAAAGCGCGAGGCCGCTGGAAAGCAACAGGAGTAAGCGTCGCACAGAGTTGAGCGCTCCGCCCATAGAACGGATGCGGACGGAAATGTAACTGCCGCAATGAGGCGGGCTACCTTGCGGCGTGATGCTCGCACCGCTGCGTGATGGGGTGGAATGGGCCCGGACGTTGGATCGACGCCGTGCGCGCAACGCATGGCACGTATGGAGCAGTTTCCGAGAGGCGAGCCGTACACGTGTGCCCCGGATGCGCGGGCTGCCGGTCAGCATCAGTATCGAACCTACCACCGCGTGCAACCTGCGCTGCCCCGAATGTCCAAGTGGCTTACGAAGCTTCACGCGCCCCACGGGCAATTTGAAACAGGACCTCTTCACCCGGGTGATCGATGAACTGGCCCCGGACCTCTGGGCACTCACCTTCTACTTCCAGGGCGAACCCTACATCAATCCCGGGTTCCTGGACATGGTGCGCTACGCGCATGGCAAGGGCATCTATACCGCCACGAGCACCAACGCGCATTTTCTGGACGAAGCCAAGGCCGAAGCCACAGTACGAAGCGGGTTGTCCCGCCTGATCATCTCCCTGGACGGCACCGACCAGGACACCTATTCACAGTACCGCATCGAGGGCACGTTGAGCAAGGTGATCGAGGGCGCTGAGCGGGTCGTGAAGTGGAAACGGAAACTCAAGAGCCGCACACCGCACGTGGTGTTCCAATTCCTGGTGGTGCGGCCCAACGAACATCAGATCCCCGAAGCACGTGCCCTGGCCAAGCGTATCGGCGTGGATGACCTCTGGTTGAAGACCGCGCAGATCTACGATCCGAAGGACGATCACCCCCTGATCCCCACGCAGGACAAGTACGCGCGCTACCGGCGGAACCCCAATGGCGTGTGGGAGGTGAAGAACGCCTTGGACGATCGCTGCTGGAAGATGTGGCACAGCTGCGTGGTCACTTGGGACGGGCGCGTAGTGCCCTGCTGTTTCGACAAGGACGCGCATTACGTCCTGGGCGACCTGCGCACGCAGACCTTCCGCGAGATCTGGCAGAGCGAGGCCTACGATGAGTTCAGGCAGACCTTGTTCCGCTCACGCAGCAGTATTGAGATGTGTAGGAACTGCAGCGAGGGAAGCCCCGTATGGGCATAGGCGCCTATTTGTTGAGTCGTAAGCCCAACTTCCTCGTCTCCTCATAGCTGTCGTAGCGCAGCTCGGAGCAAATAAGCTCGCTCAGGCACTTCGATCGCCGGAGCAGCCGAACCAAACCCTCACGGCAGATACCACAATTCGTTCGCTCATAGAGGAGTTCAAGCGGTCGCTGACATTCGGCCGACAAACTGCTCCGGTAGATCTTCTTTATGGGATATACAAATTGATGTATCCTATCTGAGGTGCGGCATTTGTTCAACAAGCCCACGATGAGATTGGCATCACCGTGCTTGTAGTTCTTCGTCAACAACTCAAGCCATATCGGAACGTGCCTATCCGACTTGACCCCCTTCATAGCCATTTCTCGGATCCGGTCATCCTTAAAATGGCTCAGTGCCCTGCACATCGCACGAAGCTCTGGAACTCCTTCGCGCTTAGCCAGTACAAGCAATTTCTCCTTGCCCCCGCTGATCCTGTGGTACTGAAGGAGGCGAGCGAGGCGCACAGATCTGGCACTGTCCGCTTCGTCACGGAAGTCAGCAAATAGTCCATCTAACACCTCTTTGCCAAGTTTCGCCCGAGTGCCAATAGGTCCTACCCGCTTCCCGGTATCGATGAGTGCGCGGTAGTAGGTCAGGTCTCGAACGGGCATTTCAAAGCGCTCATTTCTCCGTGTCCGTGATTTCCGGACCCTTTTCAGATACGCCGCGATCGCCCTGTCCCGTCGGGCATAAGTAGACAATAGTGCCTCAGGATCGGTCGCCGGATATCGTTCACTGAATAGCTCGAGCAACCTGTCATCCACCCATATGTCACGGTGTTTGTTCAAAGAGCTTCCGATAGTGCTGGCCGCAACCAACAGCCCTTCCTCACCGAAGAACTCGACCAGTTCGTCGGGCTCACCGTGAGCCTGTACTACATCGTGAAACCCACGATAGAAGTCGAATACGGCGGATCTAGCCTCCACCAAACCGAGTCTGTTCAGTAGCCCGCAAACGCGTAGTAGGTGTGCGGTATCCCAAGAACTTTCAGCACGCGAACGGCGCAAGCGTCGAATGACCCGCTCGGCGATCTTATCTGGTCGACCACTGTGTTGAACCAACAGCATCGCATACTCCGCCCTTGATCCTTCACACTGCGGATCCCAGGCGTGGTTATGTAAACACGCGCTGACTATGACGTCATCCGCCTTGAGCCGTGGGTGATGTTTGAGCAGAAGGACCGCCTCTCCAGTCCCTCGACGGACAGAGCTATGGAATCGTTCACGTAGTCCTTTGCCCAATACTCAGACCTTCATAATGTCCTTCTCCTTCCGCCCGATATGCTCCTCCACCTTCTTGTTGTAAGTGGCGGTGAGCTTTTCGACATCGGCTTCAAGGCCCTTCGCATGGTCCTCCGGCAGGCCGGTCTTCTTGGCGGCCTTGATCGCCTCCATCGCCTTCTGGCGAATGCTGCGGATGCTCACACGCGCGTGTTCGGCCTCCTTGTGCGCGCTCTTCACGAGATCTTTGCGGCGTTCCTCGGTGAGCATGGGCACGTGGATGATCACGCTCTCGCCATTGTTGCTCGGGTTGAAACCGAGGTTGGCGCCGAGGATGGCCTTCTCGATCGCCTCGATCAGCTTCTTCTCCCAGGGCTTTACAAAGAGTGTACGCGCATCACCGGTGTTCACCGAGGCCACTTGCGAAAGCGGTACCATGGAGCCGTAGTAGTCCACACGCACGGTTTCGAGCATCCCCGGGTTCGCCGCGCCGGCGCGCACCTTGGTCAGTTCATGCTCCAAATGGTCGACCGCCTTGCTCATCAGGTCTTCGGCGGTCTTGATCTCGGTAGTGACGTCGCTCATGGCAATTCGTTGTGGGCCACGAAGGTATCTAAGCGGCGCACTACCACTAAAGAGCGGATAAGCGAGAACGGGATAGTGCGCTAGAACTCTACTAGGGTACCCAGCGGCTCACCGGTCACCACTTTGCGCAGATTGCCGGGCTTGTTCATGTCGAACACGATGATCGGCAGCTTGTTCTCCTTGCAGAGCGTGAACGCGGTGAGGTCCATCACGTTCAGGCCCTTGGCGTAGACCTCTTCGAAGTTGATGCGATCGTACTTCGTGGCGGTCTTGTCTTTTTCGGGATCGGCGGTGTAAATGCCGTCCACGCGGGTGCCTTTCAGGATCACATCGGCTTCGATCTCGATGGCGCGCAGGCTGGCGGCCGTATCCGTAGTGAAGTAGGGGTTGCCGGTACCGGCGCCGAAGATCACGATCCGGCCTTTCTCCAAGTGACGCACAGCACGGCGGCGGATGAAAGGCTCGGCGATCTGTTCCATCTTGATGGCGCTCAGCAACCGCGTCTTGTGCCCCTTGGCCTCCAGCGCGCTCTGCATGGCCAGGCTATTGATCATGGTGGCCAGCATGCCCATGTGATCGCCCTGTACACGATCGATCGCCGTGCCTGCGGCTTGCATGCCTCTGTATATGTTCCCACCGCCGATCACCACGGCCACCTCCACACCGCTCTGGGCGACCGCCACGATCTCCTCGGCATACTGGTCCAGGCGTTTGGTGTCGATCCCATAGTCCTGGTCGCCCATCAGGCTCTCGCCGGAAAGCTTGAGCAGGATGCGTTTGAAGGTGCGAGGCTTGCCGTTGGTCATCAGATGCTGGGTTCGGTCAAAACAACAAAAAAGAAGGGAGGCCGAAGCCTCCCTTGTCTATGCGATATGCACGCCCATCAGATGGTGAGCGAGTGGCGTTTGAAGTCAGTGACGGTGAGGTCCTTGTCCACGCTCTTCAAGTACTGCTCCACGGTGAGCTTGTTGTCCTTGATGAACTCTTGCGCGAGGAGGGTACTTTCTTTGAAGAACTTGTTCAATCGGCCCACGGCGATCTTCTCGGCCATGTCGGCGGGCTTACCCTCCTGAATGGCGAGCTCCTTGCCGATCTCGATCTCCTTGTCGATCACGCTTTGCGGCACGCGCTCCTTGTCCACGGCCACCGGGGCCATGGCGGCCACTTGCATGGCGGCGTCCTTGGCGGCATCCAGGAAACCGGCTTTGTTCAACCCCACGATGCTGGCGACTTTGTTGCCGGGGTGGTTGTAGGCGTAGACGAAGGCGGCTTTCACCTCTTGGCAGGCGCTGATGTCGATCTTCTCGCCGATCACGCCGGTCTGCTCGATCAGTTTCTCGGCCACGGTCAAACCATTGCTATCGTAGGCCAGAGCCTTCAGGGCGTCGATGCTAGCGGCACCCTTATCCAAGGCGATCTGGGCCATGCGATCGGCCACTGCAGCGAAGTCGCTGTTCTTGGCCACGAAATCGGTCTCGCAGTTCAGGCAGATCAACACGCCACGGGTACCATCGGCGGTGGTCTTGGCGATCACCTGTCCTTCGTTGGCGTCGCGGTCGGCACGCTTGGCGGCCACTTTCTGGCCCTTCTTGCGAAGCACATCGATGGCGGCATCGAAGTCGCCATTGGCTTCGGTGAGGGCTTGCTTGCAATCCATCATACCTGCGCCGGTCATCTGGCGCAGTTTGTTCACATCGGCGGCGGTGATGGCCATGGTCGTGCTCACTTGCGGTAGGTTGGTATGGATCGTTCAGCTAGCGGCTTCCTCCGTGCTCGCACCTTCAACGGCCACCTCGTCGGATTCCTCGCCGTCTTCGCCTTCGGCCACTTCGCCTTCCGGCATGCGGTCCTTATCGTTCTTGCGCTCCTCCAGACCTTCCATGATGGCGGCAATGGCCACGTCCACGATCAACTCGATGCTCTTGGTGGCATCATCGTTGGCGGGGATGGGGAAATCCACCAGGTTGGGATCGCTGTTCGTATCCACCATGGCGAACACGGGGATGTTGAGCTTGCGGGCCTCGGCGACCGCGATATGCTCCTTCACGATATCCACGATGAAGAGGGCGGAAGGCTGACGGGTGAGGTCCGCGATGGACCCCAGGTTCTTCTCCATCTTCTCACGCTGGCGCATCACTTGGAGGCGTTCGCGCTTGCTCATGTTCTCGAAGGTGCCGTCGGTCTTCATCCGGTCGATCATGGCCATCTTCTTGATGGCGCGGCGGATGGTGCCGAAATTGGTGAGCATACCTCCGCTCCAACGCTCGGTGACGTAGGGCATGCCGGTGGCCTTCACCTTCTCGGTGACGATATCCTTAGCTTGCTTCTTGGTGGCCACGAAGAGCACCTTCTTGCCGCTGCGGGCGATGCTCTTGAGGGCGTCGGCGGCCTCATCGAGCTTAACCACGGTCTTGTTCAGGTCGATGATGTGGATGCCCTTCTTCTCGGTGAAGATGTAAGGGGCCATGTTCGGGTTCCACTTGCGGCGCAAGTGGCCGAAGTGGACGCCAGCGTCCAACAACTGCTTGAATTCGGTACGGGCCATTATCCTCTTGTTTGGTTCACTTTCCTTTCCCCTTTTACAGGCATCCTGAGGGTAGCCATCCCATTGGATAGGGATGAGTCCTCCAGGATTGGATCCTGAACAAGCGCAGGGACCTTAACGCTTGCTGAACTGGTAACGCTTGCGCGCTTTCTTGCGACCGAACTTCTTGCGCTCCACGGCACGGGGGTCCCGGGTCATGAGGTTCTCGGCCTTGAGCTTCGGTTTGTTCTCCGCATCCACCTCGACGAGCGCGCGGGCGATACCCAAACGCAGCGCATCGGCCTGGCCGGTGATGCCACCACCGTCCACACGCGCCTGCACATCGTACTTGCCGACGGTATCGGTGAGCTTGAAGGGCTGGTTCAATTTGAACTGCTGCAGGATGATGGGGAAGTACTCGGTGCCCGGCACGCCGTTCACGGAGATCTCGCCGGTACCCTCCATGAGGATCACACGTGCGATGGAGGTCTTACGACGACCGATGGTGGTGATAGCGTCCATCTGCTTACTTGATGCTGTTCAGATCGATGGGGCGGGGGCTTTGGGCACTGTGCTTGTGCTCGGTACCGGCCACCGCATGGAGATTGTTGAATTGGGCGCGGCCCAGACGGGTCTTCGGCAACATGCCGCGCACGGCGAGTTCCACCAGGGCGGTGGGCTTGCGGCGGTGCAGGTTCTCGGCCACCTCGCGGGTCTGTCCTCCGGGATAGAGGCTGTAACGCTGGTAGATCTTGTCGGCCATTTTGGCTCCGCTGAGACGCACTTTATCAGCGTTGATCACCACCACGTGATCACCGGTATCCACATGGGCGGTGAAGGTGGGCTTGTGCTTGCCGCGCACGAGGATGGCCAATTTGCTCGCCAAACGTCCGAGGGTCTCGTTCTCAGCGTCCACAAGGAGCCATTCCTTGGTGACGGTGGCCTTGTTGGCCATGGTGGTGGTATGCGATGTCGATGCCACGGTTCGTGGGGATTGTGACCTTCCCTGGGAAGGGGGCGCGAAGTTAGATCCTTTCCTGGATCGGCCAAACAGCGGAAAAAGGAAGTTGCCACGAGACCTTTCACCCATTGTGGTCAACATAGCGAGCAGCCCTACCCATGGTGTATGGATAGGGCTGTTCCATTCGCCTTGAGTTCCGCTAGGGCACTTGCTGGGTCTTGACGGCTGTTGGCACACTGCCGCCGATGTTCACAAGAATGGGGTCGCGGTCGTTGCTGGAGCCCGCATACTTCACCACACCGTCCAGGTTCACATCCTCCGGATGGTAGCCCGGAACGGTAGTGGTAGGCACTGTTCCACCGATCCGCACCAGGATCGGATCACGGTCGTTGCCGCCACCGGCGTACTTGATGATGCCGTTCCCCGACACATCTCCCGCCCACATCACCATCACCCCGGCTACGTTCTTCTGAGCATCGGTGCCCCAGGTGGCTGTGGCTGGTTTGGTAAAGTCGACGAGGGCACCAGGACTGCCCAAGGCGGCAGGCTGGAACGTCATGACCCCGAGGTGGTTGCGATGGCGCACCACGACGTGGTAGTTACCCGCAGGAACGGTCGGGAAGGTGATGGTCTGTTCCCCCGCTGGCATCATCAAATTGCCGGAACGCTGCACCAACACCGCTCTGGATGCCTCCACCAGGGTCGGTGTAGCATTGTTCCGCAGTTCCACAAGCGCCCAATCCACTGGAGCGGCCAACCCTTGGTATTGAAGCACATCCGGGTCGACCTGCGCACCTTGCCCGTAGGGATCGGTGGCTGGTAGCAGGCTATTGTCGCGCAGGGTGCTGCGCATGGCCGTTCCCACATACGCGCCCTCCATGTTCGCGCGCACGTTCACTTTCGCCTGTAGGTCGTCATGGTCCAGGATCGCGTCGTTATCCGCATCCACTCCGGCACGGACCCGCGTGCTGGGGTGAACCAGGGTCCAACTCAGCGGACCACCGCTGCCTTGGGCCGAGGTGAGCAGTTGCGTGTGTGTCACGGTCTGGCCGGAGATATCGCTCTGGTACAGGTTGCTACCCATGTAATAGAAGCCGCGCATCTCGCCGCCGTACTTGCCCTTCACGATCATACCGTACTCAGCGGAACGGGTGTCCACCAGATCCTTCATCACGTTCAACTGGGTGACGCTTCCAATGGAAGCACCGTTGAAGGTCTGTCGCAGACCCACGCCCGGTGCGGCATCCTGCACCACCGAGCTCGCCAGAGGGAAAGTGAAACAGGCCGCACAGTTTTGAGCGTCAATACCTCCTGACCAGGAGAGAATCTCCGGTTCGTAGTCACCGAAATAGCCGTTCGCCTCTCCACCACCGCCCACCCCGCTCGTGTTGAACCAGGTCTCCATCACCCCTTCGCTCATCAGGCCAAAGCCCGAATTGCACTCCGTCGTGTTATAGAAGAAGCCGTTCTTCCGATAGCTGCTCCGAAGGTCCGAGGACATGTTGCGGTTGAACGTGAAATCGACGTGGGTACCGGGCCCGGTCCCCGCCACGTTCCCATTGCCCATCAGTTCCCCGCGGCCGGTTTGGGCGTTGTGGCAATGTGCGCAGTTCTGGTTCACTGCCACAAAGAGATTGACCGCTGGCGGAATGCTCTGGAAAGTGGTGCCCGTGCCGCGTACGCGGTTGGGGTTCAGCCGAGAGGTGGAAGATTGCGAGTCCGGCTTGTACACCCGGTAGGGATTGGGCACATACCACGTGGCGGCCAGGAAATCCTCGAACTCCTGCATCTCATCCAGTGGCTTTGGTGCGGACAGCCCTTGAAGATGCGTGAATGCCCCGGCGAAATCCTCGAATCCCTCCTTGTCACCCCGCCAGTGCAGGTTCCCTCGGCCACGGTTGATGATGTCGATGAGGAATTGGGTGGTCTTCACACCTTTCAAGGGGTGGAACGACTTACCGCTCACCGTGTTCATCGCGCCGCTCGGGTCCCCGAGATCCCAACCCAAGCGGTCCCAACGACCATCCACGTGGCAGGATCCGCATGAGATGTGTCCGTTCCCGCTGCCCAGATGGGTGTTGTACAAGTGCTTCCGGCCGGCTTTGATGACCATGGGTGTGGGATCAAAGAAGTTCGCCCGGGCCTCTTCCTGGTCGGTGACCATGTCCACGGTGCTCACCGAGCCTTCGAACTTGTTGAGGACGTAGAGTTTGTTCCGCACCCCATCGATCACGATCCCTGTGGGTCCTTCTCCCACAGGAATGGGCCCGCTACCCAGCCGTGTTCCCGCACCGTCGATGGCGATAAGGTTGTTCGATCCCATACCGGCGATGTACGCCTTGCTGCCATCGGCCTTCCACACGATCGCGCGCGGATCACCGATGCTTTTGATCCGCTGGGCGATGGGCAATGCGCTATTGGCGTAGTTGATATGCGGGTTGAGGTCGGTGATGGTGTTCGCACCACCCACAGTGGTGAACCGGGACAAGTTCACCCGGAGGAACTTGCCGTTGAGCACAGGCTCGAACCGGATCTCGTTGGTGGCGTCCGTTCCCACTACCGTCACCTGGCCCGTACCGGGCTGGACGGCCATCGCCATAAGGATGTTCCCCAGACGTGTTTGGTAGGTGGTGCCGGCAGTGCTCGGGGCGTTGGCGTCGATCACGGCCACATCGCGATCGGGCATGTCCCAACCGGTCATCCGGGCCTTATTCGCAGCGCTCCCCGAGACCATGTTCGTCCAGTTGCCACCGTTGTCATCGAACCATTGTCCGGCCGCGTTCTTCCGCACGATGATGCTTTTGGTCTCCGGGGTGGGCGGGTTGCTCGTATTGAACGGCGGGTTGAAGCCGGTGCCCGCATTGGGTATGATGCCCGCGACCGGGTCGACCGCCCCGCCGTAAGGCCCGGCTGGATTGGTCACATCGTTGGGGATGAAGGTGCATCCGCCTTGAGGCGAACAGACACCGCGCTTCGGGTTCCCATTGCCGAAGGTGCCGTGCTGGAAGTTGAAGAAGTTGTTCCCGTTCAGAACGGTGGTCGCATTTCCGCTTTCGAAGAACGCGCAATAGACCGTGGTGCCACTGGGGCTGACGGCCAAAGCGCGCGGCTGTTCCCCTTTCAGCAACACTTCGGAACTAAGCGTGTATGACACGAGATCGAACACCTGCACGCTCTCACGTCCCGCACAGGAAACAAAAGCCTTCTGCGGCGAACCGGCGAAGACCACGTCCGCAGGCTCGTCCTCCGTGGCAATGCTGCGCACCACCAGATTCTGGGTAAGGTCCACCACGCTGATCTCATCGCTCACTTGGTTCACCACCCAGGCTTCGGTGTTGCTCCGCACCCGTACGGTGACCGGGTCCAACCCGACCGGGATGCTGGCGACATTGAGCATCATCGGCCCACCGAGCTGGAACACCTCAAGGGTGTTGTTGGCGGTGTTGACCGCAAGGAGCAGTTGACCGTTCGGGGTCATGTCCAGCGGATGCACATGGGGGGACTCGAAATTCGTGAAGGTGCTTGTCGGCACGGCCGAACCCACGTTGGGCAACTCGAACGTCTGGAACGCCGAGATCAGGACGACACCGGCGATGAGCGAAAAGGTGAGGAGGTTGCGCGTGCGGCGGGTAGTGATCCTCATGGTGGGGTAGTGTTGGTCCGTATTCAAGCAGGTCCCGAAAGAGGGCGAGAAGATAGAAGATCCGGACAGTGGCCGTCTACCACCTTGACCGTCAGGCAATGACGCCCAACTCCCGGCCGATCTTCGCGAACGCTGCCAGCGCGCTATCGATCTGCTCGGGCGTGTGGCCCGCGCTCAGTTGTACCCGGATCCGCGCTTTGCCCTGGGGAACAACCGGGTAGAAGAACCCGATCACATAGATGCCTTCCTCCAACAACTTATCGGCCATCACTTGGCTGAGTTTCGCGTCCCCGAGCATGACCGGCACAATGGCGGCGCCCGCGCCGACCGTAGTGAAGCCAAGGGCTTCTATGCCGCTGCGGAAGCGCACCACGTTGGCCTCCAAGGTGTCGCGCAGCGCTGTGCTCGCTGTGAGGATCTGGAGCACCCGGATGGAGGCGCCCACGATGGACGGGGCCAGGGAATTGCTGAAAAGATAGGGACGGCTTCGTTGGCGAAGCATGTCGATGATCTCCTTGCGACCCGTCGTATAGCCGCCCATGGCGCCCCCGAGGGCCTTCCCCAAAGTGCCCGTTATGATGTCCACTCGGCCTGTCACACCACAATGCTCCACACTGCCGCGGCCTGTGCGACCAATAAAGCCAGCGGCATGGCATTCGTCCACCATGACCAAGGCACCGTACTTATCGGCCAGATCGCAGACCCCTTTCAGGTCGGCGACGATACCGTCCATACTGAACACCCCGTCGGTGACAATGATCTTGAACCTGTGCTTCTTCTCCGCGGCGGCTTTCAGCTGCGCTTCCAGGTCGCCCATTTCGTTGTTCGCATAGCGGTATCGGGCCGCCTTGCACAACCGGACCCCATCAATGATGCTCGCGTGGTTCAGCGCGTCGCTGATGATGGCATCCTCCTCACCGAACAACGGTTCGAACACGCCCCCGTTCGCATCGAAGCACGCCGCATAGAGGATGGTATCCTCCGTACCATGGAATTCCGCAAGCCTGGCCTCCAACTCCTTGTGGATGTCCTGGGTGCCACAGATGAAGCGTACAGAGGATAGGCCAAAGCCCCGGGTATCCAAGGCTTCATGGGCCGCCTTCACCACCTCCGGGTTCGAACTGAGACCCAAGTAGTTGTTCGCGCAAAAGTTCAGGACCCGCCGTCCCTGCACGGTGATCTCGGCCCCTTGGTCGCTGGTGATCACACGTTCGCGCTTGAAAAGCCCGGCTTGTTCAATAGCGTCCAGTTCCTTTCGAAGGTGGGTTTGAAGACTTCCGTACATGAGCAGAGGGTCGGGACGGCCAAGGTACATGGCACCAAGCCAGGGGCTATCGCTATCGGTGCGAAGGAAAGGCCCGGCGCCCAAAGCCGCCGTTCCGAACCACAGACTTGCTCCCGACCGATCAGCGGAAGGCTTCCATGGTGGACATCATACCGCCCACCATCTTGCCGACCGCATACGCCGCGTTCGCCTTCAATTTACTGTGTCCTGTGCCCATCCAGCGCTTGTACTTGTCGTCCAGATAGCGGTCGTAGTTCAGGGAATTGAGGACCACGCGGCCATAGGTGATGCTCGGTGCATGGGTCACGGTGGTGTGCCACCAACCGCAGGGGAAGAAGATGGTCTCCCCCTGGCGCAAGGTTTCGAAGTAGGGCGTGGCCTTGGCGAACAAAGGGAATTTCACCAGGTCCGGTTCGAACACATTGGTCACCTGCGAGAATTTCTCGTTGTCCGAACGTGGGTAGAGGTATTGCGTATCGTTCGGATGGTAGAGCACGAAGTCCTTATCCCCATAGATCTGGGTGATCTGGGTGTGGAGGAACAGTGCATCATAATGCACAAAGGGGAAGGAGGAGCCGTTCCCGCCGAAGAACACTTCGTGGATCGGGGTCCCGTGCAGCAGGATCTTGGGCATCAAGGGAGAAGCGCCACGGTCCATCTTACCGAACAACAATTGCGGTTCCAGGTCCTTCATGAGGTCGGGGAAATAGTCCTCCACCTCGAGATTGTACGGATAGGGTGCTGGCCGTTCCGGGGTAGAGGCCAGAACACGGTCGATCTGCTCGGCGAGCGGGATGACCTCACCGCGCACTTCCCTGGAGACTTTGGGATAGTTCTTTTTGAAGAACTCAGGGGTCCACTTGCCCACAGCCGGCCATTGTTTCGCCGCGTCCATGATGATCACGGGCTTGTTGTTGTTCACATACTCGTTGAGCAACTCTTTGTGGCTGATGGTGGCGTGGCGATCCACGCGCAGAACGTTACCGTTGTTCATGTGCATACGATTGGTCCGCCGGGCGGGGCGCATCAAAGTTCGCGAAGAAAACGAGCGCGTGGAAAAAGGCTCGCGCCGGATTCCTACGGCGACCTGTCAGGAAAGTTCGGGCGCCCCCGGCACGCGCAAGTTCAGCGCTTGTCCACGACCCGCGGAACCTTGAAGTAATCGCTGTCCTTCACGGAAGCGTTCCGCAGCGCGTCCTGTTTGCTTATTGATAGGACCGCGTGGTCCTCGCGTAGCACGTTCTCTTCCTCGGTCATGAAGACCAACGGTTCCACGCCCGAGGTATCCACTTCGTTCAGCTTCTCCACGAAGGCCAGCACCCGCTCCATATCCTTCAACATGGCCGCGCGTCGGGCGGGGTCGCTGAAGTCGAGCCGTGCGAGTTCAGCGATGCGGTCCAGTGTGGCATCATCCAGCTTCATGTTCCAGCAGGGGGGCTTCGATCAGGTCGAAAAGACGATGGCGCAAAACTACCAGATCGGCGTCCGTAAGACCCTTGGTCTCCACGGCCGGATGCACCACGGCCCTGGCGACCCCGGGGTGCCCGCGGCTCAAGAGGTCTTCAGGATCCCCGAACAGGCGCCAATGGTTGAGGAACGTGACCGGCACGATGGGCACCTGCTTTTCAATGGCCAGGCGCAGGGCCCCATCCTTGAAGTGCTTCATGCGCGGCACGGTCAACGGAATGGTACCCTCGGGAAAGAGGACCACACAGGCCCCACGATCGATGGCCGCAGCGGCCCGTCGAAAGGCCTTGGCGGCCTCGACCCGGCTGCCCCGGTTCACGGCTATATCCATCCGCTTGAAGAAGATGCGGAACAAAGGCCAACGCTGGAGCTCGTACTTCCCCATCATGAGGAAATAGTCGGGGACCAGGTTGAACATCTGCACAATGTCGAGGTAGCTGCTGTGATTGCTCACCACTACGTACGGCGGATCGGGCAGGTGACCTTTCCAAGTGACCCGCTGTGGCAGCAGTGCCGCCCATTGCAGGAAGAAGGCCCAGGCGCGTTTCAGGCGAAAGGCGGTGCGATAGCGCCGCTCCCTCCCGAGCAGGATCTTGAAAGGCACGTAGAGCACGAGCAGTGATGACCAGAACATGAGCGCGAACCACACCTTGTAGACGAAGCGCAACGGGGCGAAAAGCCACCGGAAGAGCGGCACCCGCCGACCCTCACCATCGCGGATGGCGGGCCGTTCGTGGTGCACATGTTCGCTCATTCCATTTGACAAAGGGCCGCAAAGCTAACCGCCTAACTTCGCCGCCCTTCCTCGAAGCCATGGCCCGCATCCTCACTGGAATACAGAGCACAGGCACCCCCCATCTGGGCAATGTACTGGGGGCGATCCGGCCAGCGATCGAAATGAGCGATACCCCCGGCAATGACGCCTTCCTGTTCATTGCCGACCTCCACTCGCTCACCACGATCCGCGATGCCGAGCTGCTCCGTGCCAACACCCATGCGGTAGCGGCGGCTTGGGTGGCCTGCGGCCTAGATACCGACCGATGCACCTTCTATCGCCAAAGCGACGTGCCCGAAGTAGCCGAGCTCACCTGGTATCTGGGTTGCTCAACGCCTTACCCGATGCTCGCCAACGCACATAGCTTCAAGGATAAGCAGGAACGTCTGCACGAGGTGAACGCGGGATTGTTCTACTACCCCGTGTTGATGGCAGCGGACATTCTGCTCTACGATGCGAACGTGGTCCCGATCGGCAAGGACCAAAGACAGCACCTCGAGATCACGCGCGACATAGCCAACGCCTTCAACCGCACCCACGGGGATGTGCTCGTACCACCCGAAGCCCGCATCGCGGAAGAAGTGATGACCGTACCCGGGACGGACGGGCAGAAAATGAGCAAGAGCTACGGCAACACAATAGTTCCCTTCCTACCGGAAAAGGAGGTTAAGAAGCAGGTCATGTCCATCGTGACCGATAGCACGCCGCTGGAGTCACCGAAAGATCCCGAAGCGGACAACGTGTTCAAACTGTTCCGTTTGGTCGCACCTGCCAATGCCGTGACGACGATGCGCGCCAACTATCTCGCGGGCGGATATGGTTACGGGCACGCGAAGAAGGAGCTCCTCGAAGCACTTCTGGACGGCTTCAGAACAGAAAGGGATACGTTCCAACGCCTGCTGGCCGACCCCGCGGAACTCGATCGACTGCTCAGCGCGGGTGCCAACAAGGCGCGTGCGGTGGCCCATGCGACGTTACGCCGTGTACGCGAGCGCCTGGGACTTGTGGCACATTACGATCGTTCGGTCCAGTAAGGATCATGCCCCGCAGCCAAGACCGTGGCTTCGGTGCCTAACGTGGGGAACTCTGTTCGTAACCTTTGGGCAACGTGGACCACTACCGCACGGATCAGGGTGCCGCGCAGCGTAAACTTGCGCCCATCGATCGTGAAGGGCACGTTGAGCGGGCAGAAGCGCATTCAGAGCGCATTGATCTCCGTCTACCACAAGGACGGTCTCGGCCCCATTGTCCATGAACTCCATCGGCTGGGCGTCACTCTTTACAGCACCGGCGGCACCCAGGTGTTCATTGAGGGGTTGGGAGTTCCCGTGGTTCCGGTGGAGGACCTTACCAGCTATCCCAGCATCCTTGGTGGCCGGGTGAAAACGCTGCATCCGAAGGTCTTCGGCGGCATCCTCGGACGTCGCGACCTCGCGAGCGATGTCGCGCAATTGGAAGAGTACGCCATCCCGCCCATAGACCTTGTGGTGGTCGACCTTTACCCCTTCGAGGCCACCGTATCGAGCGGCGCGAGCGAGGCCGAGATCATCGAGAAGATCGACATCGGTGGCATCAGTTTGATCCGTGCCGCAGCGAAGAACCACTCCGATGTGGTGATCATATCCGACCGCCAGCAGTATCCTGAGCTTTCCCGGATCCTGGATAACGGCGGCACCACAACGCTGGCACAACGCAGAACGCTCGCGGCTTTCGCCTTCGGTACGAGCGCACGCTATGATGGCGCCATCCGCGATTGGTTCCAGAACCGGGCGGAGGCCCATGAACATGTGCTGCGGTACGGGGAGAACCCTCACCAGCACGCTGCGTTCCATGGCGATCTGGATGCGCTCTTCTCGCAATTGCACGGCAAGGAGCTCAGCTACAACAACCTGTTGGACCTGGACGCAGCGCTGGACCTCATCGATGATCTCGACACGCTGAAAGGCGATGCGTTCGCCATCATCAAACACAACAACGCCTGCGGAGCGGCGGTGCGGCCATCGCTGAAGGAGGCTTGGAACGCGTCCCTCGCGGCCGATCCGATCTCGGCGTTCGGTGGTGTATTGGTCACCAACTCGCGCATCGACAAGACCACTGCGGAAGCCATCGATGCCATCTTTTTCGAGATCATCTCCGCTCCCGGTTTCGACCCGGAAGCACTGGAGGTCCTTCGTCACAAGAAGAACCGCATCATTTTGGAACGCCGATCCTTCCAGCGCCCATCGATCAGGTCGCGTACCGCCCTGAACGGACGGCTCGAACAAGGAGCCGACCAAGTGCTCGTGCGATCCGATGGGATGCGAACGGTCACGAAAAAGGCCCCCTCGGCGGCGCAACAGGAGGACCTCACCTTCGCGAACATCCTGGTGAAGCATACCAAGAGCAATGCGATCGTTCTGGCCAAGGATGCACAACTCCTCGCCAGTGGCACCGGCCAGACCAGTCGGGTGGACGCATTGGAACAAGCCATCGCCAAGGCGCACAAATTCGGCTTCGACCTGCATGGTGCGGTGATGGCGAGCGATGCCTTCTTCCCGTTCCCGGATTGCGTCACCATCGCCGCCGCAGCGGGCATCACGGCCGTAGTGCAACCTGGCGGGAGCGTCCGTGATCAGGAGAGCATTACAGCATGTGACGAACTGGGTATCGCCATGGTCCTCACCGGTCACCGACACTTCAAACACTGACCCATCAGCATGGGCTTGTTCAACTTTTTCACCCAGGAGATCGCGATCGACCTCGGTACGGCCAACACCTTGATCATCCATAATGACAAGGTGGTGGTGGACGAACCGAGCATCGTGGCGGTGGACCGCACCACCGGGCGTGTCATCGCCATCGGCCGCCAGGCCCAACAGATGCACGGCAAGACGCACGAGAACATCAAAACCGTGCGGCCGTTACGCGATGGTGTGATCGCGGACTTCCAGGCCGCCGAAGAGATGATCAAAGGGATGATCAAGATGATCAAGCCCGGTCGACAGTTGTTCTCCCCGAACCTGCGTATGGTGATCTGCATTCCGAGCGGCATCACCGAAGTGGAGAAGCGCGCCGTGCGGGACAGTGCGGAGCACGCGGGCGCGAAGGAGGTCTACCTGATCCACGAACCCATGGCCGCGGCGATCGGCATCGGGATCGATGTGGAAGAGCCCATGGGCAATATGATCATCGATATCGGCGGGGGGACCTCGGAGATCGCGGTGATCGCGCTGGGCGGTATCGTATGCGACAAGAACATCCGCGTCGCGGGTGATGAGTTCACGCAGGATATCGAAGAGTACATGCGCCGCCAGCACAACATCCTGGTGGGTGAGCGCACGGCCGAAACGATCAAGATCGAAGTGGGCGCCGCGATGACCGAACTGGAGAACCCGCCGCCCGACTATGCCGTGCGCGGGCGCGATCTGATGACCGGTATCCCCAAGGAGATCACGGTCACCTACTCGGAGATCGCGCAGGCGCTGGACAAGAGCATCAGCAAGATCGAAGAGGCGATACTGAGCGCGTTGGAAGCCACGCCACCCGAACTCAGCGCCGACATTTACAAGACCGGCATCTACATGGCCGGCGGTGGTGCGTTGCTGCGCGGACTGGACAAACGGATCAGCATCAAGACGAAACTGCCGGTGCACGTAAGCGAGGATCCGTTGCGCGCCGTAGCGCGCGGCACGGGCATCGCGTTGAAGAACATCGACCGGTTCCAGTTCCTGATGCGGGAATGACGGCAGGGGCGTGACACATTACGCCCGGACCGGCATGCGGCGGTGCGGGTGTGCGGACAGCAGAGAACAGCATGCGCGATCTTTTCCGCTTCCTTTTCAAGATCCGCAACACCTTGCTCTTTCTGGTGTTGATGGCCCTCTCCTACGCCTGGACCATAGCAGGCAATGAGCACCACCGCGCCCAAGCGGTGGGAACCGCCAACACCGCGGTCGGACGGGTGTACGCCTGGCGCACCGACATTACGGAATACACCTCCCTGCGCGATGTGAACCTCCGCCTGGCCAACGAGAACGCGGACCTGCGCCGCCGCGATCGATCCTCCTACGCCCCTGTCTACAGCCGCTTCATCGCGTTCCAGGACACGATCCACGAGGTGCGGTACGACATCCTCGCCGCACGCGTGGTGAACAGCACCACACACCGCCAGCGCAATACCATTACACTGGATAAAGGCACCCAGGCCGGGGTCGGGCCGGACATGGGCGTGATCGGCACGGATGGCATCGTGGGCGTGGTGAGCGCCGCAGGTCCACGCTTCAGCGTGGTGGTGAGCGTGCTGGACCCTGAACTGAACACCAGTGTGGTGCTTCCGCGTTCCGGGCACTTCGGCTTGCTGAGCTGGGACACCAGCGACCCCCGCACGGCATCGGTGGTGGACATCGGCAAGCATGCGCCCGTGAAGCAAGGTGACACGTTGGTGACCCGCGGCGGCGATGGCATCTTCCCCCCAGGCATTCCGGTCGGTGTGGTGACCGAACTGCGCAACGACCCGAGCAGCAACTACCATACGATCACCGTGCGCCTCACCGAGGACCTCACACGCAGCGGACCGGTCTATGTGGTGAAGGACCTGGCCAAAATGGAACGCGATAGCCTGGAGGCCCAAGTGGTGCGACCATGATCGGCGCGGTCCTCTCCAACATCCTTCGTGTCCTGTTGCTGCTGGCGCTGCAGGTCCTGGTCCTGGACCACCTGGACGTGGCCAACGGATGGATGATCCCCTACCTGTATGTGCTCGCCCTCTTGTTGTTGCCCTTTGAACTGCCCGCCTGGGCGTTGCTCATGATCGGCGGTCTACTGGGAGGTGCGATGGACCTGTTCAACAACACCGCCGGCATGCACACCACCGCCTGCCTGGTGATGATGTACGTGCGGTCCTTCTGGCAACGCCTTCTCGCTCCGCGCGAAGGGTATGAGTTCGGCATGCGCCCGGACACGCAGCACATGGGCTTCTCCTGGTTCCTGACCTATGCGGGCGTATTGGTGCTGGTGCACCATCTTTGGCTCTTCTTCTTCGAACTGCACCGCTTCGATCGCTTCTTCTCTACCTTTCTTCGGGCGCTGACAAGCGGGGTTTTCACCTTGGTGCTTTGCCTGTTGGTCCAACTCCTCGCGCGCAGGTCGGGGCGCGAACGGGCATGAACTTCGAGGAGCGCAAATACGTCCTGGTCGCAGCGGTGCTACTGATCAGTTCGGTGTTCATCCTGCGGCTCTTCTGGGTGCAGGTGGTGGACAGCCACTGGAAGGCCGAGGCGGCGAACATCAGCGAGCGGCAGATCACCGTGTTCCCGGCGCGCGGATTGATATTGGACCGCAATGGCGAGCTGCTCGTGGCCAATACCCCCGTGTATGACATCATGGTGGTGCCGCGCGAAGTACAACCCTTCGATACGGTCGCCTTCGCGCGCTTGATCGGTGTGTCGGTGGACGAAGTGAAGAAGCGCGTGGGCGATGCCGGCCGATACAGCAGCTACAAGCCTTCGGTGTTCGAAAAGCAGATCACGGCCGACCAGTACGCGGCTATCGCGGTCCACCTGCACAAGTACACGGGGTTCTATGGGCAGAGCCGCACACTGCGCACCTACCCGCGTCGCATCGGTGCGCACATGCTCGGTTACCTCAACGAGGTGGACGCGAAGAAGGTGGAACAGGACCCTTACTACAAACCCGGCGACGTGATCGGCGTGGGCGGTCTGGAGGCTTACTATGAGCCCGAACTGCGCGGCAAGCGCGGCGTGAAGTACGTGGTGGTGGACGTACACAACAAGATCCAAGGCCCCTACAAGAACGGCCTTTACGATACGCTGGCCTACGAGGGCAAGCACCTGTATACCAGCATCGATGCCGAGATGCAGGCGTATGGGGAACGGCTTATGCAAGGCAAGAAAGGCAGCATCGTGGCCATCGAGCCCAAGTCCGGCGAGATCCTCTGCTTGGTGACCTCGCCCGGGTACGACCCCGAACTGCTCGTGGGCCGCGTGCGGAACACCAACTACGGCATCCTGCAACGCGACACACTGAAGCCGCTCTTCGATCGCGCGCTGCAAGCACAGTATCCGCCAGGGTCGATCTATAAGCTGGTACAAACGCTCCTGGCGCTGGAGGATTCAGTGATCAACCAAAACACGGGATTTCCTTGCAACAAGGGCCTGGTGGGATGCCACAACCATCCGAACGCGGGGAACATCGTGAGCGCGATCCAATACTCGTGCAACCCTTACTTCTACATGGTCTTCAAGCGCCTCATGGAGCAGGGCGACCATCCCGATCGCTTCGTGGCGGCGAGCATCAACCTGGACCATTGGAACGAAGGCATGCGCTCGTTCGGCCTGGGCCAGAAACCCAAAGTGGACCTGCCCGCATTGAAGGGCGGCAGCATACCGAACGCGGCGTTCTACGATAAGATCTACGGCGAAAAGCGTTGGGCCTTCAGCACCATCTACAGCCTCAGCATCGGGCAGGGGGAAGTATTGGTGGTGCCGATGCAGATGGCGAACCTTGCGGCCATCTTCGCGAACAAGGGCTGGTACCGGGATCCGCATGTGGTCCGCGCGGTGGGGAAACAGGATAGCCTGCTCACCAAATGGAACGAACAGCATTACACCGGCGTGGGAACGCATTGGTACGACCTGATCCAAGAGGGCATGCGCCGCGTGGTGAACGAACCCGGGGGCACCGCACGCCAAGCACGCATCCCGAACATCACCGTATGCGGCAAGACCGGAACTGCGGAGAACCCGCACGGTCAAGACCACGCAGTGTTCGTTTGCTTCGCACCGATGGAAGATCCGAAGATCGCCATGGCGGTGTACGTGGAGAACTCCGGGTTCGGTGGGACCTGGGCCGCTCCGATCGCCAGCCTGTTGATGGAGCAATACCTTACGGATAGCATCAGCCGACCGGACCTGGAGAAGAAGATGCTCGAGACCGACCTGATCTCCCTGGAGAAGTTCTACCGCAAGAAACCGAAAGCACCGCGTCGCCGCCGATGAGCACGGAACGCGACCGCATCACCGCCCGGCTCGATCCGGTGCTTGTGATCCTCTACCTGGTGCTGATGGCGGCAGGATGGGCCAACATCTATTCCGCAGCCTACGACCCGGCGCATCCAGGGCTCTTCGATCAGAGCATGGAGTACGGCAAGCAAAGCGTGTGGATCATCGCGAGTCTGGTGCTTGCCGCAGGACTGATGCTCATTCAAGGCCGCTTCTTCCGGGACCTGGCGTGGGTGATCTACGCTGCGGTGATGTTGCTATTACTACTGGTACTGCTGGTGGGCAAGGAAGTGAACGGCGCGAAGGCATGGTTCGGTGTGGGCAGCTTCGGCATCCAGCCTGCGGAGTTCGCCAAGTTCGCCACCAGTCTGGCCCTTACGCGCTACCTCAGTGGACTGAAGGCGTTGGCCGATCTGCGTTCGCGCACCGTGGCCACAGCGATCATCCTTTTGCCTGTCGCCCTCATCATGCTGCAACCTGACACGGGTACCGCGCTCGTCTCCGGTGCCTTCATTCTCGTGCTCTACCGGGAAGGACTTTCGGGCAACATCCTGCTCATCGCCATCCTGGCAGCGGTGCTCAGCGTACTCGCGTTGATCCTGAAGGAAAGCACCTTCGGCATCCCGTTCACGGACATCGTCGTGGGCGGCCAGTACTTTCTGATGGGCTTGATCGCGGTGTTCGCACTGGTCTCCTTCTGGGTGGTGGGCAACTTGATCATCCGCCGCTACCGCAAACGCTACTATGGGTTGATCCTCTTCGGCTTGCTGGGCAGCGTTGCTTTCATCAGCAGCGTGGACTACCTAGTGAGCGGTTTGGCCAAGCACCAGCAAGACCGGATCCTGGTTATGCTCGGGCAGATGGAGGATCCACAAGGCCTGGGCTACAATGTGAAGCAAAGCCAGACGGCGATCGGCAGCGGCGGCTTCGCCGGCAAGGGCTACCTGGAAGGCACGCTCACCAAGTACAAGTACGTGCCCATGCAGAGCACCGATTTCATCTTCTGCACCGTGGGCGAGGAATGGGGCTTCCTCGGCACCACCCTCGTAGTGGCGCTCTTCACCGCGCTCATTCTGCGTTGCATCTGGATCAGCGACCGGCAACGATCACGCTTCAGCAGGATCTATGCTTATTGCGTGGCTTGCGTCTTCTTCCTGCACCTCATGATCAACGTGGGCATGACCATCGGCCTCGCACCGGTGATCGGCATCCCACTCCCCTTCTTCAGCTACGGCGGCAGCTCGTTGATCGGCTTCACCATCCTGCTCGGCATCCTGGTGCGCATGGACGCGGAACGGTTGACGGAACTGCGGTGAACACGAAGGGCGGACCGAAGTCCGC
>JAGNSU010000062.1 GCA_017987895.1 Flavobacteriales bacterium | reverse complement strand
GATCATCATTGCTCGCGCCCATCAGGTTGAAGGTGGTGGTGCCCGCGGGATCGATGGCGTTGGGATCGATGAAGACCTTGTCTTCCCCATCCAGTCCCTTCCGCACGTAGATCACGCTTTGGTTCTGCAATCCGCTATTGCGGTATTGGAAGAAGAGGTCGCCCACTTTGATAGGAGCGCTCACCTTGGGGAAGTTGAACAGTTCCTCGTAGCGCTTGGCGATATCCTTGCGGAACGGGATCTTCTCCAGGAACGCGTTGGTCACAGCGTTCTGGCCATCCACCCAGGCCTTTGTGGCGGCGCTGGTGTCGTTCTCCAACCAGCGGTAGGGGTCGGACACAAATGTGCCGTGCAAGGTGTCTCCCGCAATGCTGTCCTTGCGGGTCTCAGGATACTGGAGGCGTTCCACGGAGGGTGTGCTGGCGGGATCGTTGGGTGCGCCGCAGGCGGCCAATAGGGCGCATGCGAAGAAAAGACGGAGGTTCATGGGTTCGCGATAGGGACCGCGAAACTATTCGCCCGGGGTGATGTTCGGATCGGAAGGCTTGGGACGGACCGGTGGTCAGGCGACCCTGCGCTTCGATAGCTTTTGGCTCACCAGCTCGTAGCGGGTACCAGGACCATCCAGCAGGTGGATGTCGGCGTCCAACTGGCCTGCCAACGTGTGGATCAGGTCCATGCCCAGGCTGTTCGGGCGATGGAACCCCTCCCGGCTCTTGAGGCCGACGCCATCATCGCCGATCGTCATGCGCAGCCCATCGCTTTCGTTGCCGTTCAGGTGAACGATGATGGTCCCACCGTCACGCCCCTCGAAAGCGTATTTGAAGCTGTTGCTGATCACCTCGTTGATCAACAGGCCCAGCGGCACGAGCGTATCGACGCTCAAGGTGGGCACATGGATCTCGATGTCCATGCGGAGCTTCTTGTGATGCACGCTGTAGGCGCTCACCAGGTCGCGCACCAAATGATCGAGGTAGGTGCTCACCGGGATGTTCGCCAGGTCCTTGCTCAGGTAGGTCTGCTCATGCACCAGCGCCATCGCGCTCACCCGGTTGATGCATTCATTGAAGAGCTCGCGCGTCCGTGCGTCGGTCACCTGGTCCTGCTGGAAGCGGATCAGGCTCTTCACGATCTGGAGGTTGTTCTTCACCCGGTGGTGGATCTCCTTGAGCATCACTTCTTTCTCCTCCTTGCTCAGCATGGTCTCACGTAGTTCGCGGTTGGTCTGCTCCAGGCGTTGCTTGGCGTGGGTGAGTTGATCGCCGCGTTGACGGCTATCCACCAGAAGTCGCCGGTTCATACCTACGAGCAGTGCGAAGACCACGGCCATGAGACAAGAAAGGAACATGAGCACCTGCGCCTCATCCCAACGACGGCTCAGCTGGCCGGAGTGTACACTGAGCCCCTGCTCATGCACGATGCGGGCGGTGCGTTCCAAGGTTTTGGAGGCGCGCATCGCGACCAATTGGAGCACGGCCTGTGAGGTGCGCTGATCCTCCGGGATGGATGCTTCCATCAACGCTTGATGGTGCAAGGAATCCACCTGTTCCAGGGAGAGCGTGAGCGCGGCGGGAAGTTCGGCCATGCCGGGTTCCAATGCGAACCGGGCCGCCGTACGTTCCAGGTCCGTGCGCAGCGCGAAAAGCTGGTGCTTCCAGTGGTCCTGCCCCGTGTGCAGGTCCACGCGGTGGATGGTGGACAATTCGTTCACCGAGCGGGCCATACGACCCAGGGCGTCCAACAGTTCCACCTCGGCGCCCATCCGCTGTTGCACGTCGCGGGCACGGGAGACCAGGTGGACATCGAACGAGATGAACAGGATCGCCAGTACGGTGGCGACCATCGGCCAGAAACGGTAGGAGCGGGGATCCACGATGCGGCGAGCTGGCCTGTTGAACGGCCAAGCGCCGCTCGGGTTTCAGCGGTCCGAAGCGGTGGCCTGCATCGCGGCCACGAACGCCCGGATCACGCGATCGGCGGTGGACCGGGACCGTGAGCGCACTTCGGCCATGATGTTCTTGGCGCCCCAAGGGGAAAGCCCTGGGGTTCGGCCCAACGGAGGGCCACCCACGGTCACCAGCCCAAGGTCGATCCCCCCACGAAGGGCCGCCTTATTGCCCTGGTGCTTGAACTGGGTCACACCCACCGAACAGGTGCCGTTCTCGGAGCGGATACGCACGCGATAGCTCACGCGACCCATGGTCTCCTCGCGCCCATTGAGCTTGGCGGACCGGTAATTGAAGTGCGCCGTGGCCTCCAAAACGCCGTTGTCCGCGTCGTTGAGCACGATCGCCGCCCCCGGTTCGCGGCCAAAGCTCACCTTCCAGGCTTCCATGGCCAGGGCATGCATCGGCTTCATGGCGAGCGGGAGGTTGATGGCGCCGGTGAAGGTGATCGCCATCGAACTGTCCGCGGCCTGGGCGATGGCGGAGCGGCCCGCCAGGAGCGCGAACAAGAGCCAGAAATACCTGCCCATGCGCCGAAGGTAGAGCCGCGGCCACCGGCGGGGATCCGGGCACGCTACATTTGGCGCCCTGCTCATCCTATCCCTACGCTATGAAAGGAAATCTGGCCCTCAAAGTGGGCGTGTTCTACGACGGCAGTTACTTCACGCACGTCAGCAACTATTACAACTACGTGCATGCGCACCGCCGCCGGATCCACATCGGGGGGCTGCATGACTACATCCGGCACATCATCGCCGAACGGGAGAACACCCACCCCAACCTCTGCCACATCGTGGACGCCCACTTCTTCCGTGGGCGTTTCACCGCCCGCGACGCGAACGAGAAACCGAACCAGCTCTACTACGATCGCGTGTTCGACGATGTGCTGATGTACAACGCTGTGCAAACGCACTACCTCCCCGTGAAGGACCAACAAGGCCGCAAGCGCGAGAAAGGCGTGGATGTGCTGATGGCCCTGGAGACGTACGAGCTGTGCATGCTGAAGCGCTACGACATCGTGGTGCTCATCGCCAGCGATGGCGACCATGTGCCGCTGGTGCGGAAGCTCCATACACTGGGCTGCAAGACGATGCTCATAGGTTGGGACTTCGAGTTCACCGATGAACAGAGCGGTGAGCTGCAGGTCACAAAAACGAGCACCGACCTCTGGAACGAAGTGAGCTACCCCATGCCCATGCACGACCTGATCGATGAGGGGCTCAAGGAGAACGATCCCGTGGTACGCGACCTCTTCGTCGTTCGCGACACCACCATCCGCGACGGCGACGCCGATGGGGGGATGCCTTCCACCGCCACCACGGTACTGCTGGACGACGAGCGGCACCGAAGCTCCGTAATGAGCCTGCACAACGGGTATGGCTTCATCCGTTACCCGGACAATAACCTGTTCTTCATGCGGGACGATCTGGAGGACATCGAATTCGCCGAACTACTGATAGGCACTGAGTTGGAGTTCAACCTGGCGATGAACGGCAAGGGCCAACGGGTTGCCAAACAGATCCGGCGGGTACTGGATTGAACGCGCCGATCGGTTCAGGGCGCAGGTAGCCGCAGGGTGAAGCGAGTACCCATGCCAATGCCCTCGCTTTCCGCTTCCAGGGACCCATGGTGGAGCATCGCCCATTGCCGTGCGCGCGCCAACGTGCTTCGCGCCTGGCCTTCGCCCGCCGTGGAACGGGAACTGAGCCAGGCATAACGCACGAAAAGCTCTTGGAGGTCGCTCGGTGACAGGCCCACGCCGCGGTCCTCAACATGCACGATCACTTGACCGTTCTGTTCGGCCGCTGAAACGCGGATCTCCGAACCGGCGGCGGAGAACTTCGAGGCATTGGTCATAAGGCCATGCACCAATTGGCGGAGGAGTTCGGGGTCGCCGACCACCTTCAGACCTTTGCCGACCTCGGTGATCGCCGTTTGGGCTTTGCGTTGGAGACGTGGTCGTACATCGGCGAGCGTTCCGTTCAGGAGGTGGGTGAGATCGACCGGCTCCATCCGCAGCTTCCCCGGTCCACGCTCCACCCCGAGATCGTCCAGGGCGGATTCGATGTCCCGGAGGGCTTGGAACAGGTTGCGTTCCGCGAACATCGAAAGCTCCGCGGGATCCATACCGTCGGGGCGCTCATGCAACGATCGCACGGCTTCGAGCGCGCCAGCAATGCGGTTCTTCAGATCATGGGCGAGCCGATGCAGCCGTTCCGCCTGGGGTGTGCTCAATGGTGGCACCGAGCCCCCCTCATCGTTCAGCATGCTGACGGAGGAAGCGTTCGAGCACATCGGAGAGGCCGTCCGAACTGATCGGTTTAGCCAGATACTGCGCATCCTTCAGCGCGCGGATGGCTTCCACGACCTCGGGTTTTGTGCTGGCCGTGAGGAAAACCACGGGGATCGGGTCCTTGGCGTGGATCTCCTGGGCCAGTTCGAGCCCGGTCTTCGGACCCTTGAGGTAGACGTCCATGATCATCAGGTCGGGCCGTTCCAAGGCGATCAGGGCCTCTGCTTCAGCGGAGCTGCGGGCCACACCGATCACTTCGAACCCCATTCGCTCGATCTGCAACCGGTAACCGAACGAGATGATCGCCTCGTCCTCGATGATCAGAACCTTCCTCATGATCGTGTGTCGAAGTTAATGCCGCCACGTTGCCGTGCGTGCTGTTGGGTCATACGTTCGAACGCCTCGGTGGTCAGTGCTTTCTCCACGTACCCGATCACACAACCATGCCGTTCGGCCTGCTCCATGTCACAGGGACGGTTGCTGGAGGAGAACATCACCACGGAGGTTCGCCCGTTCGGTAGGAGCGAGGCATGCTCGCAGGCGCCGAGGAATTCGAAGCCGGTCATGCCCGGCATGTTGATGTCCAGGAAGATCAGGTCCGGGGGCATCGGGCTCTGCTCGAGATGTTCCAGGGCGCCCATGGCACTGGTGAAACAGGTAACGGTGCCCTGGTAACCGCTGCGTTGGAGCACCAGGCGGGTCACGAAGTTGCAATCCTCTTCATCGTCGATGATCAGGATATGCGAAATGGGCAGTGCTGGATCGGTCATGCGGGCAGGCGGTTTCATACGCGCCCCGCGTGCGGAAGTTGCCTGCCCGGTTATTCGCGCAACAGGCGGTCCAGGTTGGCGATGCCTTGGGGTGGCCCGAGCACGTAGAGCACATCGTCCGAGAGCATGCGTGTGGTGCCATCGACACCGGTGATCACGCGGTCGCCCCGCTTGATCGCGAGCACGTTCACGCCGAAGCGACCTTTCACATCGGTGTCCATGAGGCGTTGGCCCACCGTGCGGTTCTTTCCAAAGCGGACCGGTAGCGCGGCCAGTTCTTGGTCGCTCGCATGAACGGCCATTCCTTCATGCGCCCCGGCCTTGGCCATGGAGCGCAGGGCTTTGTAATGGGAACCGCGTACCCGGGTCACGAGTTCCTCCACCTCATCCTCCGGGACCAGGTAGTGGCGCAGGGTGCGGGCGAAGATCTCGATCGAGGTCTCGAACTCCTCAGGGACCACTTCATTGGCACCCAAGGCACGCAGTTCCTCGATCTCCGCCACGAAGCGGGCGCGCACGATGATGTGGGGCGCGTCGGAGAGACGGCGGACCCGTGCCACCACACGTTTGGTGGCCGCGGGGTCGGCAATGGCCACCACCACGACCCGGGCCCTGGCGGCGGCGGCCTCTTCGAGCACATGCTCATTGCTGGCATCGCCGCTGATCACTTCGATGTCTTCGGCGCGCGCCTGTTCGGCGAGGTCCGGATCGCCTTCGATCACCACATGTCCGATCCCGGCGAGACGTGCCGTTCGCGCCACATTACGCCCGTTCAGGCCGAAGCCCACGATCACGATATGGTCGCTCAACTTTTTTTTCTCCGCATGGGTTTCCTGGCGGGCAGAGCGCAACGCATCGAGCCGATGCCGTGCTTGCGCAGGGACCAGGGAGCGCAGGAGCAGTGACACCCACTTGTTGGAGCGAAGAATGATAAAGGGCGCCAGGCCCATGGTCATCACCGAGACGCACAGGAACAACTGATAGTGTTCCCGGGAAAGCACCTCCTGTTCCAAGCCGGTCGCCGAGAGGATGAAGGCGAACTCACCCACCTGGCAAAGCGCGAAGCCGGTGAGCAGCGCGGTGCGCAAGGGATATCGGAGCACCAAGGCGGCCAGTGCCGTGATCACCGTCTTGCCCAGAAGCGTGAGCAGGGTGAAGAAGAGGACGGTGAACAGATGTTCCCACAGGAAGGCCAGGTCCAGCAACATGCCGATGCTCACGAAAAAGAAACTGATGAACACCTCGTGGAAGGGAAGGATATTGCCTGTGGCCTGGTAGCGGTGTTCGCTCTCGCTGATGATCAGCCCGGCGAAGAAAGCACCGAGCGCCAGGGATAGACCGATCGAGGAGGTGAGCCAGGCCGTAGCGAAACAGAGCACAACGATGGTGGTGATGAAGAGCTCACGGCTCTGGGTGCGCACCACCGCGTCCAGCAGTTTCGGCACGGCGAACCGCGCCGCTACGAACACAAGGACCAACAAAACGATCATTTTGCCCAGCATCGCATAGAGGTCCGCGGCAGGGTCCTCCGAATGTCCGGCGAGCATCGGCGTGAGCAGGATCATCGGCACCACGATGATGTCCTGGTAGATCAGCATGGCGGACGACACCCGGCCGTGCGACGCGCTTATCGCGCCTTGCTCTTGAAGCAGCTTCAGCACGATGGCCGTGCTGCTCAACGCGAAAAGAAAACCCAGGAAGATCGCGGAGGGCCATCCCAGCCCGAAAAAATGCGCGACCAAGGCGGTCGCTGCCACGGTGCCCGCCACTTGGAAGGTGCCACCCAGAAGCGCCGTGCGACCCACCGTGGCCAAGCTCTTCAGGCTGAACTCGATCCCGATCACAAAGAGCAGGAAGATGACGCCGACCTCGGCGAGCAGTTCCACCTCATGCGTGGCCGAAACGAACCCCAACGCATGCGGGCCGAACACGGCGCCGGTGGCCAGGAAGCCGAGCAGCACCGGAAGCTTGAGCCGCTTGAACAACAGGATCATCGCCACCGATAGGCCGAGGATCAGGACGATCTCCTTGAGGAGCGGGATCTGCATCAGGTCAGCGTTCTTTGAACACGAGGAACACGGCCGCCACCAGCAGTATCGCAGCGAGCAAGTGGTTCCACCGTAGCGTTTCTTGCCTGAAGGCGATGCTGGTGAACACGGCGAACACAGCAAGCGTGATCACCTCCTGGATCACCTTCAGTTGTACCAGGGTGAATGGTCCGCCGTGATCCACGTGGCCAAAGCGGTTGGCGGGGACCTGCAACACATACTCGAAGAACGCGATGCCCCAACTGATCAGGACCACACTGAAAAGACCCAGGCGCTTGGCCCATGACCATTCATGGAACTTCAAGTGGCCATACCAAGCGAGCGTCATGAACGCATTGCTGGCGATGAGCAGGAGTATGGTGGAGAGACCGCGCATGGTGGCGAGCGTGAACGGTCGCGAAGATGACCGCAGGAGCGATCCTCCGGACGCGGGCCGAAGCCCATTTGCTGAACGTCTCCTGTTGAAGAGGGATACCTTGGCGACATGTTCGAGCATCGCAGCCAGCCGTTGTTGGACCGGAGGGCATTTGTGAGACGCCAGTGGCGGTACGTGCTCGCGGCGCTCGGTTTTGTGGCGATCTCGCTCGCGGCAGGCACCGCTGGGTACGTCCACTTCGCGGGTCAACCGGCCGTGGACGCCTTCCTCAATGCCTCGATGATCCTGGCCGGCATGGGTCCCATTGGCGACCTGCCGGATACCAGCGCGAAGATCTTCGCGTCGATCTATGCGCTCTACTGTGGTATCGGCCTGCTCACCACCGTGGCCATGGTGCTGGCGCCCGCGTTACATCGCCTGTTGCATGCGTTGCACTTGGAGGAAGGTTCCAAGATGCGCGGATCGGACTGACCACTGGGCCCGTTCAAGGCCGGCACTAACCCGCATCGCGCTCTCTTTTTTCTTCCGTCCACGTCCGGTACCGCCCCGTGATCGGCGGTCGGCTCGTGTCAACTTCGCGCAAGGCTTCGCACTCTTTCAATGTGGTGTGCAACTGTGCGGGTAGTCCTTGATAGAGCTTTGTGCCTTCGGTCTTCCAGGCGAGCATCGCATCGCTCACCTCCTTGATCACCTTCGCGGGATTGCCCACGATCACTTTGCGTGGCTCCCATATGCTTTCCGCGGGAAGGAAACTCAGTGCACCTACGATGCATTCATCACCGAGCACCACATTGTCCATTAACACCGCGTTCATCCCCACCAGGCAGTTGCGTCCGATGGTGGCGCCGTGGATGATCGCCCCGTGGCCGATGTGCGCACCCGGATGCAACACCACTTTCACCCCGGGGAACATGTGGATGGTGCAATTCTCCTGCACGTTGCATCCGTCCTTCACCACGATCTCGCCCCAATCTCCTCGCAGGGCCGCGCCCGGGCCGATGTACACATCCGCACCGATCACCACGTTGCCCGTTACCGCGGCCTGCGGATGTACGAACGCCGAAGGATGGACCACCGGCCTGTAACCGTCGAATTCATAGAGCATGCTTCGTGCGCCGCAGCCGAAAGAGCGAAGGCGCGGGGCGAAACTAGGCCGATGAGCCTTGCGGTCCCATGTTAAGCCAAGGTTAAGGATGGAAGGGCTCCGAGCGGCTCTGGAGCGGCCGTCTACATTTGCCGCCACCTTACAGAAAGCACCATGGGGATCGGCTCGCTATTCCAGATCTTCCGTCCCAAGGACCGGATCTTCTTCTACCACTTCGAGGCATCGGCCGCGAACGTGCTGAAGATGTCCGAGGACCTGGTGCAGATCATGGGGATCGAGCCGGGCGCGCATCGCACGGCGATCCTGGAACGGTTGGAGATCACCGAGCGGGCGAACGACGACCTGACGCATACCATCTTCACCGAACTGGCGCGGAATTTCATCACGCCGCTGGATCGGGAGGACATCCACCAGCTGGCCAGCGCGCTGGATGATGTGGCGGATTTCATCCTCGCCGCCGGAAAGAACTTGGAGCTCTTCGGCATTGGCAAGCCGGACGACACGGCGCGCGAACTGGCGCGGCTGGTGAACGAGGGATCGATCATCATCCAACTGGCCGTGCAGGGTTTGCGGCAAATGCACAAGGACAACCAGCACGCTGAACTGGTCGTCCGCATCAACGCGGTGGAGAACGAGGCGGACGAAGTGCATGACCGGGGCCTTCAGCGCCTTTTTGCCAATGAAAAGGACGCCATTACCCTGATAAAGCTGCGGGACCTGTACGGTACGCTCGAAATGGCCACGGACAAATGCGAGGATGTGGCGAACGTGCTGGAGTCCATCATGCTGAAGTACGCTTGACCGCATGACCCTGCTGGTGGTCATCATCTTCCTGGCGTTGGTGTTCGACTACATCAACGGATTCCACGACGCGGCCAATTCCATCGCCACGGTGGTTAGCACCAAAGTGCTCACGCCGCTGCAGGCCGTGATCTGGGCGGCCTTCTTCAACTTCGTCGCCTTCTTCATTTTCAAGGACCATGCGGTGGCCAACACCATCAGCAAAACGGTGCAGGCGGATTTCATCACCCTGCCGGTCATCCTCAGCGGCCTTATCGCGGCGATCACCTGGAACCTGCTCACCTGGTGGTACGGTATCCCCAGCAGCAGTTCGCATACCTTGATCGGGGGGTTCGCCGGTGCCGCGATCGCGCACGCGATCGTCACGGTGGATCATTTCGTGCTCAAGGATGTGGTCGCGAGCGACAAGGTGATCGCGACCGTGCTTTTCATCTTTCTCGCCCCGCTCATCGGCATGGTGAACTCCATGTTCATCACGTTCATCACCATCGTGCGGAACGTGTGGACCCGTATCGCGTTCATTCTGGTGGCTGCGGTCTGCACATGGTTCCTCTTCTCGCATCTACAGCAGAAGAAGCTGGAGGAGAACCTCGCCAAGTACTACAAGGTGGATGTGGCGAAGAAGGCCGCTGACGCCGACCCCGGCAAGACCGCCGACTACGAGGCCGCCCGCGAGAAGCTGGAAGCGGCCAAGCCGTACCTCACCGGTTTCGGTAGCAAGGGCGGAGCGGGCCTCGCCGAATCCATCCAGAAGAACGTTGACCCCGGTGTGGACGTGGAGAAACTCGGCAAAGGATTGAACAAGTCGGACAATTCCATCATTCGTTACGGGCTGATGGTGACGGTGCTCTGCTTCATTCTCGCTTACATCTATGTGGAGAAGGTGCGGACACCCACGGCACTCTCGGTGGGGAACATGTTCAAGCGCTTGCAGCTCTTCAGTTCCGCCGCCTTCAGCATCGGCCACGGGGGGAACGATGCGCAAAAGGTGATGGGCATCATCAGCGCCGCGCTGATCGCCAACGGCAATATCGCCGACATCAAGGAAATGCCCAATTGGGTGCCGCTCGCGTGCTATACCGCCATTGGCCTGGGTACCCTCAGCGGTGGATGGAAGATCGTGAAGACCATGGGTACGCGCATCACCAAGGTGACCCCATTGGAAGGGGTGTGCGCCGAAACTTCGGGCGCGATGACCTTGTACCTCACCGAACAAATGGGCATTCCGGTGAGCACCACCCACACCATCACCGGGAGCATCATTGGCGTCGGCGCCACCAAGCGGCTCAGCGCGGTGCGGTGGGGGGTGACCATCCAGCTTCTATGGGCCTGGATCCTCACCATCCCGGTCAGTGCCGTGCTCGCGGCCGTTGTCTACTACGTGCTGGGCCTCTTCGGTCTTTGATCCGCAGGCACGGCTAGAAGCCGTCTCAAGATCACTTTTGGTGACGAGCCGGAGGGATCTCGCGACCAGCCAAGACGCGAAACCCGCGCAGAACTGGGCGCTCGAAGGGTTGAGCAACGTCGGATGGGCGTGAGAGATCCCGGCGCAGCCCGAAGGGTGATCTTGAGAAGGCTTCTACCTTCGGCGCATGGCCCTGCTGCTCTCCGATGCCGGCTTGCACCGGCACCTGTTACCCCTCACGTTCACGCGTCCCGTGGCGGCGCTACGGCCAGGCATTCTCACTCTGGCCGATATGTGGTGGCGCATGACCGAATTGCCGGTCGGTTACGCCACCGAAGCCTATCTGGCGGAGAAATTCCCAACGGTGCAAGGCGATCTTCTGCGCGACGTACGCGGGAGCCTGCTGCCCACGCCGGATCTGGTATCCGCCGTGCTGGACCTCGTTCCAGGGCAGATGTTGTTGAAGCAAGGGGAAGTACTTGCCTTCTGCCGGGAGGGTGGGCAGGCGCCCATGATGAGCGATTGGTCCACACCACCGGCTTATCTACAGAAGACCGAGTTCCATGGAGAGGTCGTGCGCTTCGAGCGCCCGTGGCATCTTTTCCAGCACTGCGGTGCTGCGCTCATCAACGACTTCGCGTTGCTCACCGAAGGACGTCGGTCCCAACCGCTCAGTGCGCTGAACACGGTCGTCGGCGACCCGAACCTCATCTTCCTCGAAGAAGGTGCGGTGGTGGAGGCGAGCATCCTCAATACGAAAAGCGGCCCGATCTATTTCGGCAAGGGCGCCGAAGTGATGGAAGGATGCATGATCCGCGGTCCCTTCGGTTTGGGGGCCGGTGCCCAACTGAAGATGGGAGCCAAGATCTACGGCGCAACGGCGGTGGGGCCGGAATGCCGTGTGGGCGGTGAGGTGAGCAATAGCGTGATCCTCGGCTTCAGCAACAAGGGCCACGATGGCTTCCTTGGCAACAGTGTGCTGGGCGAGTGGTGCAACCTCGGTGCCGACACCAACACCAGCAACCTGAAGAACACCTACGGTCCGGTGAAAGCATGGAGCTATGCGGAGCGCGCGATGGTGGACACCGGCTTGCAGTTCCTGGGCCTGGTGATGGGCGACCATGCCAAGAGCGGCATCAACACCATGTTCAATACGGGCAGCGTGGTGGGCGTGGCGGCCAACGTGTTCGGCAGCGGCTTCCCGCCGAAGCACCTCCCCAGCTTCACTTGGGGTGGGGCGGGTGGCTTTTTGGAGCACACGTTGGACAAAGCCCTGGATACGGCCCAACGCGTCATGGAGCGCCGCCATGTGCCACTCACCGCCGTGGACCGCGCCATGCTGGAGCATGTTTTCCGCGAGGACCGTCCGCGGACCTAGGGCGATCTGCCCATCTGGCAGATATTTCCCGCCCGGCACAAGGCTTGACCTCTCTTGGTCGTCCTGTTGAAAATCACCTTTCGTTGGGGGCAGAGGGGCTCGGTACCTTTGCGCCTGACATCCTGGCAACCCATTGATGAACGATATCCTTCCTTCTGACAACCTGTTCAGTTCCGAAGCCTTGGAGAGCGAGACAGAGCTGATCCCTCTGATCACCGCCGAGGACGAGGAGCAGATGAACGCGGAGAGCACCCCGCCCGAACTGCCGTTGCTGCCCCTGCGCAACACGGTCCTTTTCCCTGGCGTGGTGATCCCCATCACCGTTGGCCGGGACCGCAGCATCCGCCTCATCCAGGACGTGTACAAGGGCAACCGGACCTTGGGGGTGGTGAGCCAGAAGGACGCACAGATCGAGGAGCCTCGCGCCGAAGACCTCAACCGTGTAGGGACGATCGCGCAGATCATCCGCATGCTGCGCATGCCGGACGGTAGCACCACCGCCATCATCCAGGGCAAGAAGCGATTCGAAGTGCTGGAGATGGTGAAGGTGGAACCCTACTTCACCGCACGCATCAAGGAGTTCGCCGAGATCCGTCCCGCGAAGGACGACAAAGAGTTCGTGGCGTTGGTGAGCTCGCTGAAGGATCTGGCGTTGGAGACGATCAAGCAAAGTCCGCACATCCCCACCGAGGCGCAGTTCGCGATCAAGAACATCGACTCGCCCAGCTTCCTGGTGAACTTCATCAGCAGCAATATGAACGCGGAGGTGGCCGAGAAGCAGCGCATGTTGGAAGTGGCCGACCTGCGCGAGCGCGCGAAGATGCTGCTGGCGCACATGACCAAGGAGCTACAGCTCCTGGAAATGAAGAACGAGATCCAGAGCAAAGTGCGCACCGAGGTGGACCGCCAACAGCGTGAGTACTTCCTGCACCAGCAGATCAAGACCATCCAGGACGAACTGGGCGGCAACCCGATCGAACAGGAGATCGAGGAGATGCGCATCAAGGCCGCCAAGAAAAAGTGGACCGCCAAGGTGGCCGAAACCTTCGAAAAGGAATTGAGCAAATTGCAGCGCATGAACCCTGCCGGGGCGGAGTTCAGTGTGCAGAGCAACTATGTGCAATTGCTGTTGGAACTCCCTTGGGGCGAATACAGTTCGGACAAGTTCGACCTGCGGAACGCCCAGAAGATCCTGGACCGCGACCACTTCGGGTTGGAGAAGGTGAAGGAACGCATCATCGAGCACCTCGCTGTGCTGAAGCTGAAGGGGGACATGAAAGCCCCCATCATCTGCCTCTATGGTCCACCGGGTGTGGGAAAAACGAGCCTGGGCAAGAGCATGGCCGAAGCGCTGGGCCGCAAGTACGTGCGCATGAGCCTCGGTGGTCTCCACGACGAGAGCGAGATCCGCGGGCACCGCAAGACCTACATCGGCGCCATGCCCGGCCGACTGATCCAGAACCTGAAGAAATCCGGCACCAGCAATCCGGTCTTCGTGCTCGACGAGATCGACAAGGTGGGCAAGGACTTCCATGGTGATCCCGCGAGCGCCCTGCTCGAAGTTTTGGATCCCGAGCAGAACAGCGCGTTCTACGATAACTACGTGGAGATCGAATACGACCTGAGCCGCGTGATGTTCATCGCTACTGCGAACAGCCTTAGCAGCATCCATCCAGCGCTACGTGATCGTATGGAGATCATCGAGGTGAACGGATACACGCAAGAAGAGAAGCTGGAGATCGCGCATCGCCACTTGTTGCCCAAGCAGTTCACCGAGAACGGGATCAAACCCAAGCAGCTCAAGCTGGCGGCCGGCCTTTTGGAAGCGATCATCGAACAATACACCGATGAGAGCGGTGTGCGCACCTTGGAAAAGCGGATCGCGAAGCTGGTGCGGTACCGCGCGAAGCAGATCGCATTAAAGGAGAAGTACTCCATTACCCTCGGCTTGGACGACCTGGTGAGGATCTACGGTCCCAGTCATGCCCGCGACAAATACCAGGGCAACGACGTGGCCGGTGTGGTCACGGGTTTGGCCTGGACACCGACCGGTGGCGACATCCTCTTCATCGAGACCAGCATCACCAAAGGGGAGGGCAAACTCACGCTGACCGGCAACCTGGGCGACGTGATGAAGGAGAGCGCCATCATCGCGTTGGAATACCTCAAGGCGCACAGCGACATCGTCGGCATCGAGGGCGATGTCTTCAAGCGTTGGAACGTACACGTACACGTACCGGAGGGCGCTACGCCAAAGGACGGCCCGAGCGCGGGCATCACCATGCTCACCAGCATCGCCAGCGCGTTCACCCAACAAAAGGTGCGCAAGTTCACCGCCATGACCGGGGAGATCACCCTGCGTGGCCGCGTGTTGCCGGTAGGCGGTATCAAGGAGAAGATCCTCGCGGCCAAGCGCGCGGGCATCAAGGAGATCGTCCTCAGCGTCGACAACCGCAAGGACATCGAAGACATCGATGCGCGCTACACCAAGGGCATGCGCTTCACCTACGTCACAGAGATGATCGAGGTGGTGAAGCACGCACTTCTCAAAGAGAAGGTGGAGAACGCGTTGAAGGTCGCCTAACCGCCATTGATCGCACCCTTCGGACATTCCGGAAGGGATCGATGGACGTAGGTTCGCACCGATGCACCCGCGAGAGCTTTCCATTTCCGATTTCACCTATGTGTTGCCCGAAGAGCGCATCGCTCAGCGGCCGCTGGCGGAGCGTGATGCGAGCAAATTGCTCGTAGTGCGCGATGGGGTCATTTCGGACCACCTCTTCGAGGAACTCCCTGACCTGCTTCCATCAAATGCGATGTTGGTGCTGAACGACACGCGGGTGGTGCATGCGCGTATCGGCTTCCATCGCTCCAGTGGCGCGGCGTTGGAATGCATGGTGCTCACACCGGAGCAGGAGCGACCGATCGAAAGGGCATTGCTTGACCGAAGCAGTTCACGCTGGTGGTGCATGGTGGGCAATGCGAAACGCTGGAAAGGGGAGGAACTGCTTCTTGAGAGGGAGGGACGTGTGTTCCGTGCGGTGCGCATTGATCAGGTGGAAGGGGAGCATCTTATCGAGTTCAGCTGGGAGGGGAGCGAGCCCTTCATGGCGCAGTTGGACCATTTCGGTGCGGTCCCTTTGCCACCCTACATGCGACGGGCGCCGGTCGAGGACGACGATGCGCGCTACAATACCGTGTTCGGTGAGCGTGATGGATCGGTGGCGGCGCCCACCGCCAGCTTACACTTCAGCGCGGAGCTTTTGGGGCGCATCGCAGAACGCGGCATCCGAACGGCACGGCTCACACTCCATGTAGGCGCGGGCACCTTCCTACCGGTGAAGAGCGCGACGATGGCAGGGCACGCCATGCATGCCGAGCAGGTGCGGATCCCCTTGGCGGGCTTGGAAGCGCTGAAAGGTCAACTGGGTCAAGGTCCGATAGTTCCTGTGGGCACCACCGCCCTACGCACATTGGAGAGCGTCTTTTGGCACGGGGTCATGTTGCTCCAGGGCCGTGGTACTGAAGAGCTGCGAGTCGATCAATGGGAGCCCTACGGCCATGCCGGTGTGGAACTACCAGACCCCCAAGCCGCGCTGGAGACGGTGATATCGAAGTTGCGTTCTGACGGTGCCGAAGATCTGATAGGTAGTACGCGATTGCTGATCGCACCCGGATACACCTTTCGCTTCGCGGATGCCTTGATCACCAACTTCCATCAGCCACAAAGCACCTTGCTATTGCTGGTCGCTGCATTTCTAGGCCCGGATTGGCGGAAAGTGTATGATCACGCGCTGGGTTCGGACTATCGTTTCCTGAGCTATGGGGATGGTTCGCTGCTTTGGCGCTCGATATAGCAACGGAAAGCCCCGCCTTGCGGCAGGGCTTTCGTTGTACTGAGCGTTGCGATGTACCGGAAAGTACCGCTCAGTAGGGGGTGTTCTGCGGGTCCCAGTTGCACCAGCCGTTGGTCCAGTTGTCCGAACCGAAGGCGCCTTTGTAGGAGACCTGCTCGAAGAACGGATCGCTGAGGTCCGCTTCGCCGAAGGAAGCACCGGCGGCGAGCGGACTGCCACCGTTCAGCACGAAGCTTGGCGAGGTCAAGTTGAAGGGATCGACCACGCCGAGCGCTGCGTTGTCCGCGTAGCTCACGTTGCCGCCGTTGTCGAACCAGGTCTGGATATCCCAAGTGCTTCCGCTGGCTACGGCGAGCAGTGAACCCATGGCGGCGTAGGCGCAACGGGTCACTTTCAGTTCACCGGCATCGGCGTTGGTCTCGCAGGAAGCGCCATCCACCAACAGGCCCGTGGGGAAACCGGCGAAGACACTGTTGTACACCCGGCTGTGCGTGTTCCGGCGCAGATGGCCGGAACGTTTGAAGTTGGTGTTGATCACCGTTCCCGGTGTGGCTTGCGGACCGAAGATGCTCACGTTGCTCAGGACCGGCGTCGTGTAAGGCGTGGCGGTGGTGCCTTGGCCATCGTTGTCGTGTTCCAGTCCGTTGCTGCCGCTTTGGTCGGCGAGGTCGGGGTTGCGCAGGGAGACCAGGAACTGGCACTTGCCGCTGAACCCATTGTCCATGTCGAAGTCATCGTCCCAAGAGGCGAGGGCCACGAGGTTCTTCACGTTCACCGTGCCACCGAAGAATTCATAGCTGTCGTCACCATTGTAGGAGACTTGGATATGATCGATGGTTGTCCCGCTGCCCACGCCGGCGAGCGTCAGGCCGTTGATCTCCTGGTTGGGTTGGAAGGGGATGCCGGAGAACTCGATGCGCACGTAGCGGAGTTTGCCGGAGTTGTCAGCAGCGTCCGAACCGCCGAACGGGGCTTCCACGCCGCCCTCCACGATGCCTACACCGCCCGGAAGATTCACCGGTGCTTTGCCGCAAAGGATCAGACCACCCCAGTCGCCGGGAGCGCGCTGGCCAGCCGGTTGGTTGCTCGTGAAAACGATGGGATCCGTGGAGGTGCCATCTGCCATGATCACGGCTCCCCGGTTCACGATCAAGGTGCCCTTGGTGTCCTTGTCGCCGGTGATAATGGTGCCGGGCTCAATGGTCAAAGTGACACCGGCCTCCACCTCAACGAAGCCGTAGAGCACGTACTTCTTGCTCGAGATCCAGGTGGTATTGCTGGTGACGTTCGCGTTCACGCTCACCGTCGTTGTGTCGCTTGGTGTGGGAGGTACGGTGGGATACTCACAGCAGCAGTCCTTATCGGCGGCTGGGTTGTAGTTGATGGCAGAAGGGTCCGTGCAGCCCTCCGTTTTCTTGCAGGCGGGCATGGCGACGCCGAAGGTGGCGATCAGCAGCAGTGCGAGGGCCTTATTGGTCATGAGGTTCATGATGGGTTCCAGTTGTTTCTGGTCGCAAAGAGAACCTTGTGATGTTACCTCTTCATGGTGTCATTCTTATGCGATCGCGGCAGATGTGTTATCATTTTGTGAACTCTGTTCATGACGAAGCCCGACCTAGGGCCGGGCTTCCTTCACAGGGTTGGAACGCGCTTAGAACTTGAAGCTGATACCGGCCGAGAACACTTGTCCGCGGCGATAGCTCATGATCTCCTCATCGCCGGCATTGAGCTTCTCGTTGCCATCGCTATCCTGCACCAGTCGAACGCGCTGGTTGAGGATGTCCTGCACGCTCACTTTCAATTCGAAGTGCTTGCCAAGGCCTTTGGTCAAAGTGACGTCCAGCGCGTGGCGCGGCATTTCGTAGAGGTCAGGCGTTCCGAACGTGCCCACCGCGAAGAGCCTGCGGCCCATCACATTGTAGAGGATGTTGTACTGGAGCTTGTGCTCGGTGTCCTGGTAGTAGATGCCGGCGTTCACCACATAGGGGCTCTGGCCCATCAAGGGGCGCTGCTGTTCCTGGCCCACCGCCTTCTCCCCGAGATCCACCGTCGTGAGGATGTAAGCCCCGTTCAACAATACCCCGAAGCGGCCGAGATAACCATCACCGAAGAGCGAGGTGAGCGAGCGGCGCACTTCCACTTCCA
>JAGNSU010000061.1 GCA_017987895.1 Flavobacteriales bacterium | reverse complement strand
AAGTTGTCATAAAGCCGTGAAAAAGGAATGAAATCCGCAGGTGCGTTCCGGGTCATTGATAGGAAGGGGAGCATCCAACGCTTCTGCCCATCTTCGTCCCAATGTCCTCCGTCAGTCCCGAACGCATACAAGCCTTCATCACCGAGTGGGAAGTGAGCGGCGGCGCCGAGCGCGGCAATGCGCACTCCTTCCTGAACGAGCTATGCGACATCCTCGAAGTGCCACGGCCGCACAAGACCATGCCGGACAATGCGCAGAACGCCTACGTCTTCGAGAAGACCATTCCCGCGCCCGAGGGCAGCAAGAACTTCATCGACCTCTACAAGCGCGGCTGCTTCGTGGTGGAGACCAAGCAGGGTGCTGACAGCGATACGAGCACATCGCTGAGCGAGGAAGGCGAGCAGCGCAAAATCAAGTTAAGGACCGGCGCACTGAGCTGATTTAGCGACCAGCCGTCCACTTGGCAGAACCACGCCACTCACGCTATGAACGCGCCCCTGTGGAGAGCTACCTTCGGGGTCGGATTGAGTTTGGCCGACGACGCCTTTCCTTTGATTACATGGCAGTGAGTCTGTATGCGCGATAGGGACATTCGCACGGTTCTACGGGACAAGCTCCACAGGGAGTTTGGTCACGACAGCGATACGCGTATTCTAGAAGAACTTGGTGTCTGTCAGGGTTCAGTGCGTATCGACATGGCTGTTGTGAACGGGTCACTGCATGGCTATGAGATCAAGAGCGAGCGCGACACACTGGAGCGGCTGCCTCACCAATGTGTGCACTACTCAAGAGTCTTCGATGAGGTCACTGTTGTGGTTGGACCGTCTTACTTCCCACTGGTCAAGAACGTCGTGCCTGCGTGGTGGGGCGTTGTAGTGGCTGAACCGAACGAAGCTGGAATTCCTTCGTTGGTGCAGAAGCGCAAGGCCAAGAAGAACCCCAACCTAGATGCCTTCGCCATCGCGCAACTCCTGTGGCGTGAAGAAGCGCTTGATCTTCTTCACGAATATGGACTATCCGACGGGCTCAGATCCAAGACCCGCAAGGAGATCTGGCTTGCGCTTGCGGACTACTTGCGCCTCGACGAGTTACGCGACGAGGTCAGACGCAAGTTGGTCAACCGAAAAGGTTGGCGAGTTGATGCTTCACCTGTGCGAGATGGTGGGACGTACCCACCTTCCTCCAAGTAGTAGCATTGCCAGGCCCTCCGGCATTCATTGCAGCTTCGTAGATGTAGTTGTCCCCCCAGCTGAAGTCCTTGCCTTTGAAGAGGCCATCGGACTCAACTAGCATCCGGCAGAGATCCCGGAACTGCTCGTAGCCATGGTCCCGGACG
Source organism: Flavobacteriales bacterium (assembly GCA_017987895.1). Lineage (GTDB taxonomy): Bacteria > Bacteroidota > Bacteroidia > Flavobacteriales_F > PHOS-HE28 > PHOS-HE28. The sequence continues at coordinate 16,876 of JAGNSU010000061.1, read as the reverse complement.
TTGCGGCCTTTGAGCAGCAGCCACGAATTGTCCAACGTGTAACGCAGGTTGGCACTCATCCGCATGATTCTCGGGTCCACACCCTCCCCAGATGGGCTAGGGTTTGAAATAGCATAGTCTCCGTAGGTCGGTAAGCGCGGTACGCCACCACGGTTGACGATGGTTGTCCATAGATCCCACTCTACTCGTGGCAATTGATAGAGTGTGCCCGAAGGCACATTCATCAGGCTATCTGGAAAGGATGAGCCTGCAAGAGTCAATGTTCTCCAAGCCTCAATGCCGGGCAGAAGACTCAGGATCGTGTTCATCGCGAACACTAGTGGCCCGCGCGTCTCGGGCATGATGAACTTAAGGTCGAAAATGAGATCACACTGTTGCCTGGTTAGACCCAGGAACGACAACAGCTCGTTCAACCCATTGCTGAGCGCACCGGGATTCTCCAAGTCATTGTTATCGACTCGGATGCATACGCCACGCTGCGATCGACGTATCACATCTCGTACGCTGTTGAGGTACTTCGTGCTTCGTTGAATGCCTACTACGGGTATGGCACTCATGCCAAGCTCAGAGGCTTCTTGGAACAACACCATCAGAGGATGGGTCCCACTGACCATTAACTCACCATCCACTTCAAGTAGGTCGATGAAGCACGTGGCATCTCCCCATACCTTTTGGATCTTACCCGCTATACCGGGAATATGCTCATCTATCGGCTTAGCCGGCGCCTCCTTCTCATAGTCCCATTGCAGACCAGGGATGTCGAACAGCGGGGTCATCTTGGCACGGCTCGGTGTGCCTAGTTCCGCCAGTGCATTCAACTCACCCATTCGCGCCCTTAGTAGTGGCACATAGTGTTTGTGATCGAAGTTGTCCATCATTGGGCGGTACGGTTGGAAAGGTACTTCAACGCCTCAGCGCAACCTTCCTTGAGGTTAATCATGGGCAGCCTCGCGCTGTATAAGCTGGTGTCCTTCGAGAGCGGCTGAACACCACGCGTCGCCTCCTTGAGGGTGGTTAACGCGCTAAGGATCTTGTCGATGTGTTCACGCAGTTCCGGGCTTAAGAAAGTCGCACCCTTCATGAGATCATGTTGGAACTCATCATAATGCGCCATCAGTTCCAATACCGCTGATTGCTGGGGTGTACCATCCTCCGGTACTCGTCGGAGAACATCTTGCATCTTAGCTAGCTGTGCTTGGAGAATCGCATAGCGCTCCTTTGTCTGATCGCTTCGTGTTGCACGTGATTCCTGCAACTGTTCATGTGCTGTTCGAGAAAGTGCTCTTGTGAGCCTTGCGTACCACCAAGTGATACCAACCAGCACGACTGTCGAAACCGCCTGAATTGCGCCTGAGTTCTTGTTCAGGGCATCGACTATCGCTGCGAATATGGACGGTTCAGCTTGCTCGCACACATCTCAAAGATGCATCTTCAGGTCTATCTAGCACGTACACCTGTCCCCAGCATTACTCCACCAAAACTTCCCTAGCAAGGCAAGGCCCCTTTGCGATGCCGACCAAGTTGGAGTTCGGCGAAATCGAGGCAGTCATGATCCGGGCCTGAAAAGTGTATTACTTCACCAACAACAGAAGAACTTGACGAAGGGCAGGCAGGCGGTACTGGAGGTGGATGGTGAAAGTGCCACGCCAGCCGCCGCTGCCACTTCGTTGCGCGCATGGCCCGCGGAACTGCCCGCGCAAGCGGCGGCGTTGAGCGCCGTGCTCGGCGGCTTGCAAGCCCCCGCCGATGTGGCCACGATCGCTGGCTACTAGGGGAAGAAGACGAAGAAGAAGTTGGAGGAGATCACGCGGTTGTTGGAGACGCTGGGGGCGTTGGGGCGGGCGGTGGAGAGAGAAGGGGGTTGGGAGAGTTCGGGGTAGGACAGCCAGAGATCTCAGCAGGCACCCATAGCCTGCCGACGCGCCCACCAGTGGCTCCGTGATGCCGAAGCGTTACCTCGCTGCTCAGGGTATGCCAGGACATGCTGGTGGATCAAGGCGCCGCGCGGTACAAATTAAACATCAACGCGATATAGAACAATAGAATGACCAGTGTGTCCACACTGAAGACCCACCACATCTTGCGTTGCGGCTTGATCATCATGCCCAGCCCGGCCACGGCGGTCATGGCCACGGTGGCGAACACGCTCATAAGGTGCTGCGGTTCGATGGCCGCAAAGAGCGAACCTTCCACATAGAAGAGATCGTCCACGGCGAGTATGAGGATGTTGAAGATGTTGCTGCCGAACAAGTTGCCCACGGCCATGTCGTACGATCCCAGGCGGATGGCGGCGAAGGATACCACCAGCTCCGGCAGCGAGGTGGCGGCAGCAAGGAAGGTGGTACCAAAGAAGGATGAACCCATGCCCGAAGCCTGGGCCAGCTGTTCACCGAAGTGGGGTAGGAAAAGCGCCGCACCGATGACCACCAGCGCGTGCAGGCCATAGGCACTGAACGCCGAACGCAAGGCCGAACTGTCGCGCTCGGGCACCGCGCCCGGTTCCGCAGGCTGCTGTTGCTCGTACCGGAAGATGCCGTGGATCGCCAGCAGGTAGATGCCGATGATCACCGGTGTGAAAATGCTGAACCAGCCGATCACCGGCAGCCAGTGGCCCGCCACCAAGGCCGCCCCCGCAGCGGTGAGCAGGATGATGCCGAACAGCGCCGCTACCACATGCCCACTGCGCACGAGCGATGAAAGCGGCCGCTTCAGGCGAACATCCAACAGCGAAAGCAACAGCAGGTTGAACACGCAACTGCCGAACACATCTCCCGCGGCAAGATCCGGCGCCTTCACCACTGTAACCGCGCTGATGCCGGTCAAGAGTTCGGGGAGCGAGGTAACGGCGGCCATCAGGATCAAGCCCAGCCACGCACGGCCCCAACCGGTGAGTTCCGCAATGCGGTCGCCGTAGTACGAGAGCCGACTGCCCGAAAAGACGATCAGGGCCGCGCACGATAGAAAGCCTACGATGGTCCAAGTCATCCCTTGAACAGCAATTCAAGTTCCGCAAGGCGGTCCAACTCCGAGTTGCTCTTACCAGCGAGCGAAGATGCGGTTGCGGTTCGGTGGATCATGCGCCGCAGGCCTCGATCAAAGACGGTTTGGGTCACGTGGTAGTAGGGACAATAGGCGATGCCCGAAGGACGGCCCGGCCGCCGGTCGCTTACGCTTCCGCGCCTTACGCGTCTTCGGGCATCGAACACGAATGTAATAATTGTGACCGCCCGTGCTGGAGATCATCCGTCCAACGCGCTTGCTTTCAAGGAGGTGTCCGGACCATGCGCCGTATCTTCGCCCCGCGTTCAAATGGACCTGAGGGTCGTGCTGTGGTGCGATCGGTTCTGAACGCTTTCGCTTGACGGCCATGACCGGCGGTGGAAGAGAAGTGATCACCCGTGTGATGCTTCTCCCGACACGGAACCTATCACTCAATGTGCGCTTCGGCGTGGCGCCGCGCCTTACCGAACCTGACGATGACCCCGCTCCAATACGACCTTCTCCGGATCTGTTCATGGACCTTGGCCGGTGCCTTCGCCGGATGGCTGATGGACCGGTTCATACTCCGTCGTTTCCGCGCGATCGCGCACCGAAGCGGCAGTACCGTCGACGATGTGGTCATCGGGGCCTTCAAAGGATTGCTCCCCGTGTGGGGGGCGCTGCTCGGCCTGCGGCTGGTGATGCAATGGCACGAACTACCGGACCAATGGAACGAGTTGTTGACGCGCGGTGTATTCCTGGTGGTGGTGGTCAGCGTCTGTTTGTGGATCGCACGCCTGGCGAGCGGTTTGTTGCACCATGCTACCGGGCGCGTGATGGCCGGCACCTCACGTTCGGCATCGATCATCGGCATCATCACCCGCACCATCGTCTTCATTGGTGGTGCGCTGGTGGTACTGCACGATCTGGGCATATCGATCACACCGATGTTGACCGCATTGGGTGTAGGCGGCCTGGCCGTTGCGCTGGCTCTGCAGGATACGCTGACAAACCTGTTCGCAGGCATCCAACTACTAGCCTCACGCCAATTGAACGTGGGTGACTTTGTGAAGCTGGAGAGCGGTGAAGAAGGGTATCTCACGGACATCACCTGGCGGAACACGACGATCCGGGCGCTCTCCAACCACCTGATCGTGGTGCCGAACGCGAAGCTGGCCTCCTCGATCATCCAGAACCACCAGCGGCCCGAACCTGAGGAAGCTGTGGTGATGCAAGTGGGCGTGAGCTATGACAGCGATCTGGACCATGTGGAACAGGTGACGATCGATACGGCGCGTGAAGTGGTGAAGCGCGTACAGCCCGGGCTGAAGGACTTTGACCCGTTCATCCGCTACCACACGTTCGCCGATTCCAGCATCGGCTTCTCGGTTATCCTACGCGCAAGTGAATTCACGGAACGCTATGTGGTGATGCACGAATTCGTGAAAGCTCTGCACAGGCGGTACAAGGCAGAGGGCATCGTGATCCCCTACCCGATGCGTACCTTACAGATAGATATGCATCCCTCTTTGATCCATGAGCACTGAAAGCCGCCTGATCATCGTATCGAACCGGCTGCCATTCCGGTTCACCGAACGGGACGGCCATGTGCAAGCCATTCCCAGTACAGGGGGTTTGGTAAGCAGTATCGGTTCCTATCTGGACCGCAAGCCCGGTGGAAGTGGTTCGATCGGCGGGCGACCTGTTTGGGTAGGAGCGACCGAACTCCGCACGCGGCGTTTGGCCAAGGTGCTGAGCACGGACAGTTCAGTGGCGCAGGGCCCTTACGAGGTGCGCGCGGTAGCGCTGCCTGAGGCGACACGCGACCGGCACTACAACGGGTTCTCGAACGATACCCTTTGGCCACTGTTCCACTACTTCCCTTCGCTGGTGCGGTACGAGCAGGATTGGTTCGATCACTACCGCGCGGCGAACGATCTGTTCCTACAGACGCTGGAAAAGACGGTACGACCAGGAGATAGGGTGTGGATACATGACTACCATTTGATGCTACTACCGGCGATGCTGCGCCGCGAGTTCCCATCGCTGTCGATCGCGTTCTTCCTGCACATCCCGTTCCCATCCTACGAGGTGTTCCGCCTGCTGCCCGATAGCTGGCGAAAGGAACTGTTGGAGGGCGTGCTGGGTGCGGACCTGGCCGGATTCCAGACCCATGATAGCGCACAGTACTTCCTGAAAAGCGTGCAGCAGTTGCTGGGTTCGGACCTCGACCTGCGCACGGTCCGGGGGCGTGCACACTCGACCGTGGTGGACGCGTTCCCGGTAAGCATCGATCCGGGCAAATTCCGGGACACCTTCGACGACCACGCGGTGGTGGCGGAGAAGAACCAGATCCGCCGGGACACGGCCAACCGCAAGCTCGTGCTTTCTGTTGACCGATTGGACTATACCAAAGGGGTACTACAGCGGTTACAGGGCTTTGAGCAGTTCTTTGAGGACTTCCCAGACATGCTGGGCAAGGTGACCTACCTTCTGTTGATCGTACCCTCGCGCGACGCGATCACCAAGTACCGTGAACTGAAGGACCGCATCGAAGCGGCGGTGGGCAGGATCAATGGGCGTATCGGCCGGGTGGATTGGCAGCCCGTGATCTACCAGTACCGATCGGTGGAACACAAGAAGCTCTGCGCGCTATACGATGCCGCGGATGTGGCGCTGATCGCCCCGCTGCGTGATGGCATGAACCTGGTGGCCAAGGAATATGTGGCCGCCCGCAAAGACCGGCGCGGTGTGCTGATCCTGAGCGAAACGGCGGGCGCGGCGCATGAACTGGGCAGCGCTTTGATCATCAACCCTACGGACCGGCATGCCATCTCGGCCGCATTGGAACGGGCGCTGGATATGAAAGCCGAGGAGCAGATCCAACGTATGGGCGAAATGCAATTGCGGTTGGCCCGTTACGATGTTGTGCGGTGGGCGGAAGACCTTCTCGGACAACTGGACGGAGCGGTCGCTTTGCGCCAACAATTACAGGTGAAGGAAGTAACACCCCAGGTCCGGGATTCCTTCCTGCCCGCTTATGAAAGCGCGGGAACACGGTGGCTGTTCCTTGATCATGACGGTACGCTCGTGCCTTTCGCCAACCGGCCCGCCGATGCCGTACCGGGCAAAGAACTCCTGGCCACCCTGGCGACCCTCGCGGCGGATGAGCGGAACGCGATCGCCATAGTGAGCGGACGGGACCGGGAATTACTGGACCGCTGGTACGGACATCTCCCCGTACACCTGATCGCGGAACATGGCGCTTTTACCCGCCGACCCGGGCAGGCATGGACGGAGCTGGACGTGCGCACGGAGTGGAAAGAAGCGGTGATCGCCCTCTTCCAACAGTTCCACGATCGCTGCCCCGGCTCGCTCGTGGAGGAGAAAGCCACGGCTGTGGCCTGGCACTATCGCGCGGCGCCGCCCGGCTTGGGCTTCACACGATCGAGAGAACTGGTGAACGTGCTGAACGATATGTCCCGTTCGTTCGATTTCCAGATCATTGAGGGCAGCAAAGTGTTGGAAGTGCGCCCGATGGGCATCGACAAAGGCGCGGCAGCGAAACGGTTATTGCACGAACGACCGGCGGACATGGTGATGGCCATCGGCGATGACCGTACCGACGAGGATCTCTTCAAGGCGCTTCCCATCGATACGCTCAGCTTGCGCGTGGGCATGGTGCCGAGCTTCGCCCGGTACAATCTGCGGGGGCATGAGGATGTGCTTTCATTCCTGTCCGCACTCGCACGCGCACACCGACCGAAACCAGCCAGCGTGGTCTGAGGAGTCTTCCGGCGAGTAGGCGGGATGCCTTTATCATGCGGTATGCCCGCCCACCGCACCACCACCCCCGCTGTGGGCCTTACGCGCCGCTGCGGCCTTGCGCGGATCCACCTTGCCCGTCTGCCCCACATGCGCCAATGACACGGCGGCATTGATCACCCCGATGTGGGAAAAAGCTTGCGGGAAATTTCCCAGGTGGGCGTTGGTCATGGGGTCTATCTCCTCGGCGAAGAGGCCCAAGCTGGTGGCACGCGCCAGGATGCCGTCGAACAGGCGATGCGCCTCATCCGCACGATCCGCGAGTATCAATGCGTCCACCAGCCAGAAGGTGCATAGCGCGAAGGTGGCTTCACCACCTTCAATGCCGTCCGGTGCATCCAGATAACGGTAGCACAGGCCGTTCTGCACGAGGCGGTCGAGCGTAGCGTCGATGGTACTTACCATGCGCGGATCCGTGCCATCGATGAAGCCGACCATGGAGAGCAGCAAGTTGGCTGCATCCAGCCGTTCATCCTCATACGACTGTTTGAACGCGCCGAGCCGTTCGCTCCACCCGCGATCCATCACCTGCGCCTTGATGCGGTCGCGTTCCACACTCCACTTTACCCGGTCGCCCGCCAGATCGAACTGCTCCGCCAGGTTGATGGCGCGGTCCAAGGCCACCCAGCACATCACCTTGCCGAAGACGAAATGCCTGCGACCACCGCGCACTTCCCAGATGCCGTTCTCGGGTTGGTCCCAATTGGCAGCTACCCAATCCACGATGGGACGGAAATGCTCCCACACGGGCCCCGGCTCATAGTCGCTCACATGGCACGCGAAAGCCAAGGCATCCAGCACTTCACCGTACACATCCAATTGTATCTGGTCGGCAGCTCCGTTGCCGATGCGGACGGGCCGCGAGCCGCGATAGCCACCGAAATGTTCCAAGGCCTTTTCCTGCACGTCCACACTTGGGTCGATGGGATAGAGCACGCGCAGGCCAGTGCCTTCGAGTTTTACCGTGCGAACGATCCAGTCGAAGAAGGCATCGTCCTCCTTCACATAGCCGGCAAGCAGCAATGCGTAGAGCGTGAACGATGCATCGCGCAGCCAGCTGAAGCGATAGTCCCAATTGCGCACGCCACCGATCTCTTCCGGCAGGGAGGTGGTGGGCGCGGCGACGATAGCACCTGTAGTGGCATCCTGCAGGAGTTTCAGCGCCAAACAACTGCGTACTACCTGATCCCGGTAGCGCCCATGGTATGTGCAGAGCGCCGCCCAGTCCCGCCAGTGACCGATGATGCTCTCCAAGGCAGTGAAAGGGTCAGCTGGGGGTGGCGCTAGGTTGTTGCGGAGTACGAATGCGACACGCTCGCCCGCGCGCACCCGGAAGTTGCAGAAGGCAGTGCCTTGCTGTTCATCGATGCGCCATGCAGAGGGACCGCTCACTACTTGGGCGCCGAAGTGGACATCCTGGCCATCGAGCCGAAGGACGGCTACGGCACGGCCATAATCCGGACGTGGCGAACAGGCGCTCACCATCGGCACTTCGCCGTCCAAGCCTTCCACGATGCGCAGCACATACCCCGCATGGGGCATCCCGTTCACGCGTTCCGTGTTCGCGATGTTCATCGCGTCCAGAAGACGCACGCGCCCACCATCGCAGGTGAAGGTGGTAGCCAGCACGTTCGTGTTCGGCAAATACCCGTGCGATGAATGGAAGGCGACATCCGGATGGATCGCCCACTGCCCGCCCTTGTCGAGATCCAGCAGCCGTGCGAAGAGCGAAGGGGAATCGAAACGCGGCCAGCAGAGCCAATCCATCGAACCCCGGCTGGTGATGAGCGCGGCAGTATGGCAATTGCCGATGACGCCGTGATCGGCGATCGGGGGAAAGCCTTGGGCGGAGGTATGTGCTTCCTTCATGTGTCCCTTTCCGATGGTTTTTCCCTGTTCCGTGCTGCTCACGGTAGTTGGCTCCGCAACAAAGTTGCCATCATTCGGCGCGCGCACGTTCGCCTTCCCTCCACCGGTGTTGTGGTGGCGAGCAAGGTGGTGCGCGCGGTCTTCGCGTACGGCATGGCCACGCTAAAGTGAAACTTCGCCGTCAGACGTATGGAGTGCTGGAGCGCGGACACATTGAACACCGGTCGTACTTGTGGGCCGAGGGAGCGAGAACGATCCGTTGACTTGAACGACTCAACGATTTCGTGCCGCCATTCCGGAAGGCATCTTGGATCACTTTGGTGATCTCGACGACCTTCGTAGGACCAAAGGACTCCTCATGACCTTCGAAAAACTGATAGCCTATTTCCGGCTGGGCGAGAATGCTGAGGATCCAAGCGCTGCCCTGGCTTCTATAGAGCGCAATGTGATCTTCAGGGGAACCAACCTGTTGATCCTGATCTTCGCCATTCTCATCGCATCGATCGGGCTGAACGTGAACTCAGCGGCCGTCATCATCGGGGCGATGCTCATCTCGCCGCTGATGGGTCCCATTGTTGGGGCAGGGGCGGGGCTCGGAATAATGGACCTGGCGTTGGTCCGCCGCTCGCTGAACAACTTCGCTTTCGCTGTCATCGCCAGCCTTGTGACCTCGACCTTGTACTTTCTTATCAGTCCCCTTGGCGATGCACATTCGGAGATACTGGCCCGCACAAGCCCTTCGATCTGGGATGTGCTCATCGCGCTGAGCGGCGGCTTTGCAGGGATCATCGCCACTGCCAGCAGGGATCGTGGCAATGTTGTACCCGGGGTGGCGATCGCCACGGCGCTCATGCCACCGCTCTGCACGGCAGGATATGGCTTGGCCAGCCTCAACTGGCCGTTCTTCTTCGGCGCGCTCTACCTCTTCATCATCAACTCCGTGTTCATCAGCTTGGCGGCACTTTTCACAGTGCGTTGGCTGCGCTACCCTATGAAGCGGATGGAGAATGATCGGATCGCCCGGCGGGTGAAGCGGGCAACAGGTACGATCGTCCTGCTGACGGTGATCCCCAGCGTTTACCTGGCCTACCGATTGGTCCTGCAGAACAGCTTTGAACACGCGGCAGAACGATACATCGAATACGATTGCGCCGTGCCGAACAATTACCTGGCCGACCACTCGGTGGACGCGAAGCGGCGGACGGTGATCCTGACTTATGTGGGCAACGGGATCGACACGGTGCAACGGATCTTGCTTCGTCAGCGGCTGGCCGTCCACGGTCTTCAAGAGGCACGGCTGGAGATCCGTACCGGACTGTCGTTGCAAGAACTCAACAAGGCGCGCTCCTCGGCGGCGGAAGCCGCGAACAACCAACTACAGGAGCAACAGGCGATGATGATGCGGCTGGCCGCGCTCAAGGACAGCTTGACAGAAGATGAACGGTTCAAGGCCGACCTCATGGCTGAAGCAAAGGCCGAACACCCATCCCTGAGGTGGTTGGTCATCGCGGATCTGCCAGGTGACTCTGCGTCGCGGATCGTTTCAACCCACTTCACGCTATGGCCGGATACAGCGGAGGTCCGCAGGTTGGAGCGATGGCTCGATGTGAAACTTTCCAAAACAAGGCACACTCTATCCATCAGCACCGAGCGGATGTCCACCCCGAAAGCGGATCGACGGCGCAGATCGAAATAGCGAGTATCAGCGGGTACCTTCGGCCCATGACGAGAACGAGCGGGACGGATGTCCAAGTAGAAGTCCGTCCATTGGACATCGATGCCTTCGAGGACTTCGCTAGCGCCATGCGCGCGGCCTATCCGGAATGGAGCGCTGGATTGTGGCGCAAGGAGACCATCGCGCGATTGATCGAGCTCTTCCCCGAGGGGCAGCTCGGCGTCCTGGTGAACGGCAAGCTCGCCGGTTGCGCGCTCTCCATCATCGTGGACATCGACAAGATCGGCCTGGACCATACCTACAACGCCATAACAGGCAACTACACCTTCAGCACGCACGACCCCCAAGGCACGGTACTCTATGGGATAGAGGTATTCATCCATCCGGACCATCGAGGTATGCGCCTGGGCCGTCGCCTGTACGAAGCGCGGAAGGAACTATGCGAACGTTTGGACCTGCGCTCCGTGATGTTCGGCGGACGTATACCCAAGTATCACGAACATGCAACCACCCTATCGCCAAAGGAGTACATCCGGAAGGTGCGCGAAAAGGAGATCCACGACCCCGTCCTTTCCTTCCAATTAGCGAACGACTTCCACGTGGTGAAGCTGCTCAAGGGCTACATGCCGAACGATGAGCACTCGCGCGAGTACGCCACGCTGATGGAGTGGGACAACATCTTCCACAACGAGCGGCAACTGCAGCGGAATGAAACACGCAACGTGCGGCTTGGTCTGGTGCAATGGCAGATGCGCTCATACCGCGACCTGGAAGACCTGCTATTCCAGCTCGACTATTTCCTGGAAGTAGTAAGCGGCTATGAGAGCGATTTCGCCGTGCTGCCCGAGTTGTTCAACGCGCCGCTGATGGCCGCCCACAATGACAAGAGCGAGGTGGAGGCCATCCGTCTGTTGGCTGAACACACCCTGCCCATCCGCGACCATCTGGTGCAGGCCGCGGTGAAGTACAACGTGAACGTGATCAGTGGAAGCATGCCGTTGCTCGACGATGGCATCCTCTACAACGTGGGCTTCCTCTGCCGTCGCGACGGTACATGGGAGCGCTACGAGAAGATCCACATCACGCCCAATGAGCGCAGGGCCTGGGCCATCCAGGGTGGGAAACAAGTGCGCGTCTTCGACACGGACCGGGGCAAAGTCGGCGTGGTGATCTGTTACGATTGCGAGTTCCCCGAGCTGGTGCGCCTTCTCGCCTTGGACGGCATGCAGATCCTCTTCGTGCCCTTCCTCACCGATACGCAGAACGCCTATTCCCGTGTGCGGCATTGCGCCCAGGCGCGCGCGATCGAGAACGAGTGTTTCGTGGCCATTGCGGGAAGCGTGGGCAACCTGCCAAGGGTGAAGAACATGGACATTCAGTACGCGCAAAGCGCGGTGCTCACACCCTGCGATTTCGCGTTCCCTTCATCCGGTGTGAAAGGCGAAGCAACGGCGAACACGGAAATGGTCCTGGTGGTGGATGTGGATCTCAGCCTGTTGAAGGACCTGCACCATCATGGGAGCGTGCAGAACCTGAAGGACCGGCGCGCCGATCTGTATTCACTGAAGCTCTTGTGAGCGGCGTGAGCCAAAGCGCCATCACGCCACGGTAGGGTAGCGCACCATCACCTTTTCCAACGGCTTGCGCTGTATGTCCGGCACTTCACAATTCCCCGCCGGGTAACCGATCGGGATGAGCAGGAAGGCCCGCTCGTTGTCGGGTCGTTCTAAAAGCTTCGATAGGAAATTCATCGGGCTGGGCGTATGCGTTAGTGTGACCAGTCCCGCGTTGCGCGCTGCTGCCAGCAGGAAACCGCAAGCAATGCCGACGCTTTCCTCGACGTAGTAGTTCTTGCGGCGTGACCCATCGGGATCTGCGTCGTACGCGCGCTTGAACACGACGATCAGGCATGGAGCGATATCCAGGAATTCCTTGTGCCAGTCGGTGCCGAGCGGGGCCAGGTCCTCCAGCCACTCCTTGGGCATGCGGCCGCCGTAGCTCGCTCGCTCCTCTTCCTCCGCAGCTTCCCGAATGGCATGCTTCAACGCGGGATCCGTCACCACACAGAAGGTCCACGGTTGCTTGTGCGCTCCGCTGGGCGCCGTGCTCGCGGTGCGGATCAGCTCGTCGATCACCGCATCGGCAACGGGCTCATTGCTGAAGTGCCGAACACTTCTTCGGCCATCCAGTAGTTCGAAGAACCGCTTGGCGCGCAGCAGCGCTTCCGCTTGGTGAAGCCGTTCGGGCGTGTAGGGGATGAAACCAGATGCGTGCGCGTTCTCCATTCCGCCAAGATCGTGATCAAAGCTGTGGATGCCGATGGCTGCCCTGGGTCATCGTTCCTCGGCGTCCGTGTCGATGAGCGGCAGGGTCTTGCCGACCGCGATCAAGCCCAGGGCCATCACCAGGCAGGTGGTGAGCACCAACAGGAAGAGCAAGGTGGTGCCCACCTGTGGGAGTTGAAGCGATGCAGGAAGGGAGAAGTAGAGCAGAATGCTGATGAGCCCTCGTGGCGTGATGAACAATAGAGGGCTGAGGTCCATACGCACGGCGAACTTCAGGAAAAGCGCTCTTACGGCATAGGTGGCCACCAGCAGCAACCCGCATAGGATAGCCGCATCGCGGTCCCACAGTTCCCTGGCCAGCACACTGTACCCGAAGAGCACGAAGAAGAAGGTGCGGATGAGGAAGGCGCTTTCGTTGGACAGGGAATGGAATTGCTCCAGGTCGCGGTGGAAGTCGCGGTGCAGGAAATGCTTGCGGAACCAGGCGAAAGGGAATTGATCGGCATTGGCCAGGAACATGCCGAAGGCCAGCACCACCACCAAGGAGGAAAGATGGAACTGCTTGCCCACGGCATACACCAGCACTAGGATCGCCAGGATGAGGAAGAACTTCACATGGTGTGTGATGCGGCCGAGCAACCAAAGCAGCGCCATGGAAAAGACGGCGCTTAGCGCGAGCACACCCACGATCTCCAGACCAAGACCGCCGAAGGCCGCAGCCCCGAACGTTTCATTGCTCACGATGAAATTGAAGAGGACGATGCCGAGGATGTCAGAGAACGACGATTCGTAGATCACGAATTCCCGCTCGCGCACAGCCAATCCTCGCGCCGAGGGAATGGCCACGGCCGAACTGATCACGCTCAACGGCACGGCATTGGCCACGCATACTATCATCGAAGCTCCGGTTGACCAATGGAGGATCCCCGCGATCCCGGCCACGGTAAGCAACAGGAGGAAGAGGGAGGAGACGAACGCTTTGCGTATCAGCGGACGCTTGGAAGGTTCATACTTCAGGTCCAGGGCCCCTTCGAAGACGATGAGGATGAGCCCGATGTTCCCCAGCGCAGGCAGGATGCGTTGCACGTCGAAGGCCTGGATGTTCCAGAACTCGGCCAAGGCGCGCAAGCCAATTCCCGTTGCGAGCAGCAGCAACACCGATGGCACTCGCGTACGCTTAGCGAGCAGGTCGAAGAGGTAGCTGAAAATGACCAGCCCGCTGAGGAAGATGAGGATGTTATAGGCGTCCATATCGGCTGGTCAAGGTGAGCATTGTGTACTCATATTGGGCTTCGACGGACTGAAGACTAGCGACCTTGCGGCGACGGCGGAGCGCCATAGACGGAATCGTGGTGCAAGTACTTGGAGACCAGGAATGAAAGCGACGCCACGATCATGAGCGGAACAAAGAGCGCATAGCCGCCGGTGATCTCCGCGATGAGGAAGATGGCGGTGAGCGGCACATGGATGGTGCCGCTCAGGACGGCGGCCATGCCCACGACCGTGAAGTTGACCTCGTTCAGGTGCGTGATCCCGGTGAGGTTGACCATGCGCGAGAAACCGAAACCGAGCATGGCACCGATAAAGAGGGCAGGACCGAACATGCCCCCATTGCCCCCAGCATTGATGGTGAGGCTCGCGGCCACTACCTTCAGCAGCATCAGCCCCAAGGCGAGCAGCACTATACTCCAGGCGCCCAGGTGCAGTTGCACCGGTTGCAGGTACGCCAGGGCGCTGGCCTCCCCGGCGAGCAGTGCGCGCACACTGTCATAACCCTCGCCGAACAAGGGCGGGAAGAAGAAGATGAGCGAACCGAACACGAGGGAACCGATAACCGCCCTGGCCCATGGGTTCCGCAGACGGGCCATGCGATCGCCGATGCCGTGGTAGGCGCGAATGGAATAGACCGAGACCGCAGCGCCCAGAAAAGCCATGAGCACATAATAGGGCAACGAGCCCGCGTTCCATGAGTCGGTGATGAGCACGAAAGGCTGGCCGAAATTGATGAGGGAGGAAACCAGGGTGGCGGACGCCGAGGCGATGAGCACAGGCACTACCAGCGGCATGGCGTTGTTCACCAGCAGGATCTCCAAGGCGAAGATGGTGCCTGCGATGGGGGCGTTGAAGATGGCCGACACGCCGGCCGCTGCACCGCTGGCCAGCAAGAGCATGCGCTCCGACGCGCCGAAGCGGAACCAACGCGCTGTATTGCTGCCAATAGCAGCTCCGGTGATGGCCAGCGGTGCCTCCAGGCCCGCCGACCCCCCCGTGCCCATGGTCACAATGCTGGTGACCACTTGCGACCACATCTTATGCCGGGGAACTACACCGGTATGCAGGGTGACGTCCTTCATGAGGTTGGGCAACCCGCGACCGAGATCACCACGCAGGAAGTATTGTGTGATCCCAACGGACGCCAGGATGCCTACACACGGAATGAGAAGCACGAGCCACGAATGCTCACTGGTGAACAACACTTGGTTGGCCAGGCCGGTGGTGAGGTGCACGCCTTTCTTCAACGCCACGGCGCACAACGAGGAGAGCAGACCGATGAGCATGCTGATGATCACGAGCGAGGTGCGGGCTCCCAGATAGCGGCGTCGCCAAATACGCATCCGGGCAGGGCTTCGGTCCAGGAAGTTCGGCATGTCTTGCAATGATAGGCCCAATGATCCGCCGCTCCTTGATATGGCGATCGTTGCTCCCTGCCGTGCAGCGGACAGCCATGATACGCGGGGGTAGAACCGAGGTCGATCGTTCAGTATCCTCCAATTGAATCGTCGCCACGCGGATCGGCCCCGCCTTGCAAGCGACCATCGGGAAGCACCCTGATCGCGTCCACGCGGCCAATGGGTTCACGAACCACCAGGCCATGTCCCATTCGCACGAGCGTTGCACTGTCGGTGGAGGTAATGGCGCCCGCTTCCTCCTGGATCACATCCGGCAGCCATTGATGATGGAAGCGCGGTGCGCTCACGGCTTCCTGCATGGTCATGCCGTGGTCGACAACGTTGAGCAACACTTGGAACACCGAGGTGGGTATCGTTGAACCACCGGGAGTACCCAGCACCATGACCAAGGCGCCATGGTGCGTTACGATGGTGGGTGTCATGGACGAGAGCATGCGCTTTCCAGGTGCTATCGCGTTCGCCTCCCCACCAACAAGCCAGTAGGCGTTGGGCGCACCGGGGGCTGTGCTGAAGTCGTCCATTTCGTTGTTCAACAGGAACCCGGCACCACCCACAACCACATGGGCGCCATAGCTGCCATTGAGGGTGGTGGTACATGCCACGGCATTGCCTTGTGCATCCACAATGGAGAAGTGCGTGGTCTCCTCCTGCTCGTCAGGCACACCGGCACCGATCGCGGCACTCGGTGTAGCTTTTAGTTCGTTGATATCCTGCATGCGCCCGCGCATGTAAACCGGGTCCAGCAAACCGGCCACCGGTACGCGAACGTGGTCGGCATCACCCATATGGGCAGCACGATCCGCATAGGCCCTGCGTTCTGCTTCCACCATGCGATGTACGGTGCTGGCGCGCTGCCAGCCCATGGTCCGCACATCCACGGTTTCCATGGCCGCCAGCAAATGCAGCAGGATGATACCCCCGCTGCTCGGAGGGGCCATGCCGTGGATATCCAGATCCCGATAACGGCCATGCACGGGGACCCGCCACACGGGCGTATAGGCAGCTAGGTCCGCTTTGGTGATCGCTCCTCCCCCACGCTCCATTTCAGCAACGATCAGATCAGCGATTGGACCGAAGTAGAACCCTGCCGGACCGCTGTCCCGCACGCGGCCAAGTGTCACGGCCAGCTCCGGAAGCCTGATGCTATCACCCGCACGCCAATGGGACTTGGTGGTGAAGGCGTTGGGGCGGGTGCTGTGTGTGCGCAGCCCCACAAGGGCCTCGTTCAATCGCTGCGCTTCGCGCGCCGTTAGCCCGAAGCCCATTGCGGCAAGATCGATGGCCGGTTGGATCAAGCGGGCCATGGGCAGCGATCCCAGACTATCATGCGCGGCTTGTAGCCCGGCCACGGATCCTGGCACCCCCACGGCCAGATGCCCGAACTGGCTCAGTCGCGGGTTGGCGACTCCGGCACTGTCAAGGAACATGTCCCGGCTGGCCCGCATGGGGGCTGTTTCCCTAAAATCCAAGGTGATCACCTTACCGTTGGCGGTTCGCACGACCATGAAGCCACCACCTCCGATATTCCCTGCCCATGGTAGCACCACGGCCAG
>JAGNSU010000199.1 GCA_017987895.1 Flavobacteriales bacterium | reverse complement strand
GTGAAGGTGGTGGCCACGAAGGCGGCGAGGATGGGGTCGATCGAGGAGAACCAGTCGAGAATGGTCTGCATTTCAGTTCGATTCTACTTGTAGATGATGGCTCACGTCTTTGCTCAGGCTGAAGGCAGCTCCGCTCTTGGGCTTTACATCCATGCTGCCGTCGAAGGCATGAAGTTCCTGCACGGTGAGCACGCTACCGATGCGGAGGCCTTTGGAGTCCAGCAGCCGCAGCAGTCCATCGGTGGTCTCGCTCACCGCCGCGATGCGAACGGTGTCGCCCGTGGTGCACGTGTCCAGGCGCTTGGTTTTGCGCACGCGCAGTTTTCCTTGCCGGTCCGGGATGGGATCGCCGTGCGGATCGAAGGCCGGATGCCCGAGATATCCGTCGAGCTGCTCCACCAACTTGTCCGAACTCACGTGCTCCAACTGCTCGGCCACCTCATGCACCTCGTCCCAGCCGAAGCCGAGGCGTTCCACCAAAAAGGTCTCCCACAAGCGGTGCTTGCGCACGAGCGTGAGCGCATGCGCGGTGCCTTTCGCCGTGAGCTTCGCGCCGTAGTAGGGTTCGTGCTTGAGAAAACCCTTCTCGGCGAGCTTCTTCAGCATGTCCGTGACACTGCTGGCCTTGGTGTTCAGGCGGGCGGCGATGTCCTTGGTGAAAGCGCTCTCCCCGTCCTGGAGCAGGGCGTACACGGCCTTCAGATGGTCTTCTTCGCTGCGGGTCAACATGGAGGAATGCGACAAATGTAGAAAATAAATTAGGTGAGACTAATATTTAATCTACTTTCGCCCCGTGATGGAACGAAAGCTGCTCTACCTGCTCGTGTTGTTCGTCGCTGGCTGCGCCAAGTTGGAGCCCTCCGCACCTGCGGACGACGCCCTTCTCGACGGCCCGGTGGACGGACTGAGCGGTGCGGAACTCGCACGTTTCCTGCGCGGCGATGTGGCCTTCAATGACGATGTGTTCCATGCCGGCAGCGGCCTGGGTCCGGTGTTCGTGGCCACGAGCTGCGGCTCCTGCCATGCGGGCGATGGTCCCGGACATCCCTTCACCACGCTCACGCGTTTTGGGCAATCGGATGGGAGCGGTAACCACTATCTCGATGAAGGTGGCCCCCAACTACAGAACCGTGCTGTGCCGGGTGTTGAGCCGGAGTCAATTCCCGCGGGTGCGCCGTCCGCGCGCTTTCTTCCTCCCATCAACACAGGGCTCGGCTTCATCGATGCGGTGAGCGATGGGGACATTCTCGCCTGGGCCGATGAGAACGACGCGGATGGGGATGGGATCAGCGGTAGACCGAATTGGGTGTCGTTCAAAGACTATAGCACCGAGCGGCTTGGAGCGATGGAACAGAACGGTTTGTACGTCGGCCGCTTCGGTCGCAAGAGCGGAGCGTACGACCTGCTCCAGCAGACCGCCCAGGCCTACAACCAGGACATAGGTGTGGTGAGCGACTTCGAACCGATCGATCCATACACCCATGAGCCGCAGGATCCTGAAGTGGCGACGGCCGTGGTGAACGATGTGGTGTTCTACCTGCGCACCTTGAAAGCTCCGATCCAGAGGAACAGCGATGATGCCGAAGTAACGGCCGGCGAGCAGGTGTTCATTGATGTGGGCTGTGCGAAGTGCCACCGACCGGAGATGACCACCGGTGATAGTCCGATCGCAGCGCTTGCCCACAAGACCTTCCGGCCTTTCACGGACCTGCTGCTGCACGACATGGGGCAAGGCCTTGACGATGGCTATACCGAAGGCAATGCGACCAGCGCGGAGTGGCGCACACCGGCATTGTGGGGCCTCGGTCTTTTCCCGGACAGCCAAGGAGGACAGTACTTCCTGATGCACGACGGAAGAGCGCACAGTATCGAGGAAGCCATTGATATGCATGGGGGTGAAGCACAGGGTGCTCGCGATGCCTTCCATGCGCTTCCCTCCGGTGAGCGCGATCAACTCATGACCTTCCTTCAGAGCTTGTGACGATGGACCGCCGATCCTTCCTTCACACAGGCTGTCTCGCTTGCGCCGCCGGCTTCATTGCGCCCGCTTTGCTGACCTCGTGCGCGAGCGGAAGATCGATCGTGGCGACGTTGGAAGGCGAGGACCTGACACTACCGGTCAGCGACTTCATCGATACGAAAGGACGGGCGAGGCCTTACGTCATTGCGACCCATGAAAAGCTTGCGCAACCCATCGCGGTGTTCCATACGGAGGACGGAGGTTACCGTGCCCTACTCATGCGTTGCACGCACAAGGGTGTGGAACTGCGCGTGACGGGCGACCGGTTGGAATGTTCCGCGCACGGAAGTGCGTTCGCCAGCACAGGAGCGGTACTGGAAGGTCCGGCTAGTTCTCCCTTGCGCGTGTTGCCGGCGGTCGAGCGCGACGGAAAAGTGTTCATCTCCTTGAAGGCGTGAAGATCCTCCTTGCCCTTGTATCGCTGTTGTGGTGTGCCAGTGCGGTCGCTCAGGTAGATTCCTCGCTTTTCATCCGAAAGACGCACCGCGACACCACCCGTTCCGACAAGATGAACATGGACGCGGTGTACAACCGTCCCTTCCTCACCTTCGACAAGCTCCCGGTAAGCCTTGGCGGCTATGTGGAGGCGAAGGCGGAGCACCTGGGCACGGACGGCGTCAGCGACGGCATGTCCTTCGCGTTGCAACGCATGACGCTCTTCGTCGCATCCTCGATCCACCGGCGCCTCAAATTCCTGAGCGAGATCGAACTGGAGGAGGGCGGCAAGGAGATCGGTATCGAGTTCGCGGCTTTGGATCTGGAGTTGCATCCGCTCTTCGTGTTGCGCGGCGGTATCATCATGAACCCGATCGGCGCCTTCAACCAGAACCACGATGGGCCCAAGTGGGAGTTCACGGACCGGCCGCTCTCCGCAGTGCGCATGTTGCCCGCGACGTGGAGCACCGTGGGCTTCGGGGCGTTCGGCAAACATTCTACCGGCCCCTGGACGTTCGGATATGAGGCTTACGCCACCAACGGCTTTGATGGGACCATCATCAACAATTCGGAGGGCCGCACCTTCCTTCCAGCCGCTAAGGAGAACGCGGAGCGTTTCAATGAGAGCAGCAACGGCGTGCCATTGATCACCGCCAAGGGTGCGCTGCGGCACCAGCGTGTGGGGGAAATAGGCGTGAGTTGGATGGGCGGTGTCTACAACAAGTTCCAGGACGATGGCCTCGCGCTGGACAAGCGGCGGCGCGTGGACGTGCTCGCCATAGATGCGAACAGCCGGATCCCTGGATGGGGCACCGCTTTCGTGGGCGAATGGGCCTGGGTCATGGTGGATGTGCCGCAAACCTTCACCCAACAATATGGTTCGCGCCAGCAAGGGGGCTTTCTGGACATCGTGCAACCCGTAGTGCGACGCCGGATCCTCGGGTTCGATCGGGCGGTGCTGAATGTGGCGGTGCGCCTGGAATATGTGGACCACAACGCAGGCACGTTCACTGAGACCGGTGGGAGTATCGGCGATGAGGTATACGGCATCGTGCCCGCGATCAGCTTCCGCCCCACGCCAGAGACTGTGATCCGCCTGAACTACCGCTATCAGCGCGAGCGCGACCTGCTGGGGAACCCGCCAGCGATCACCGGGGGCTTCCAGTTCGGTGTGGCCAGCTACTTCTGAACGGGACCGGCAAGGCGGATAACTTCGCCGCCGTTGATGTACGGCCTTCTTCGTCCACTGCTCTTCCTGCTCTCCCCGGAGCGCGCTCATGCCGTCACGTTCGCTTTGCTGGAGGCGGTGCGGGGGATCCCCGGAATGCTTCGGCTGGTTGGTACGAGACCGGTGAACAAGGGCGCTGCGGTGGAGGTCATGGGGCTCCAGTTCCCTTCACCCGTAGGTCTGGCCGCAGGGATGGACAAGGATGCGAAGCATGTGGAGGCGATGGCCGCCATCGGCTTCGGCTTCGTGGAGATCGGTACGCTGACCCCCGTTGCGCAGCCAGGGAACGAACGCCCACGGCTTTTCCGGCTTCCTGCGGACCGCGCGCTGATCAATCGGATGGGCTTCAACAACGGCGGTGTGCATGCCGCAGTGGAAAGACTAGAACGCCGGAAGCCCGGGATCATCGTCGGAGGGAACATCGGCAAGAACAAGGCGACGCCCAATGAACAAGCCATCGAGGACTATGTGAAGTGTTTCGAAGCGCTCCACCCGGTCGTGGACTATTTCGTGGTGAACGTCAGCTCGCCGAACACCCCCGGTTTGCGAGCCTTGCAGGACAAAGGCCCCTTGCTGGTGATCCTCGTGCGCCTGGTCGCGATCGACCGACAACTGACAACTGCCAACCATCAACCCAAGCCCATCCTCCTCAAGATCGCGCCGGACCTCACCAATGAGCAATTGGACGACATCGTTTCCGTGGTCAAGGAGAGCGGGATCCAAGGCGTCGTCGCCACGAACACGACCATCTCCCGCGATGGATTGGTCACGCCGAAGGAAGATGTGGCCGCGATGGGTGCCGGCGGCGTGAGCGGCTCACCGGTGCGCGGCCGGAGCACCGAGGTGGTGCGTTACCTACGTGATCGCTTGCCGAAGCCTTTTGTGATCATCGGTGTGGGCGGCATAGATAGTGCCGACGCAGCTATGGAGAAGATCCATGCGGGTGCGGATCTGGTGCAGGTCTATACCGGGCTGATCTATGAAGGCCCCGCGCTGGTGTCGAGGATCAACGAAGCCTATGCGACATGGAAAAACCGCAAGTGAAACTGGTCGAGTGCCCAAGGGATGCCATGCAGGGCATCGTGCCGTTCATTCCCACGGAAGTGAAGGTGCGCTACTTGAACACGCTGCTCCAGGTCGGCTTCGACACCATCGAC
>JAGNSU010000198.1:2988-4911 GCA_017987895.1 Flavobacteriales bacterium | reverse complement strand
GAGTTGCAGCTGATGGTGCCGTCCTCGGATAGTTGCGGATCCAGGAAGAGCTTGTTGCCCAAGGCGACCTTCTCCGGTGTATCCGGGCCTGCTGGGTGCTCCACCACTTCGGGCAGCGGATGGAAAAAGGTGAGCGCCTGCTGCCGCAACGCTTCCGCGTCCACCATGGATGCCGCATCCGCGGATGCTCCAGGCGGCAAACTGGGCTGATCGGGCGTGGAACAGGCCATGAGCAAGGGGAGCAGCACGGTGGAATAGTGGAAAGGAAGGCGCATGAGCGTAAGGCTTTGGATAGTGAAGGTGCCGCGCGGATCCCGGTCCGCGTATGACCCCCGTCAGGTCATGGGCCGCGGAGGCCGGGTTACTTCGCTACTCTAAATATCACCGGCATGATCAAGCGCATCCTTCTCATCACGCTCGGTATCATCCTGCTGGCGCAGCTCGCCCAGCCTGATCGCAGCGTTCCCGCCGTGGATCCTGCCAACGACATGCTGAAGGTGACCGGGGCGCCGACCGACATCCAGCAGATGGTGATCGGCGCGTGCTACGATTGCCACAGCTACCGGACAGAGTACCCGATGTGGGCCTACATCACGCCCATCAATTTCTGGATACAGGATCATATCAACGAAGGCCGCGAAAAGGTGAACTACTCCCGTTGGGACCTCTACGCAGGGAACGAGGAGGCCGCCGAGAGCGGCAAGTCCATGGCAGAAGGAGAGATGCCACCGCCGAACTATGCCCGCATGCACGGGCATGCGCAGTTGACCGCCGCGCAGAACGAACAATTGATCGCTTGGTTCAACGCCAACATCGTCGGCGCAGGTAAGGGGGGCGGTGGCCAGGAAGGAGGAACGGAAGAGGGCGAAGAAGAGGACTGAGCGCCTTTGGCAGCATACAAGATCGTGGCAGAAGGGACCGCATTGTTCAGGCACTGATGGGATGATCGCGGACCAGGCCGACTTCTTCAGGCGGCATCCATTGATCCCGGCAAGCGCGGCACAAGCGAGCAAGGAAGCATGAGCGCGTCACCTGCGATCATACGTGCGGACGTGAGCGTTCACATCCGGTGCGATCCGGAGATCGTGTTCAACTACTTCGCCGACCTGCGCAACGAGCCCGAATACAACAGCCTGGTGAGCGATGTCACCAAAACGTCGCCGGGCCCGATCGGTACGGGCACTACGTTCACCGGCAGGCACCGAGGGTTCGGTCCGGTGACTTGGCGATTGGTCACCTTCGAGCCCCCGAAGCGCTTGGTGATCGATGGCGTTGTCGGGCGTGGGCGCTACCGATGGACCAGCGATCTTGAACGTACCACGGAGGGCACCGTGCTCACCGGGCACATGGAGTGGGAACCCGCGGGCTGCTTGCGATGGTTCCGACCATTGCTCAGGCCTCTCCTGTCCTGGAGAGCTCGTCGTTCCTTTCGACGAATGGCGGCCCGCCTTGACGAAGATGCGCTCTAGCACCCAACTCGCTCGGGCGCTGCACATTTCTAACGATGCGACTTCTACCCCTTCGGCGGCGCTTGCCGTGTGGGGACCAACCACTTGGGCGCCACATTGCGCCACGCCAGGTCCATGGCGTAGCGGAACAGCCGCTCGTTGCTGTGCGCCAGCTCCACGTTGGTCCAGCCGTGTTGGCCAAGCCGTTGTGCCGGTGAGAACGCATCAGGATGTTCTTCGCAAAAGGTGGCTTGTTGCGCAGGCGTCAGTTTCAGCACCGCGCGTTGCTCCTCGGTCCAAAGGTTCAGGTAGGTCTTCTTCTTCACACTGAAGCTCGGCCGCCCGTACCGCCCTTTCTCGGCAGTGCCCGGCATGTCCAACGCCATGGCGCGCACGGTCTGGGTATCCATGGGAGGAAGGTAGGGGTGGGGAAGGTGAGCACGCCTTTTCCGCACGCGAACCCGGGAGTGCAACA
>JAGNSU010000198.1:0-2888 GCA_017987895.1 Flavobacteriales bacterium | reverse complement strand
CAAGCACATAGCGGCCCGTGGCGATCGCGCTCAGATCCGCCATCACATGCGCGTGGCCATGAGTGGGTTTTGTCGAAACCGCCCGTCCGGTCATATCGAGCAAGGTGATCATGGCCACCTCGGTGGGGAGGCCCTGCACCACGAGGCGATCGCTGGCAGGCACCGGATGCATTGTTACACCCGGCAGGCCCGGCGCCCCCACGCTGGTCACTATGTGAACAATGGTTTCTGAAGCGAGCTCGCAGCCGCCGCCCATATCCACCACCACATAGTAGGAGCCGGAGGCCGTGGGGCTATAGGTCTGTCCCGTGGCACCCGGGATGGGCGCACCATCCAGGTACCACTGGTTGCCGTTCGCCTCAGTGCTGCTTAGCGTACCCGCATCCAGCGATGCCACGGGTGCGGGCATGGGGCAGGGGTCCACGATGTGATAGAGGACGCCGTCGCTCGCATTGCCCGCGAAGAGTTCAAGCACATTGTTCTCCGCGATGCATGTGAAGCCGAACTCCTGAAGCGGTCGCACTTCTTCGCGCGCCCAACCACCGAGGTCGTCCGGTCGCAGCGAATAGAATTGCCCGCCGCAATAGTCCGTATAGATGTAGCGGCCATAGAGCCGGTGCGATGCGCTGCCGCGGTATACCCGACCACCCATCACAGAGCACCAGCCTTGCTCATTGTGCGCGTGTACCGCCACGGGAGCCACGTAGTCCGTTTGCGGAAGGCAGTCGGTCGTGTTGAATTCGGAATTCCCCTCGTAGCATCGCCAACCGAAGTTGGGCCCGCTATTGTTACCTGCCGGCCAAAAGTCCACTTCCTCAAAGGTGCCCTCGCCCACATCGCCGAGCCATAGGTCGCCGGTAAGCGCATCGAACCCGAAGCGGAACGGGTTGCGCAGGCCGCTGGCCCAGATCTCGGGCAGCGTATCGCTTTGGGCGTTCGCCCACGGGTTCGTCGGGGGCACGGTGTACGTCGTGTCCGGATCGCTCACGTCGATGCGTACGATGTTCCCCAGTGGATCGCTGGGATCCTGGGCATTGTTCATGCCGTCGCCCGCGTAGCCGCCGTCGCCCAAGGGGATGTAGAGCAGGCCATCGGGACCGAAGTCCAGATCGCCGCCGTTGTGATTGGGCTGCGGTTGTGGCCAGCTCCAGATCACCTGCTCGCTGGCCGTGTCGGCCACGTTCGGATCGGCTGACACATGGAAACGGGAGATGCGTGTACTGCCCGCACCATTACCAAAAATGTAGTTCACATAGAAGAAGCCGTTGTTCGCGTAGTCCGGGTCGAACGCCAGGCCGAGCAATCCTTGCTCGCCGCCGCTGTTCACCTGGTCCACAATATCAAGGAACGGTGTTGGCAGCACGGTG
Organism: Flavobacteriales bacterium; assembly: GCA_017987895.1. Lineage (GTDB taxonomy): Bacteria > Bacteroidota > Bacteroidia > Flavobacteriales_F > PHOS-HE28 > PHOS-HE28. Next base: position 1,521 of record JAGNSU010000198.1, on the reverse strand, counting down.
CCATCGGCGTTCACTACGCGTATTTCGCCCACTTGCAACACAGCGAAGAGGCGGTCATCCCCCGCATGGGCGATGTCCACTATTCCATCGAGCCCTGTGGCGAAGGTGTCGAGCTCAATGGTCACAGGTGTTTGCGCCACCATCGTCTGGGCGGCAAGTAGCGCGAGGTAGAGCAGGGGTCGCATCAGGGGGCGCAAATTTAGGAGGCCTTGCTTGAGGCGGGATAGGGGTGGGAACGGATCGATCCCGGATACCGCTCTGCGGTTCCGGGAGGTGGGCGGAGCCCATAGGTGATCTGGTCCTCAAGTAGCGCGGCGGGGAAGGCCGTCCAACCGTGCCCATCCATTGTACAGCTTCTTCTCCCCCCGCAGCGTCTCCTAAGGGACGCTGCGATCACGATCGTAAGCCCATACACCAACGTTAATTTGCACCGGAGCACCCATCCATGCACAACGAAGAGACCCCAACACTGAAGGATGGCGACCACTGCCTGGTGGTGGCCGGCACCTACAAGGGCAAGAGCGGCATAGCACGCGACTTGAACATCAGCAAGACGGGCCACTTGACCATCACCATCGTGCAAGCGAACGGCGTGCGCTTCAAAACGCTGGGGAGGAACGTGGTGGTGCGGCCCGCCTAGGCAGCGTCCGTCAAAAGCGATCCATTTTCTGGCCGTGCCATGCCGCGATCAACAGCAACGTGGCTTATAGTTGCCGAGATCCTGTGTTCTTGGAACGTGTACGAACGGGAGGACAGCGCGGATCCGCCTATGCCGGGTGCGCGCTTAACTCCCAAGCCATTTGCGGGCCTGCACGTCCCGCCACATCGGCATGCTACTGTGCGATGCCGTGCCCACGGATCCTATACTTTTACTTGAACCGTAGGCCATGGCCATGGTATACGGGCTGGACCGCTCACCTCAACCAGATCGCCGAACCATGAAACTATCCTTACCGTGCCGAGGCCTTGCTACCGTAGCGCTGCTGGCGCTTCAAGCCGGAACCGCTTTTCAAGCGGATGCTCAGTTCGTTCAGATCGCTACAGGAACGCCGAACACGCCGCTGTATGCCGTGGGGCCCATCTACATGTCCTCCACACTGTTCTACCGCTACAGCCGCTTCGCGTACCTGTACACGCAAGCGGAACTGGCCGCTGCCGGCATCACGGCGGGTACCGAGATCCAAGCGGTAGGGTGGATGAAGGACACGCCCAACTCCACCGCCGGACCGGCTCTCTTCAACATTTACATGAAGAATTCCTTCGTGGCCACCTATGCCGATCCCACGACGACGTGGGCCGGCCTGACCATCGGTGCGATCCAGGTGTATAGCGAAACCGCGCAGTCCATTCCGGCCACCGCCAGCCCGGACTATATCGACTTCACGCTCACCACCCCCTTCAGCTACTCCGGCGGCTCGTTGGAGATATTCACCGAGTGGGATATCTCCGGCCCCCCCGCACCCATAGCCACCGGCGCGTTCGAATGGGTGAACACCACCGTGGTGGACAGGATCTATGCCA
>JAGNSU010000197.1 GCA_017987895.1 Flavobacteriales bacterium | reverse complement strand
GCATGTTCGCCGGTGGTCAAGCCCGGCCCTCGGCCGCATGCAGAAGGCGGTCGCAAAAATGCCCAAAATTGACCTCCGCTTTGAATCCCGCGGACCAGGCCGCGCGCACCCCGGCCCGGAACTCCGCAGTGTGATGGGGTCCTTCTTGAAAGGCGTCGAGCAGAGCGGCGATCGCCAAAGGCTCGGGATCATGCGGCAACAACGTACCGGTGGCCGGGCCCACGATCTCACGCACCCCACCAGCATCGGCCGCCAAAAGCGGGATACCGAAACTCGTGGCTTCCTGCATCGACACCGGAACGCCACCTTCCGTGCTGCTGAGATGCACGAAAAGGTCCACGGGCTCGGTCTTGTACCAGTTGAGGAGTTCCTGGTTGGCGATGTTGCCCGGCAGGGAGACGGACACGTGCGCAGGCAGTTCACCCACCACGCGTTCTACAGCTACCCGCTCCGGCCCTTCTCCGAAATGCGTCCAACGCACCGGTCGTCGCACATGGCGCAAGGCTTCGGCCAGTAGGGTCACGCGCTTGATCGACACGATGTGGGAACAGGAAACGATCCGCAGGGTATCTGAAGGGCGCCACGGCCCCGGGCCGTGATCGAAAGTCCCGAGGCGTGCGAGCTCACAGAAGTCGCCGTGGAGCGGAAAGCGTCGGGTGAGGTAGTCCTTGCCCGCTTGTGAAACAATGAACAAGCGTTCCACATGGGCCATCTGGAACTCCTGGAAGAAGGACCAGGCATCGGGCCAGCGTTCCGCGAAAAGATCGTAGCCATGCATCCGCGCGAAGAACCGCACACGCGGATCCACCAGACACATCAGCGAAAGCGCCGTCGCCTGATCGGCCATCCAATAACTGTACAACACGACCCGCTCTGGATCGTAATCCTTGAAAAGATCGGTACGCATCCGGTGCATGCGCTGGAGCGCTTGGCGCATGGCGGCGCGGGCATCGGGCCAGCGGCGACGCAGTACTTCTTCAGACGGTGCGGAAGCACGCACGGTCGCTCGCAACTGGGACCAGATCCCTGCGTAGCGCAACACCAAGAACGGGCTCGCCGATAGATAAGGTTCCTCCGGCGGCGGCACCACCTCCACATTCGAGGGCACAGGCCGGATGCCTTCGTCGCGGATGAGCGGGACGATACGGATCCGCCGGAAACGCTGGCTCAGGAAAGGCAGTTCGTTCTCCAGGAACGGCTCGTTGTGCCCATAAGGGAACCGGGTGGTGAAGAGCCAGAGATCCTTCATGACCTGCTTCCTCCGGTTACGCGCGAGAGCGCTGCGCCGAGCAAATAGCGCAGTTTCGGCCCAGTGGTCCCAGAGATGCGCATGTGCTTCAGCGCGGCGGCGGGACTTCGATCGGCGAGCGGATGAAAGAGACCGGACCAGGCCTGCTCCACACGTTTCTCGAAGGCGTCCTGCGGAAATACTCCGTGCGCGCTATTGAACGCGATCAAACTGTCCAGCCAATTCCGGAGGGCCGACACACGTTCCCCGGTGGGTGGATGTCGGAACAAACGCAACGCCATCAGGTGAAGGTCGATATCGGCCGCCGTGTGCGGAATTCCGAACCACGGTAGAATATCGCGCAGCAATACGGCGTGGTCCTCCAGCTTGTCGCGTCCGTGGCTGATGTTCTGCCCACCCCGCCGATAAAGGGTAACAGCTTCATCGAGATTGCCGAAGCGCGACACTTTCGCCATGCGCGTCCAGAACAGCCAGTCCTCCCCGACCCTCGGCCATCCCGGATCGTAGCGTAAGCCGTGCACTTCGAGAACTGATCGCCGCATGATGGAAGCTCCTTGCGACACGGGTACACTGAAGAGCAGTTGCGCTTTGCAGTCGTCGTCGGTGAGCGGGAACTTCCAAGTGCGATCGCGCGCACCGAACAACTGCAACCATCCTCCGCTGGCGCCCACTTCGGGGTGCGCGTCCATATACGCCATTTGATGTGCGAGGCGCTCCGGGACCGCGAGATCGTCCGCGTCGAGACGTACGATGTACTCTCCCTGACACGCATCAATGCCCGCGTTCGCCGCACCCGCGGGCCCCAGGTTCCGCGGGAGTGCGATGATGCGCAGACGCGGATCGGGTTCGGCCTTCAAGAGCGCAAGGCTATTGTCCGTGCTGGCATCGTCCACCGCCACGATCTCGAAGTCCTGGAAGGTCTGACCGTACACACTGTCCAGGCACTCCCGCAAGAAGGGCGCCTTGTTGTATACCGGGATCAGCACGCTGACCATCGGGGACCTCGAAGAACCTCCCTCCGGCGTCATCTGCGCAACCGCCCCAATTTGCGCCGCAAGCGGAAGGTCCACCAGCCTGGGGCACGGAGCTGCGTGCCGATCTGCTTCCAACGCTCGGTCATCCGGTCGTCCAACATCACCAGGTCCTTTGCCCTGACCGCACGCCGGAGCGCCTTCATCATGCGGTACTGCTCCTTGCGATGAATGGCGCCGTGCCATTTCAGCAGGAAGTACAGCGCGATACCACGGACGATCTCCTGGTGATGCGCTTCGACGGGCACGCCGCGCAGGTCGTTCCGGATGGGATGGCCCAATCCCAACACATGCGCCAGTTCCGGGGCACCGCTCCGTAAACACATCGCGTGGATCAGGTTCGCCAGTTCGTCCAGAAAGCCGTGGTGCGCGGTGACGGTCTTGCTCTGATCATGCATACGGAACATCGCCAGTTCCACCGGTTCGAAGCGCAAATGGTCGATCCCGTAGCGGAAGAGCACCTGCCACCATAGCTCCACGTCCATCACATAGCGCAGTGCGGGATCCACACCGCCGACCTCCTTCACCACATCCAGCCGATAGAAGGTCGCCGGCTGATTGATCACCGGATCGCGATATAGCTGCGCCACGTCGCTCACATCGTTGAGCCGCTCGAAGATCCGATCCCCTTGCGCATCGCGATGCAGCAACCGGCCCCCGTAGACCAGAAGATGCGGATCGGAGGCGAATGCTTCGGACACGCGACCCAAGGCACCTGGCAGCAAAGCGTCATCACTGTTGATCCAGGTGAACACCTGCCCGGTGGCATGCTCCAAGCCCTTGTTGATCGCATCGCTCTGCCCCTTGTCCGGCGCACTGCACCACCAATGCAGTGCCGATGCATGCCGCTCGATGATGGCACGCGAACCATCCGTGCTTCCGCCATCCACAACGATGTGTTCCACTTCCGCACCCTGCTGCGTTGCCACGCTTTCCAAACATTCCGCGAGGTAGTCGGCCTGCTCGTAGCTGGGCGTGATGATCGTGATGCGCGGCGTGGACATGATCAAGGGACCTTCGACGAATGTACCGCGTGGTAAACCTCCAACACGCTCGACGCATAACGTTCGATCGAGAACCGTTCCTCCGCCAGCGCCGAGGCACGGTCGCCCATGGCCTTCGCCTTCGCGGGATCGTCGATCATACGGAGCATGCGTTCGGCCAAGGGCCCCGCTCCGCCGGGATAGAGCAGTCCGTTCACCTCCTCTTGGACCAGTTCCATTGTGCCGCCGCTGGCATGCCCGATCACGGGCATACCCGTGGCCATGGCTTCCACGGTGACGCGGCCCATCGCTTCGTTCCGGGAACACATGAGCAGCACATGGCCGCGCGCGAACACCGTGTAGGGATCCTGTACAAAGCCCGCGAGTTCAACCGCCTCCTGCTGACCCGTGCGCGCAATGGTGCTGCGGAGCGCTTCATCCCGCCCCTCGCCCGCGATCAGAAGGCGAGCTTCCGGGCGCTGGGTGCGGACCAGTTCCAGTGCTTCCACCGCCTCCACCTGGCCTTTTGATGGATGGATCAACCCCACCAGCACGAAGGTGAAAGGCGCGGTCCGCGTCCATCGTTCAGCGCACTGCGCACGCACTGCGGCGTAGCGCGCTTGATGCAATACACCGTTCGGGATCAAGGTGATGTTGCCGGCCGTACCGGTGTAGCGAACAATGTCCTGACGCACGGCATCGCTGATCGCGATGAGCCGATCGGCTTCGCGCAAGGCAGCACCATAGCGCCGTCGTCCAGCATCCAAGTGCAAGAGGTATTGTCGTTCGGGAAGTTCACGGATATGCCAGACCAACGGAACGTCCAACGCCATGGCAAGTTGGGGCGCGATACCCACCACCGACGAGTTGGCATGAACGAGTTGGGTGCCCGCATCGCGCAGGTGTTCCGCGATCCTCGGAAGCACATCCCGGTTCTCCCTGGCCCGATCGCGCGCCGCGCGCTCCTGTCGCAAGTATTGACCAATGCGATGGTGGATGTGTCCGCTATAGTAGCGTTCGCTCATCCACGGTTCGAAAGGCTCGATGGACCAGGGCACTCCGGCATTGTCCAGCACCCCGGTAAGGACTCCGGGTCGAGGCAACACCACGATGGGGTCCACTTCGCCCCGCTGACGTAGTTCGAGCAGCAGATCGAGCATGCTCCTATTGGCCCCGTACAGTTCGGGATAGTGCGTGATGTACGCGACGCGAAGGGGCATGGCGCCGCGAAAGTAGGTCGCTGAAAGAGGCCGCTCAGCCACGCACGGCCTGCTCCAACAACCGCTGGATCGCGGCGAACTGCTGGCGCTGGGTATACGCTTCTTCGATCCGCGCGCGAGCTTGCACGCCTATGGTAGCCGCCAGCGCGGGGTCTTTCAGGATCCGCACCAGGTTCCCGGCCATCGCTCGCACATCACCCTCTTCGGATAGCAGACCGCTCCGACCATCCTCGATGGCATCGGCGATCCCGGCATGGCGGGTCGCTATGACCGGCAGCGCACTGGCCATGGCTTCCAACACGGCCACCGGGGTCCCCTCACGATCGTTCTTCGCCGTAGCGATGGAATGCTGCGCAAAACCTCGGGCGGATCGCAGTCTTTGCTGTACGGCATCATGCGCCAGAACACCGGCGAAGTCGACATGGTCCTCAATGTCCATCGCCTTCGCGATCCGTCGGCACGTCT
>JAGNSU010000060.1 GCA_017987895.1 Flavobacteriales bacterium | reverse complement strand
GCGGGCAGCGACCAATTCACCGACGTGCCGCTGAAACCGTTGCCGGTGTTCAGGTACACCTTCCAGTAACTGTTGTTCCCCGGGCTGAACTCCGTGACGTAACCGTTCGCCGCGCGCGTGCCCGTACACACCAGGTCCGGCTTGCTATCGCCATTGATGTCCACCGTGCTCCACGTATCGGAGTTCGTATCGTAGCCGATCGCGCTCAACAGGTTGAAGCCTTGGTTCACCCCGCCATCAATTTGGCCACCGGCGGGCAGCGACCAATTCACCGACGTGCCGCTGAAACCGTTGCCGGTGTTCAGGTACACCTTCCAGTAACTGTTGTTCCCCGGGCTGAACTCCGTGACGTAACCGTTCGCCGCGCGCGTGCCCGTACACACCAGGTCCGGCTTGCTATCGCCATTGATGTCCACCGTGCTCCACGTATCGGAGTTCGTATCGTAGCCGATCGCGCTCAACAGGTTGAAGCCTTGGTTCACGCCTCCATCGACTTGGCCGCCAGCGGGCAGCCACCAATCCACCGAGGTGGAGGGGAAGCCCTGGGCCAGGGCCATCGAGATGGTGAGCAAAGCCAGCGTTACGTGGACGCTACGGGAGATGTGATCCATGTGTCGAAGGTCTAATGATCTGTTCAAGGGAGTACGATGCGCTGGATGAACCGCGAACCACCGTGCTCGATGAGCATGAGGTAGGTTGCGGCAGGAAGCACCTCGATGGCCAACGGTTGCACGCCCGAGGCGACCATGGTGCGGCGCACTTGTTCACGACCGAACACATCCAGGATGCGGAACTGCGCTGTTCCGCTCGCGCCATCGGGAGGCTTTATCAGGTAGCCGTTCGGGCTGGGTATCAGGTTCCAGCCATTTCGCTCGTGATCCTCTACGCCCAAACCACTGGACCGCTGCACACAGATGGTGAGATCACCGGGCACGGGCTGCGAGCCATCCACATCCCACACGCGGATGTAGAAGGTGATCCCGGGATTGAGGAATCCCGCGTTCACCACTTCAATGCCGCCGGGGCCGGTGTCGTCCACACAGAAGATGTTGGTCATCGTACCAGCACACCCCGTGTACAGGCCAAGTTGCACGGCAGGGTCGTATCCGGTCTGCGCATCACCGCCGCCATCCACCGTGATCGTCACCTCCTCATTCGGCGCGATGAAGCGGTACCAGAGGTCATCGTCATCAGCACCTTGGAAGCAATTGGTCGAAACACCGCTCCCTGTGGCCCACAGGCCGATGCCCGCAGTGGGATCGCAGGACACAGCGGGCGTGAGCAGGGTGGCACCCACGCACTCGTCGTTGGCGGGCGGAGCAGGTGGGGCATTGTTCCAATGCAGGCAAAAGAAGCCGCTGTTCGACGGGTTGGAGTTCACGAGCGTGTATATCTGCAGGTAGTAGAGCGTGTTCTGGCTCACAGGGATGTCCACGTAGCCATCCACATTGGTGAGGCAAGCGTACGCGGCGGTGCCACAGGAGGTGTACACGCCAAAGCCGATGTGGCTGCTTTGCGAGCTCGCCAGGTAGATGGTGACCGTGGTGCTGTTCCCGGAATAGAAGCGGTACCAGAAGTCGCGGATCTGCGAGCCGGCCGCATCGCAGAACGGCGGGTTGGTGCTGATGGTGCTGTTGCTGAAATTGACCGTAAGGTTCTCGTTCAGACAATCGGCGGGTGAAGAGAGATCGAGGTCAACGGCCCCGGAGCAATTGTCATTAGCGGCCTGTGCGCTGGAGACGAAAGGCATCAGCGCAAGAAGGAAGGGCAAAGTGTAGCGAAGCTTCATGCGGTTCGGTTTCCAGCATAGGTAGCTCGTGATGCGCATGGTTGAAGGGCACATCCCGCAGGCGCACCGCTCCGTCGAGCACTCGTTGCACGCAAGCGATCAGTCGCATTCAGGCGCGGCCCAACGTATCGACCACTTGCTGGCGCCGCCGCTGGGACACAGGCACTTCGACACCATCGCTGAGCACGAGGAAGCCACCATCCTTGTACAGAAACTTCCTTACGTGGAAGAAGTTGACCAGATGGCTCATATGCACCCGCTCGAAACGATGCGGTGCGAGCAACTCCTCGAAGTCCTTCAAGGTCCGTGCGGTGACCAAGCGCTCGCCTTCTGCGGTGAACAGCTGCGTGTAGTTGCCATCGGCCTCACAGCGCACGATGCTGCGCGGTGTTAATAGGTGAATCCCTTCGGCGCAGTGCACCGCGATGCGTTCATCCTCCGGGCGGGCCAGGTTTCTCAAGAGCACTTCCACGGGTATCGTCTGCGGCTTGGAGGCTACCGCACGACGCAGCGACTGGCCCAGGAGATCCACATTGACCGGCTTCAAGAGATAGTCCACGGCGGCGCAACGGAACGCGCGGATGGCGTACTGGTCGTATGCGGTGATGAAGATGACCTGTACATCCTTCCATTGTGTTCGCTCCAGCACCTCGAAGCCGGTGCCGTCGCCGAGACGGATGTCCAGGAGCAACATGTCCGGCCGCAAACGGTCGATCATGGCAATGGCTTCATCGCGGCCGCGCGCCTCTCCTACCACGGTGTGCTCCACTTGGCAAGCGTTCAAGGCTTGCTTCAACGAGGCGCGCGCCGGGGCTTCGTCTTCGATGATGAGAACGCGGGGGATCATGACCATGCTGTATTGACCATCGTGCGCACCTCCACCTCCGTGCCACATGGGCGGCCGCTCGCATCGCGCAAGTCCAAAATACGCAGGCCGTCGACCGCTCCGTGGCCCTTGTTGTGCAACCGTATCCGTTCCGCCGTTATCGCCAGTCCGCGCGAAGGGCCGAGCGTGTCGTTCGGCGACCGACCGTCGGCCGAGCGACCGACACCATTGTCCCGCACGCGGCACACGAGCAGGCCCTCGTTCCTCGAAATATCCACTTCCAGAACACCTCCGGTCCCGCGCGGGATCAACCCGTGCAGGATCGCGTTCTCCACGAGCGGTTGCAGCAGCATCGGCGGAATGGACAAGGCCTCACGGTCCAAGGAAGGGTCCACGTTGATCGCGTAGCTGAAGGCATCCGGATGCCGGGCGGTGCTCACCTTGAGGTAGTGTTCGATCAGCTCGATCTCCTGTTGCAAAGGGACGTGCAATCTGCGCGAGGTCTCCAGGATCAGGCGGAGCAAGTTGGACAAGTGGCCCACGTAAGCCGTTGCCGTGAGCGGATCCTGGCTGGCATACAGACCGGGTATGGTATTGAGCGCATTGAAGAGGAAGTGCGGATCCATCTGCAAGCGCAAGGCCTGCTGCTCCAATTCCGATTCACGGTTCCGTGCGCGATCCCGTGCTCTCTGCAGCATCAACCACGCAAGCGCGCCTATTAGGATGGCCAGCAACAAGGCAGCCGCAATGAGCCAGCGCAGTTCACGTGCCTCGAGTTGTGCAAGGGCTTGGTCCGAACGAAGCTGCGCGTTCTCCCGGTCCTTGCGGTCCACTTCGTACTCCATGCGCAGCTCGCTCATCACGCGGTCCTTGTCCGCGTTCATCAGCGAATCAGCCAGCGCATGGTAGGCCAACTGGAAGGCATAGGCCTTGGCGAAGTCCTTCCGCGTGGCGTGCAACTGCGCGAGCGATAGGAGCGCCTCCTTCTCATCCTCCGGATCGGTGATGGCCCGCGCGATCGCCAGGCCCGATCCCAGGTGCTCCGCTGCTTCAACCAGTTCGCCTTGGCGGATTAAAAGATCGGCGAGGTAGGTGCGTATGCCCGCCTCGGTGCGCGGATCCTTGTCGGCGATCGCTTGCTGTAGTCCTTTCTCGTAGCACCAAAGTGCGCTATCGCTCTTGCCCAGGCCCTCGTAAGCCAGGCCCATGTTGCCGATCAGGTACGCGCCGCTGCGTCCATAGGACAGGCGGGGTCTTACGGCGATCGCTTTGCGCAAGAGCACGAGTGCGGTATCGTACTGCGCGAGGTCCATCTCCACTACGGCATAGTTCGCGAGGCTCTTGCTCCACGAGGCACTGTCGCCGAGCATCTCATTGATGGCCAAGGCCCGTTGGAACATCGTCTTTGCTTCGGTGGTGTCGTTCTTGCGCAGATACAGCAAGCCGATGTTGTTCATGCTGCGCGCCAGGTTCGCGCTGTCCTGCGCTTCCTCTTTCAAAGCCAACGCCTTCATCTGGAATGCGAGCGATCCGCTGTAATCGCCGCGCTGCTCCAGCACTGTTCCCAAATTGGTCAAGGCGGCGGCCATGTCCTTGGTCGCGTGGTTGCGCGTGGCGATGTCCAAGGCCTTGTGGTAGTACACCTCGGCGCTATCCAATTCCTGGCGGTGCTGAAAGCTCAAGCCGCCGGTGGCATACGCCAGCATGCGCTGCCTTTGCAACGCGGGTGTGGTAGCCAACTCCAGGACCTTGTGGACCAAGGCGTCTGCAAGCGCGAGATCGCCTTGCATCACCGCGTTCTTGGCGGAATCCAGTGCGCTCTTGAAGGAAACGCTGTCCGCGCCGAAACCTGCCGCATTCACCTCATCGGGCAAATGTTCTGGGCTGCACGAGCCCAGCACGCACGCCACGGAAAATACCAAGAGCAGGTTATGAGCTCGATGGGATCGTAAATTTCGCAGCACGTGGCAAACCTACTCGGACGCGCAAGGTTGCGTGGCGCCATTGAGCATGTGTCTGCGGCTATTGAGTGGTCGCTCCGGTTCGAGCGTCATCAACAGGACATCGTCTGCTCAATAGACCAATGCTTCTGATCGACGGGGGCGCTTGTTCAAGGCCTGAGTGGTTAATTGGTGCCGGATAACATCACACGAATGCGCCGACCATTCCTCCTTTGCACGCTCTTCAGCTGGGCCTGTTCCATATCCGCACAATCCGTCATCCAGGTCACGAACCTCTTCGATAGCGGTTCGGGATCCTTTCGGAACGCGGTGGCCATCGCGTTCCCACTGGACACGATCCGCTTCCAGGTCATCGGCACCATCACGGTGCTCAATACGTCCATTACCTACAACAAAGACCTAGTGATCGAGGGGCCGGGCATGGACCTGCTCACCCTGAGCGGGAACGACCTGGAAGTGCCGCTGCGCATCACCGGCGGCAGCACATGGCTCAGCGGCATCACGATCAGCAATGGCCGGGAAGGCTCTGGTGGCCCGAACACCGGCGCAGGCATGGGTTTCATCGGCGATACGTTGGTGATGCGGCATGTGCGACTGCGGGACAATAGTTTCACGGGCATCGGCGGCAACCAGCGCTTCGGTGGTGGACTGCGGGCCACGGCGGCACGCTTGCGGATCGACTCCTGCTACTTCGAGGACAATTACATCCTGGAACTACCTGCTGACCAGGGCAGTGGCTATGGTGGCGGGCTGGCCGTGCAATGCCCGGACTTCAGGATAATGAACAGCCGTATCGTGGGCAACACCGCACGCGGCCGCGCGAGCTCCGGCGCCAGCTTCGCACAGGGCGGCGGCATGTACCTAGCGGGTACAGGCAGCGTGGAGCATTGCGTGGTGGACAGCAACGAGGTGGTCTCCGAGAGCTTTTGGCAGGGCAACGGTGGCGTGGATGCGCATGGCTACGGTGGCGGGATCTGCATCAACGACCAGAGCAGCGTGCAGCTCATCGGCACTTCGGTCTCCAATAACTCCATTTCCATCTCGGCCAACGAGGACCCCTACCATTTCGGCGGCGGCGTTTATGTGCAGCGCGCCTTCCTTGAAATGGACAGTTGCACGGTGAACAACAATTACATACCGGGCGCGCAACCGGCCTGGCTCGAGTGCATGGGCGGCGGGATATGCGTTTGGGACGGAGCACTCACGCTGCGCAACACCGTGCTTGACAGCAACACCGGTAGCCGCGGATCCGGGATCTACTTTGATGAAGCGAACAACATCTTCCCCCTGCACAAACTGGTGCTCGAACGCACGCGCGTACTGAACGGGACAGGTGATACCGATGCGGGAGCGGTCCATGTTTGGCCCGCTGATGCCGTATACCTGAGCGACGTGGAGATCAGCGGCAACTCCAACCGGGGCTTGCGTGTCCGCCAGACGGACACGCTCCGCGTGGATCGCGCCCTCATCATGGAGAACGGCGGCGGCGCCTACGTGTATGAGCAGCCCACGAACGAGAACTACTTCATCAACACCACCTTCTACCGCAACGGCGCCGATCAGGGCGCCGGGGTATTGGCCCAATCGAACACCACGTTGAGCTTCATCAACTGCACCTTCATGGAGGACACGCTGAGCGGTGCGGGAACTAACGGCCGTGAAGTACACCTGGACAACAGCACGGCCTATTTCAAAAATACGATCCTCTCGTCGGTGGTGTTCCAGGCGGCGGAGGCCTTTGGCGGAAGCAGCCCCTCTGCGATCAGCGGTGGCGGGAATATCTGTCGGGATGCATCCTTCACCACATGGTTCATACAGCCTAACGACCTCAACAGCACGAACCCGCAGGTCGGGAGCTTCGATGACCATGGTGGATTCCTGCGCACGTGGTCACTGGCCAGCAACAGCACGAGCATCGACCAAGGTGGCATCGATACGCTCTCTGTTGATGCCCGTGGATTCCTGCGCGATGGTATAGTCGATGCCGGAGCGTTCGAGTTCGGCGCGACCCAGCCCGATCTCATCACCATCCTTGCCGTCAGCCCGAACGAAACCGTTTGCGTGAACCACGAATTGCTGGTGAGCGTTGATGCCACGAGCGGTGCGGCTATCGGCTACCAATGGCACCTTGATGGCTTGCCTATTCCCGGGGCAACGGGTGCGAGCTACAGCACTGCGGCAACGATCACGGACGGCGGCGTATACACCTGTGTGCTCACCACGAGCGGCGATACGATAACCACCGACCCGATCGTGATCGTGATCGATGTCTGCGCGGGCATTACCGAAGCGGCCATCGCCGTTTGGTCTTGTCATCCGAGCTTCGCAAGAGATCAGGTCATCGTGTGTTCATCGCGGCAGGACGATTCCCAATTGGTCATACGCGACAGCGCTGGACGCCCAGTGTTCAGGGCGAGAACGACAGGGGCATCGACGATCCTCGATATCACCGGATTGGCCGGTGGCGGATACACGATCGAGGCACGGACATCGGGTATCGTAGAACGTGTTGGCCGCTTCGTACATGAGTAGGGTTCCGTTACGGGATCCCCATTGAACACGCCGGGCTAGTTCACCGCCGTAAAGGCCTTGGAAATTCGACGCTTACGGAGAAGGACGGTCGCAAATTCTCCTTTGAGGAGTAAACCTTCCTGAAGCGACCGGTGATGTTGCTGGATAAGACGATCTTCATCGGGAACGCGCCGAAAATGACGGCGGCGATGGTGGAGGCAGCGAGCAAGAAATAGCGCATCGGGAACCGGCCCATGACCGGTGCATTGTCTTTCCAACTACATTGTAGCGATACTTAGGTCTTTTCCGTCCAGTTCGCTCTTGAGCATGACGCGAGCGTCGACATACCATCTACATTCTCCGTTCCCATGCACACGTTATTCTCCTCTGAGCGTTCCGCGACCCGTCCGTGCAACACTCCCCCTGCCGGCCGGTGGGCGTTTTGGCTTTCTCTGCTGCTGTTCCCGGGCCAATGGCTGACCGCGCAACCGGTGCTACAGTGGGCAAAAGGGAGTTTTACGAACACCACAGGCTCATGCACTCCGATGGAGATCGAAGTGGACGCCCACGGCTATGTCTATCTCACGGGGCATTTCACCGGTACGGTGGATATGGACCCGGATGCCGGTGTGACCACATTGACCAGCACGAACGTCTTCCCCGATATCTTCTTCGCGAAGTACTCCTCCGCAGGCGCCTTAGTATATGCCCATGCCATGGGTGGCCCCGGATCGGACTTCGGCTACAGCATCGCCGTCGATGCCAATTCGAACGTTTACATCACCGGCGGTTTCGAGGGCACGGTCGACTTCGACCCTGGCACGGGAACGTTGAACCATGTAAGCGGGGGCGAATGGGACATCTTCCTGGCGAAGTATGATCCCAATGGCGACCTGCGCTGGAGCAAGGGCATCGGTGGGTCCCAAGCGGACAATGGCGAGAGCATCGCGATCGACGCTGCCAACGATGTCTACCTCACAGGCTATTTCAGATCCACCGTCAACTTCAACCCAGGCGGCGTGGCCAAACCCATGTCCAGCGCTGGTCTTGACGATGCCTTTCTCGTCAAGTATGATCGCAACGGCAACTATGTGTATCGCGCGCGCCTTGGGGGTGTGAACGCGGATTACGGTACAGCTGTTTCCGTGGATGCGGCCATGAACGCCTACATCACGGGCAGCTTCCACTATAACGTGGTGCCTGGTTCCGGCCTCCCGAACCTGGTGAGCGCAGGGCAATATGATGTGTTCTTCGCGAAATACAACCCCGCTGGGACGATCCTTTACGCCAAGCGCGCAGGGGGAACGGAGAATGACGTCGGCAACGGTCTGGCGATCGATGCCGCCGGACAAGTACACCTCTCGGGCCACTTCGAAGGCACTGCGGATATGGATCCCGGTGCGGCCGTGTTCAACCTCACAAGCCATGCTGGTAATAGAGATGTTTTTCTCGCCAAGTACGGGAGTGCGGGCAATTTCCTTTGGGCCGATGGCCTCGGTGGCACCAACAACAACCAAGGCGAGGACCTCACCCTGGACGCCGATGGCAATGCGTACCTGATCGGGGGTTTCAAAGGGACCACGGACTTCGACCCCGGAGCAGGCACCTTCTCGCGAAGCGCCATCGGCAGCACGTTCCAGGATCTCTACTTCGCCCTGTTTGATGCCACGGGCGCCTTGCGCTCCGCGTTCGGGGATCCCGGGGCGTACGCTTTGGGATCCGGTGCTGAGGAGTATGGCAAGTCGATCGCGGTCGATGCGGATGGTATCATCTACGTCGCTGGTTATTTCACGGGGACCGTGGACTTCGACCTCGGTCCGGGTGTTACTTCACTTCCCACCGCCGGCTTCCAGAACGGCTTCTGGGCGAAATATGCGGCATGCTTGATCGGCGGCATTTGTGATGATGGTGACGCGAACACCGTGAACGACGTGTACGGCACCGATTGTGTTTGTGCTGGAAAACCGCCTGCAACGGAATGCCTCGAACTTGTCACCAGAGCTGACGCATTCGGGGGTGAGAATACCTGGGAGATCAAGGACCAGAACGGAACACCGCAAGCGACAGGCGGACCCTATCTGGTGGGTGCGGGAACGACCGTTACCGAGAGCGTTTGCCTCCCTCCCGGATGCTACGACCTGTGCATGTTCGACGCCGGTGGTGACGGCATGAGCGCTTTGTTGACCGGAGGCTACCTGCTGCGCGATGCGGACGGATGGCGCATCGTAGACAATGAAGATGATGGCGTGTTCCAGAGCACTAGCTGCGCATGCCCCAGCCCCGGTTTTTGCCTGCCACTAGGGAAGGACCGGGTGATCGTATCCCATTGCGACAAAGAGAACTGGGCGGTGAACGATGTGATCATAGCGCGTGAGAACCCCTTGGTAAGCGCCGAGTGGGGCAGTCTTACCCCCGCCGATGATGGCTACCAGTTCATCTTCTTCGACCCGGACGGGAGCTACTGCCGACGCGTACTAAGAACCCACGCGACCTCCAACGGGAACGGTCCTGCCGACGCGCTCCGCGCCACCAAATTGGTGTTGAACTGGTCCACCCTGCCCCTGCCTCCGGACATCCTACTGAACGTGCGCGTGCGGAGCCTCGTGAACGGAACCTTCAGCGACTTCGGTCCGGCCTGCCGCTTCCGCCTTTTGAGCGCTACTAATCCATGTCCCGTGCCCAAGCTGATAAGCACCGGGATCGAGAACAGTTGCAATGTTTCCCGGACCATGAACGGCACCGACAGGCTCTATGCGACCAACGCGAGCGCCACATTGTACCAGTTCCGGTTCAGCTACGACGATGGCATAAAGAGCTGTATCCGCCGGATCACGACCAATACACGGATCTTGACCTTGAGCGCGAACCCGTTGCCTGGGGAGGAGCTCCTATGCGGCACGTTCACCTACAGCGTGCGCGTGCGCGTGAGCCAGGACAACGGGTACTCGTGGTGCCCCTATGGCGATCATTGCCTGGTGACCATTTCCAGCGGCAACGCACCATGCGTGCAACGGGCCCCGACCGGCACCCTGCCCGAGGTGAACGAAAGCTCTCCGCCCCCACCGACGATACCCGAGGTGACCCTTTGGCCGAATCCGAACGACGGCAGCCTGCTTTCCATCAGCATCACCAACCTCACCCAAGAGGTGGACCACATCGGGTTCGAGCTCTACGATGCGCTCGGCCGAAAGCGGATGACCTGGGGAACGGCGACCGATGATGGAACGGCGAAGGGAACCATTCCCCTCAGCCCCAAGCTGCCGCCCGGTTTCTACGTGGCGAACATTTCGGCCGGCGGGCAGAACTTCACGCGTCGGCTGGTGGTGCGATAAGGCACAGGTGCTGCGGGAACCAAGGGACGTGAACCATTGGCCTGGCGACAAGCTTTGACCTTCGGCCGCCGCACCCTTACTCCTTCTGGTCGTCGCGCGACTCTTTGCGCTGCTGCATGTGCTGCTCTTTCATCGCTTCGCGCTGAGCCAGCCACTTCGCGTGCTGTTCGGGCGTGAGAACCGCCTTCATGTCGGCTTCGCGCGCGGTGCGCATGTCCTTGCCCCGGCCCTCCTTCTCCATGGCGGCGCGCTGGGCTTCCCGCTCCTTGCGCAGCACTTCAGCCTGTTCGGCGTACTTCAAATTGATGGCTTCGACCTTGGCGGCCTGATCGGTGCTCAGTGCCAGATCGCGCGTCATGCGCTCGGTCTGCACCTTTGCCCGTTCTTGCGGTGTGCGCGCCGGCTTGTCTTGTGCCTGGGCTCCTGTAGCGATCACCAGGGTGAACGCCGCGATCATCATTCGTTGCTTCATGGTCTTCGTTGCGTGGGTTCGTGTGGAGGTGGGACGCGTATCGCCACCCGTGGTTCGATCGCATGGTGTGAATTAACATTGGTTGGGGAGAGGACCACGACCAATGCTCCGATCCAAGGGCACTGCGAAGCGACGGTTACTTCGGCGCCTGACCGCCCGGGCCTCCCGCACAATAAGCCACCCACGCGCGGTACTGGTCATCATCCAAGATGTTGTCCAATTCGGACATCACTGTGGTACCATCCGCGTTGGAGATGGGGTTGGCCTGCTTCTTCGCTCCCGCCGCGCTGCACTCCTCCTTGCAAGCCTCCTGGATGTTCTGCACCCGCCGTAGTTGGTCACGCGTGAGTTTCAGCGCGGTCCAGGTCTCGATAGGCGTGCCGAGCAGGCAGCTCTGCAATACCTCGCTGGAGGGGCCGACCGGGGTGGTCTGCGCCGTGGTATCCAGTCCACATAACACCAGTGCTGCGAACAGTATGAGGGACTTCATCATGCGGATGGGAATGCGGATCGGAAGTACCAAGGTACGGCGCCCCGTTCGGGAGCACCGGCCGGAACGGTGCCTCGGGTCGCGAACGCCAAGGGGCCGTGCGTTCGGCACAGCCCCTTCACGGATAGCTTTCGGTATTAGAACACCATCGGTGAACGCCTTTCGGCAGGCACCATCGTACGGTCGTGCTCCACAGCGAGACATCCGCCCCCTTGATCGAAACCAATGCCGCCCACGGGGCCCGCATAGGTGAGGCCGCCCATCCACCGCTCCAGCTCCATGATCACGCCGAACTTCACATGGCGCTTCTTCTGGCCGGCCTTGCCGTCACCCGCATAGCGCGTGTCCACGGTGATCTCTTTGGAGAGATGCCCGGGCTTTTCGAAACGCAGGAGCACCTCGGCGTTCGCTGGCAACTCGACCGTGAAGCGGCCTGTCTCTGAAACAGGAGCTATCCGCGTGGTGCCGTTCACCTCCACCTCCACGATCACATCCTTCATGGTAAGGCCTTCCACCTGGAGCCAGCCGGTGATCACCACCGCCTCCTCGCTGGCCGCTGCGGTGGGCGGGCTGGAAGGTGGTGTGGCCGCCTGGGCGAAGCCGAAAAGCAAAAAGAGCGCAAGGGCGAGGCCGACCTTCAATTCGGGGATGATCCGCTTTTCCATGATGTGGGGGGGGGTGTTCGTTCCGTTGATCACACAGCGGATACGGGCGGGAGCGTGAGCGGTTCCAAGGCGAACAGCGTCTTTCGACGAACGCATTCCAAGTATCGGGCAGCGTTCGTTCCGTGGTGTTGAACAAGCGGTGCTCGCTCCGGTGTCCGCTCGGTTCCCGGGACACGGCAGCGGAGAATGATCATCTTTGAGAGGAACAAAGGCCACGGCCCGCATTCCCGCTATGAACGGCGGATCAGCGGATCTCGGAACACCACGTCACCAACCAACCCTCATACCATGCGCATGCGTACCCTGATCCCTGCGATCACCCTCAGCGGCCTCGCCCTGTTCTTCACCTCCTGCGGCGCACCACCGCCTGAGGCGGCACCCGCCATCGACATGGCCGCGCTCACCGCCAAGGTCCAAGCCATGGAAGATGCCTATGCCACCGCCGCCATCGCCAAGGACCCCGATGCCGTAATGGCCTACTACGCGGATGACGTGGTGAGTTACGCCCGCGAGAAGGCGCCCGCCCAAGGCAAGCCCGCCCTGCGCCAGCGCCTGGCCGAACAAATGGCTAAGGACACCATCGGCATTAAGCCCACTTTCAAAGTGCTGGAGCTCTTTGTAGGCAACGACCATGTGACCGAGATCGGCTCGTGGACGGATGCCGATCCGGCCGGCACCGTGGTGGACCACGGCACCTACTTCAGCGTGTTCCGCAAGAACGGAGATACCTGGCAGTGCATCCGCGACATCAGTGTGAGCGAGACGCCCAAAGAAGCCGCTAAGGACACCGCCGCTGTAGCCGGATCCTGATCGCGCATATCATGGGAAGTGCGCTCCGGATCGGGGCGCACTTCTTTTTTTGTGCTTGTAGGTCCTTCCGTCTCGGACTACCGATCACGGCGACCCGTCAATGGGTACGCCCTGGATGAGCGAATGGGCGTGGCCCGCACGATCACGTTCGTCCGGTCCGTCACTGGCACCCGATACGCGTTCGCCGACCCACTGGGTTGTATGGGGTATTGCCCTGTAGGCATACCGCTGTTCGGATCACGCGGGCTGAAGATCGAGTGGGAAAGCTGCGGTTGGGCCTTTGCGGACAAGGCCAGGACAAAGAGGGCCGGTAACAGAACGACGCGTGTGGACATGGAACGGGAGTTTTGTTCGGCACCGCATGATCAAGGCACGGCTCCAAGAATATCCTTCACCCGGAAATATTCGTCCCAGCGATGCGCCGTTCGTGACCAGTTGTTCTTTTCTCCTCCTGTGGGGAGCTTGCCTACAGCGGTCGCAGGCTTCAACGCACGGCCGCGATCTTCACACGCGACACACCTGCGCTTTAAAAACACCAAGGCCCCATTCCTGGAGCCTTGGCGTTCGACGAAGACCGATCAAGTGGCGGCCCTTGCGTGCCGCTGCCTGCCTGTTCACTTCATCTTCTCTTTCTTCTCCTGTGTAAGATCACTGGTGCCCTTCTGGCGCATGTCGTCCCACTTGGCATACTGCTCAGCGTTCAGCACCATTTTCAGCTCCCGGTCACGTTCGACCATCAGGGCGCCGGTCTTATCGGACATTTCCTTCTCCGAAAGCGTGGGAGTGGCGTTCTCGAGCGACTCGTGTTTGGTGATGTAGCGCAGGTCGATGTCCTTCACTTTGGCGACCTGCTCGTCGTTCAGTCCGAGCTGCATGTCCAGTTTTTCGGTGTTGATGGCCACCCAGGCCTTATCAGCGGGGCTGGCTTTGGTTTCCTGCGCCTGCACGTTCAGGGTGCCGATCAGTGCGAAAGCGCCTAGGGCGATCAAGGTTCTCATGGTTCGTTGGTTTGAATGGGTTAGTACGACCGCTCAGCGAATTCAAAGCCATAGCGGGCGCGCTGGGTCGCCGGATACCGCAAACCCGCGCCCCCGATGGGCCAGGTGTGGTCAGTGGACCTTGCGAACGACACTTTCACTGTGAACGCAACGGGCCATTGACGGGGAAAAGCCGCCTCGATCCGCGGCAGCCCCATCGCCCTCCTTCTACCACCCCAACGGCCGTTGCTGCCATCGCCCGATACACGTGTGGCTACGCAGCCGCATCGTCTGTCATCGCGTGATCAGTACCGGCACATGGTGCATGCGGTCCGCGAACTCCATGCGCAGCGTGTAGTGGCCGGGTGCGAGCTCGGGGAACGCCATGGCGTGTGTCCGCAAGTACACTGGTTCCCACGCCGAGACCTGGCGGCCCAGCGCATCCACTAGACAGACCAAGCCGCCCGGCGCGGCGCAGGTGATGCGCAACGTGAAACTACCGTCGTTCGGGTTCGGTGCCACGGAAAGATCGTACGTGGCACACGCGACCTCACCAACGGCATACGAAGGGTCGACCAATACGGTCATATCGCATGTCGTCGTATTGCCAAGTTCATCCGTGGCCGTCCAAGTGACGGTGGTGGTACCTGCGGGATAGAGACCGCTCGCATCACCGGTGTTCGTGAAGTCGTTCAACAAAGAGTAGGCGCAATCGTCCGTGGCTACCGCGACCGGCAAGACAAGTTGGATCGGGGCATCTCCTTCGGATACGAACACCGTGGTATCCGGTGGACAGATCAGCATCGGTGGCAGCGTGTCCATAGTGAGCGTAATGGAATCGCGCTCAGCGCAGCCACGATCATCCGTCACCTCCACCCAGTACACGCCGGGTGGAGCGGCCACCAAGGTGGTGTCCGCGCTGCCATCGTTCCACAAAGCGGTGGCGATCAGGCCGCTGGCGGTCAAGGTGATCGGGTCAGCGGAACAGAGCACCGGATCAGGGCCGAGGTCGATCAGGTCTTCCTGCATGGCGATCACCGCGATCGTATCCGTAGAGGTCCCGCAGGCGGATAGGACCGTTACCCAATAGGTGCCGGTCTGCCAGGCCGTGAAGGTCTGGTCCATGCTGAGGTCATGCCATTGGTATGCAAGGTACCCGGGACCCGCATCAAGCACTGCCACCGCGCCAGCGCAGATCGTGTCGTTCGGGCCAAGATCAACCGGTGGTATCAAGGGGATCTGGCCCACCTCGAGCGTATCACGCAACACGCAGCCCTGCGCGGTGGTGATCTCCACCCAAACCGCACTTGGTGCGGTAATGGTCGCGGTCTGCTGCGTGCTTCCATCGTACCAGGAATAGGCCGACGCTGGACCGGCATCGAGTACCAGACCCTGGCCCGCGCACACCACGGTGTCCGGACCGAGCGAGAACGCTGGTGCCGGAGCGAAGTGTACCACGCGAGTGCCTGTAGTATAGCCGCAGGGACATGCCTTCACCACACGCACCGCCGCGCTGTCCACGCCCGGATACGGAAGCACCAATACGGTATCGCCCAAGGTGGCTTGCACCAAGCTATCGTTCACGTACCACGTATGAGCGCACGCGGTATCCACGAACTGCACGGCGATCTGTGCCGTGCCGCTCACGCATGCTGTATCGGGCGCGTCCAACGCCAGCTCGGCGGCGAACGGGGTGCCGCGCACGAAGAGCGGCAAGCCTATCTGGCCCCGGCCCGGTGAAAGGACCACGCTCATTGTGGTGTAGGCGCAGGCGGCACCCAGGTTATTGGGAGCCTCTATCGAGGCCATGTTCGCGGTGAACTTCGCCTCATCATAGATCTTCCCATTGGGGGCGAGCCGAACGTGCAATGGGGTGATGTTCGCGTTCAGCGTGTATTGGGAGTTCTGGATGGCCGAGGCGGTGGTTTGTGTCAGGTCGTACTGGTGCAGCCCATCAAAATCGGACATGTAGAGCACTTGGTCGTTCGGGGAGAACTCGCACGCCTGCGCGAAGCTGAAGCCCGGCAATGGGAAGTCGAGCTGGTTGCTCAGCGCCCCCGTGGCCGGGTCGAAGTCCAGCAGGTGCCAGGAATTGATGAAGGGGAAGGGCGTGCGCCACGTGATCGCCAACCGCTTGCCACTGTGGCTGAATATCGGACGCATAATGTTGTCGCTGTTGGGCGGCACAGTAATGATGGGGGCCTGGAAGCCGTTCGCCGTGAGGAGGTACAGTTCTATGCGGGCCGGTGAAGGACGCGGGAAAAGCACCCAGATATCGGTGCCGTTCGCGTGGTAGGTGGCCGCCATGGATTCCTGGCCTTGGTCATGAAGGAACTGGTTCTTCAGCGTAACGGCGCCCAGTCCGCCGTTCAAGGTCATGTCCACTTGCGACCAGCGCACACCATTGGCGTAATTGTTCTCCAACTCGTCCATGGTGATCACGCAGTACACAGTGCTGCTGCCGGGCCAGGGTAGGATGAGCGCCTGGTTGATGCTCGACAACAGGGTGCCGCCGAGCAGTCCACTACCGTTGGCCATCACTTGGTGTGTGCGGTCCCAGATCGTCAACCCGTTGGTGTAGAACAGCAGGTCGCCGGAGGCATCACTTATGCAAGCGTTCCCTTCGCGACAGAACATCGCGCTCGCTGAGCCCGCCACCGGGTTGCCCGAGTTGAAGTCGATGGACGCCGAATCGCCGAAGTACCAGTGCATCTCCGAAGCCCTGTTCGCGCATGTGCCGGTGGTAATGGTCACCGTGGTGGACGTATTGGTGCATAGCGCCGTGGTGCTGGTGAGGTAGAGTGTGAACGCGCCCGGCCCGGGAATGGGCAGCAACAGATCCGTGGCCGTGCTGTAAGGAGCGCCGTCGAAGTACCACTGGTAGTTGCCGCCGCCGCTGCTGGTGTTCGTCACCACGACCGTATCGCCGGGAAGCACCGCAAGCGCGCTCACCGTGAAGGAGGCCTCGCCCGGGCAATCCACCTCGAAGGTGGCCGTGGTGTCATCGATGCAGTTGTTGATGCTGTCCTCCACCACCAGATGCACCGCATGGAAACCTTCACCGGGAAAGGTGGCCGATGCGTTCACGGTGCTGGCCAGGAAGCTGCCGTCCAACTCCCACAGGTAGGAAGTGGCCGGGGGAGAGAGGTTCACGAAATCCACGGTGGAACCCACCGGCACCGGCGAAGCGGGCTGCAACAGGAGCCCCGCATTGAACGGAATGGCGCATGGCGAAAGGCAGGCCTGCGAAGCGAGCAAGCTGGCGCGCGTGGTAAGCAACGCGGCCTCCATCCGCTCGCCCTGACCTTGGGTGAAGAGCACCTGACAGGTCTTGTTCCCGTAATCCATGTAGCTGCGGAACTCATCGTTCTGGTCGCCCAGGCCACCCAGGCCCACGGGCCGGAAAGGGTTGTTGGTCGAAGTGTCGTCCGCATCGTTGGTGCAGGAGTTCACCACGTCCACGCAGGCCACTGAAGCAGTGGCATCATCGGGCGGCGTGTCGCACACGCGGTCGCCATCGCTCAGGCAATCGAAGTTGGCGCACGCCCCTTCGAAGGTGTGGTAGAGCCCGAGGTAGTGGCCCAGCTCGTGCACCGTCACCTTGGCGTTATCGGTCGATCCGCCAAGAAAAATGGACTCCACCACGATACCATCCTCGGGTTGACCGTGCATGCCGGGGAGATAGGCATAGCCTGCGGCGGCCGCACCTACCACCAGGGAAGTGATCTCGCGCACCACATAGAGGTTCACGTAGCTCAGGGGATCCCAATGCGAGAGCGCTTTAAGCTGCGTGTCCTGCAGTTCCGCCGTCAGATCCGTAAGCGTGGACTGGATATGCTCGATGCCCGTGGTGGCCAAGCCCTGCGGATCGCGTTGCGCCAGGCAGAACTGGATCCCCGTATCGTAGCCGTCCGGCGAATGGAAGTTGCCGCTATTGGCGAAGGCCTCGTTCATCTGTGCGATGCCGTCGATCACCGTCGCGTCGCTCAGGTTCTCCGCACCACCGTCATGCACCACATGCACCACGATGGGGATGGTGAGCACACCACCACCGCCTCGCGCTCCGGCTTCCACGCGTTCGCGCACCGCACGCTCGTGCATCGCCAGAGCGCGGCGGAAAGCGGGGTTAGCATCCCGGGCCGCGTCATTGAGGCTTGTGGCAGTGCATACACCCGTGCCCGCTCCGTCTTGGGCCAGCACCACTGGGCAAATGGGCAGTGCGACCAAAAGGGCGCGCAGCAGAAAGTTCATGGGAACAAGTTAGGGCCGCACGTGAAGACGACAGCGCGCGCGCGCGGTTGTGCGGCTCGCCCAGGTCAATGCGCCTTGACGACCCCGGCCAACAAGTGCTGACCCTGCGAATGAACGCATGCACCCCGGTTCTCGGGACTGTGGCTGTGGGAACGGAACTAACGAGATCCCCGCCCGCTCAGTGCGTCCGCGTCATGGCGGCGTCCACGCAAATAACGATGTCCGCCTGCCCATGGTAGGCCGGTTCCAGCCGTTCCAACCGCTCTTGCGAGACGGTGGTGATGGTCACTCGCTTCAGAGCCGGCAAGGCGCGTTGCAAATACCACCCGATACCCTCGTGGAAATCGGAATGGAAGCTGCCGTTGAAATGCAGGAAGCGTACGCCCTGTGCGGTGTGCCGCGCTATGAAGTGCGCCATGGTGGCATCCTTCAACGCCTGGGCCTGCACCATTTCCGGGGTGCCGTGGTCCTCCATCAGTGTCAACATTTTCACGTAGCCCGGTAGAGTGGCATCGAAGGCGATGGGCAGTGGGGCCATCCATGCACGTTGCGCTACGGACACCGTATCGAGCGCCGTGAAGCCGCCCTTGCTCACCGCCCGGGCATAGCGGCGCGGTACGTTGGTGGCCACAAAGGGCAGGCCTTTCTCCTTCGCCAGGTCCACCAGCGGCGCGTAGTCGGTCGCATGGTTCTTCCATAGCCGCGCCAGTGTGTCGAAGGCCGCTTGATCGATCTCCCCATGCAGGTAATGGTCCAGGGTGGCCTGGTCGTCCGCCTCGATCATCTCCGCACCCATCACCAGGGGGCCGCGCGC
>JAGNSU010000196.1 GCA_017987895.1 Flavobacteriales bacterium | reverse complement strand
CCCCACGCGCATGTACGCGTAGGCCATCCCGTTCTGCGCCCAACCGATCGGGCCGAACACGCGCGTGCTGTTGTGCAGGTCGATGCACTCTTTGTACGCTACGATCGCGTCGTGGAAACGCTCTTCGCACATCGCAAGGTTGCCCTTCACCATCAGCACCATGGCCAGGAGCACGCGGTTCAGCGGCTCGCGCGCTAATTGTTCCGCTTCCGCCAGACCGGCCATTGCTCCTTTTGCATCGCCAAGGCGCGCGTGGTGCTCGGTAATGAAGGCCAGCGCCAGGCAGAGCGCGAACTGATTCCCGGATCGTCGAGCCATCACGATCGACTCCTTCATGTCCGCGCCACCTTGCAGGTCGCCCATGCTCATGCGCGACAACCCGCTGAAGAGCCGTGCCAAGGCGATCGATGTTTCATCGCCAAGCGGGGTGCATAGTTCCACAGCGCGGTCCAAGTAGGCTGCCGAACTCGCGTACTCTGAAGCATAGAAGCAGACCACACCTGCGCCGACCGCCGCTTCAGCCTGAACTTCCACGGGTACCTCCTCCGTGGTCACCACCCCTTCGCGCAAACGACGCGTGCCGGTGAGCCTCAGCCATTCCATCGCCTCGCTCATGTAGCCGCGATAGAACCAGAAGCCGGAGTTACGGCCGATCACGCGCCACGCGGTCACCAGATCGTTGCGCTCCATCGCATGACGCAGTACTTCCCGGATGTCCGCGTGCGCCATTTCGATGAGGTCCAGTGCATCGTCCACGGCATCCGTGAACAGTTGCGGAGCGGACGCCACGATAAGGTCGATGCACCACTGCGTAAGCCGCGCCATCAGCTGCTCGCGTTCGTCGGACAGCGCCAATTGCTCCAGAGCGAATTCCCGCACCACATGCAGCATCGTGAAGCGTGGTTCGTTCAGCGGCGCCTCCGGCCGTGGTTGTGCGAGGCGCACCAGGCCCATATCCACCAGGCTTTCCGTGGCGGCCATCAGGTCGGGGAGGACCTGCCCTGTTGCTGTAACCGTTGCGGCCTGTTCCAGGCTCCAACTATCATTGAACACCGCCAACCGACGGAAGAGCGTTCGGCACTCCGCGTTCAACAGGTCGTAGCTGGAGGCGATCGCGGCGCGCATGGTGCGCTGCCGCTCGGGCAGGTCGCGTGGCCCGTTGGCGAGCAGGTCCAGCGCCTTGTCCATGCGCGCCAGCAGTGCCGTGGGGCTGAAGTACTTCGTGTGCGCGGCGGCCAGTTCGATCGCCAACGGAAGACCGTTCAGCCTTTTGCACAGCGCTGCTACTGCGCGGATCTCGGGCTCGATCCCACCAATGCGCGCGGCTCCCGCATTGGCCCGTTTCAGGAACAGCTGCACGGATGGTGTGGCCAGCAGCTCTTGCATCGATGTGCGCGTTGGATCATTGGGTTCGCGCAGCGGAGGCACCGGGTACACCTGCTCGCCCAGCAGGTGGAGCGGGGCACGGCTTGTGGCCAGCACCTTCAGCCCCGGTGCTCGCTCCAGGAGCCTCGCGATCACCGGTGCCGCTTCCAGCACATGCTCGAAGTTGTCCAGTAGCAGCAGCAGCTCCTTATCGGCCAGCGCGTCCTGAACGTTCTCTTGAAGTGGACGCTCCCCGATGTCGTACATACCCAGCGCTTTGGCGATGGCGGTGATCACCAGCCCCGGCTCGTTCACCACCGAAAGCGCCACGTAACGTGCCCCATCTCGGAAGCGTGGGAGCAGCGCATGTGCCGTGCGCAGCGCCAGATGCGATTTGCCCGTGCCGCCCGGTCCGGTCAACGTCACCAGCGGTGCATCAGGGCGAAGGATCATCGCCTGCAGTTCGTCGCATTCGGCATCTCGACCGATGCTCGCGCTGCGCATCAACGGCAATTCCATCGGGCACGATAGCGGCGGCGTTGCCGTGCGCTCCTGTGCGAAGCGCTCGCTCAGCAACAGTGCCAGATCGTTCAGTACAAGTTCTTCAAGTTCCTCCGGCGAGCTGAACTTCTGATAGCTCACCTGGTCGCTCTCCTTGATCTTCTTCACCAGTTCCACCAGTCCGGGCTCACGTTCCTTTTCGCTGCCCAAGCGGATGTATATCAGGCGTGGCTTGCCGTCGGCCAGGTGATACTCGTCCTCCAGGCCGGAAATGTCCATCTGCGGCGCGACCCAACCGTAGGTCCTGCCATAGAGGGCGATGAAGACATCGCTCTGCTCCAGATAGCTGCGATATATATGTTGCGCTGGGTAGGGCCTTGCGCCGCCTTCGAACAACACGGGGATCAATCGCAGGCGCTCGATTGCCCGGCGCACGGCTGTACGTTCCTCCCGGAACTCCGTAAGCGACGAACTGACGAAGACACGCAGGCGCTGATCGGGGGTGCGGATCATGGGTTCCGAAGATAAAAGGGCACCACCGCCCGCGCACAACGCGGATAGCCACCCTGCGGAGATAGGTCGGGCTCGTCGGTTGGGTGGGTCCCCTCAGTCCAAGGTCACGATCGACTCGGCGATGCGCTGGCGCAACCAGGTCCTTGCCTCCGTCTCATCCGTGAACACTTCCGCCTGGAAAAGGGTCGGGTAGTAGGCCTTGTACAGGCGGAGGAGAATTTCGGAGACCACGCTGCTGGCCACCACGGCGAAACCCAGCACGTTGTCCGTGGCCTGGTTCACTTTCAGGTGGTCGGTACTGATGATGGCCATGTCCAATTCCGTGTCGGGAGGAACGATCAGCAAGAGCCCCACGGGACTGCCGGCGCACATGCGTTTGCGTTCGCCGATCACTTCGGCGATGCCTGTTTTTGTCAAGGATGCCAGGTGTGAACCGGCTCTCCACTTCGTTCACACCGGTCCGCATCAATGTGGCGCAGCGTGTCTCTACCTGTTCGGTCTTGAAAATCGGTCGGAAGATCGGGTGCGCAAAGATGGGCCGATCACACGCTCCAGCCGATGCCGTACGACCTCCGCTCGTGAACGATCAGCTGCGCACGGCGATCGCGCTGATCTCCAGGTTCACCCCGCGTGGGAGTTCCTTCACACCCACTGTCTCGCGTGCGGGGGGATCACCCGTGAAGAAGGACGTGTACACCCGGCTCACCTCGGCATAGAACTGGAGGTTGGTGATGTACACCGTACACTTCACCAGGTCTTCATAGCCCAGGCCGGCGCCTTTCAACACCGCCCCGATGTTCTCCATCACCTGTTGCGTTTCTTCGGTGATATTGTTCGTACGCAATTGCCGGGTACCGCCCACACTGGCGATCTGGCCGCTTATGAATACGAACCCATTGGCTTCTACCGCAGGGGTGTATGGGGTGCCGTGGGTGTTGTCGTCCACAGCTCGGATCGTGCGTTTCATTCGGGTTGGGCTTTCCGTGCGCTGGTGCGCCGGTGGGCACTAAGTTGCACAGAACCGGCACAACCGCAAATGCGGAACGGCCCTCGTCCCCGTCTACCCATGCGGACCGGGGGCAACGGGGACCGGCCCAGGTATGGCGGATGCCTCCCTGGTTCAACCCTTCATCGCCTTCTCCACCATCCCTTGACTGCCGATGTACAGCGGACAGCGTTGGTGGAGTTCCGTGGGCTTCAGGTCCAGGATCCGGTCGGCACCATCGGTCGCCATGCCGCCTGCCTGTTCCACGATCATCGCCAATGGGTTGGCTTCGTAGAGCAGCCGCAATTTGCCCTTCGGGGACTTGGCAGTTGCAGGATAGAGGTAGATGCCGCCTTTCAGCAGGTTGCGGTGGAAGTCGGCCACCAAGCTGCCGATGTAACGTGCGCTCATCTTCTGCTTCTTGCATCCATCGATGTAGCTGCGCACACCCTCGCTGAAGTCGTAGTAGTTGCCTTCGTTCACAGAGTAGATCTTGCCTTCGGTGGGCGTCTTCATATCCGGATGGCTCAGGCAGAAGGTGCCGATGCTCGGGTCGAGCGTGAAGCCGTTCACGCCGTGGCCCGTGGTATACACCAGCATGGTGCTGCTCCCGTAAATGATATAGCCTGCGGCCACTTGTGCGTTACCGGGCTGCATGAAGTCGTCCATCGACGCCTTGTCGCCTGTGCTCAGGCGGCGATAGATGCTGAAGATGGTGCCGATGCTCACGTTCACATCGATGTTGCTGCTGCCATCCAGCGGATCCATCGTCACCACGTACTTCCCGCCGTTGTCGAAGTGTACGATGTCGTCGTTCTCTTCGCTGGCTACGGCACACACCTGCCCCTGGCTCCGCAGCAGGCGGATGAAGAGATCGTTGGCGTAGACGTCGAGCTTCTGTTGTTGTTCCCCCTGGATGTTCTCGCTGCCTTGCTCGCCGAGGATGTCCTCCGCCAGTCCGGCCTTGTTCACTTCGCGGTTCACCATTTTACCCGCCAGGCGGAAGCTGGTGAGCAGCTGGCTGAGTTCGCCGGTGGCGTAGGTGAATTCGTGCTGGCGTTCGGTGATGAACTCCGCGAGGGTCTTGATCTGGGCCATGTGATGCAAAGATGCGAAGCACGCGAAGCGTCGACCCATGGGCTCGACCGCTTTCTTTGCGCGCATGGAGGTGATCACTCGAAGGGCCGGACCGCGCGATGTGCCGCGTATGCTCGAACTGGTGCAGGAACTGGCCGCCTTCGAGCGCGCACCCAATGAGGTGACGGTGACGGAGGAGCAAATGCGCGAAGCCGGTTTCGGGAACGACCCGGTTTGGGTGGGCTGGGTGGCCGAGGTCGAAGGAAGGGTCCAGGGCATGGCCGTTTGCTACGAGCGCTATTCCACATGGAAGGGTCGCCGGCTCTACCTGGAGGACATCATTGTCACGGAAGCGGCGCGGGGTGGGCGCATCGGGGAGAAGCTCTTCATGGAGTGTGTGAGGTATGCCCTTGAGCGGAACCACAGCGGCATGCTCTGGCAGGTGCTCGATTGGAACACCGACGCGATCCGGTTCTATGACCGCTTCGGCGCTGTCTATTCCAAGGAATGGCTGAACGGATCCCTCGAACTGGAGCAATTGAAGAACTTGGCGGCCCAATGAAGGTCTTCAA
>JAGNSU010000195.1 GCA_017987895.1 Flavobacteriales bacterium | reverse complement strand
GCAGCAACGCCGGTGCGAAGTCCGCTTCGCTGATGGTAACGGCAACTCCTGGAGGAAGCAGCGCGTTGCACGCGAACGCTGCGGCCGTTCTTGGCGGTAACGTGGTCATAGGCGACCTCACAGGTGATCAGATGGTAGGCACCGGTGGGTCCAACGTGCTCGCGATCCAGAACGGAACGCCACCGGCCGATGGGCTCAGTGGCGGACCGGGATCCAATGGCGCCATCCAGGTCTACTCCGCGGATGTCTCCGGCGTTCCCGCCCTCCATGTGATGACCGGCGACGGTGCTGTGATGAAGCTCTACCGCCAACCGGATATGACGGCAGCCGACGCATCTGCGGTCGGTCCGGTGTATGATCCCATGACGGCGGTGCTGATCGAGAACATGCGCACCCGCATCAACGAACTGGAGCAAATATTGAAGGCTGTCGGTCTGCTTACACCTTGACCGATCGCCTCACTTCTTCTTGAAGTCGAGCTTGTAGAAGTGGAAGTCCGGGCTGTGCAGGTCCACTTTGAAGCCGGTCACCTTGTGGTCGGCATCGAAGCGGAAGGTGATGTAGCCCGGCTCCAGGAAGGGATCCGCATGGTCCCACTTCCACGTGTCGTAGTGCCAATGCTCCAGGGTGCCGGTGAAGAGTTCCTTCGCTGGCGCGAACGATAGGCTGGGCTGCCCGTTCACCACGGCGATCGTGGCTTCGCCATAGACCTCGTCGGCAAAGGTGCCGGTGAGCGCTGCGGCATCGGCAGTAGGCTTGGTCCCTTTCGCGCGGGCAGCGATCCGGTCCGACACGCGCTTGGCGTCCTCCGCTTTCCCCCCTTCGCTGCCCTTGATCATCCGCGCGGTCGGGTCGGCCTTGCCGTCGCTCAAGTAGCTGTTCAGGACCTTGCTGGTCACGGCGAAGACGCTTGATGTTTCCCCATTGCCCAAGGCGATCACGGCCAGGTCCTTTTCCGGTACCACCGCGTGGTTGAGGATGAAGCCCGGCATGCCGCCGCTGTGGGTGATGATCTTCGATCCGTACTGGTCGTTGGTGAACCAACCCATGGCGGTGCCATTGAAGTGCCGGCCTGCGGTGTTGCCTTCGGGACCTACCTCATTGCTCAATTGCGGTGTGGTGATGGTGGTCCAACTTTCCTTGGAGAGGAAGGCTTTGCCGGCGATCTGTCCTTCGTTCATCCACATGGCGTCCCATTTGGCGAGATCCGTCACCGTGCTCATCACACCGCATGCGCCATCAGCTCCTTGGAGCGACTGGTAGGCCATGCTCTTCTGTGGGGACTTCGGGTCCTGCCCTTTGCGGACGTGCGGCATCGCCACATCGTGCATGGCGGCCAGGTCGGCGGTCTCCACACGGCTGCGGTCCATTCCCAGGGGTTGGAAGATGCGCGTGGTGATGAATTGGTCCCACGTCATGCCGCTCACCGCCTCGATCACCTGCGCGGCCGCGATGAACATCAGGTTGCTGTATCCGAACTCGTTCCGGAATTCATAGGAGAAAGGCTCCTTCGCATGGCGTTCGAGGATCTCGCGCTGGCTCAGGTCCGTGCCGTACCACAGCAGGTCGCCATCGAAGGTGATCCAACCACTGCGGTGGCACAGCAGGTCGCGCACCATGAAGTGCTCGGTGACGAAGGGGTTCGGTGTGTTGAACCAGGGGAGGTGCTTCCGCACGGGATCATCGAAGCTCAACTTACCCTCGTCCACCAAGAGCCCTATCGCGCACGCGGTGAACGCCTTGCTGATGCTGGCGCAATAGAACACGCTGTTCGGCGTGACCGGATCCGCCTTCGCCAGGTCCAGTTTGCCATAGCCCTTGCTCCAGATCAATTGCCCATCCTTCACGATGCCCACGGCGAGGCCGGGCTGGTCGAACGCTTGCACGCTGCGCGAGATGTAGGCATCGAGCGAGTCGAGGTTCGGCTGGGCGAAGGCACTGACCGCGCCGAAGGCGAGTATTGTCGCCGTATAGCGACCACGCTGGTAAGGACTATTTTCGATCCGCATTCCGCAAGTCTACACCACAGCGATCTACCGGCGTCTTGTTCCGGGTTCCATCGGTTCAAAGCAACCGAACGAGCACCTTACGTTCTAAGCTTGACCCCTGAACCCATGCACCTACCCAAGGCCTTCCACAGCTCGCAACTGTTCATTGCTCTCTCACTTCTTGGCGCCAAAGCGCAGGGGCAAGCACCCTTCTCTCTACGCTACGCCGGTGCATCGTTCTCTGACATCGGCATCGCTGCGAACGGTGATCTGCTCGTGAGCTCGGGAAAGCTCGCGGCGATCTATCCATCGGTCGTTCGCTTCTCCGGCACAGGTGATGTCCTTTGGAGCCGTCGCGCTTCCGATCAGGAGAGTTTCCGGGGAGCGCCGATCGAAGCATCCGATGGGGATCTGGTACTCACCACTTACCGCGACAATGCCTTGGGGCGAGCTTGCCCTGCTTTTGTCCTCCTCGATGCCAATGGCGATCTGGTGGAGGCCAAGTACCATCAGGTGGACACTTTGGACCTTGCCGTGCTCGATATTGAGCGCAACAGCGCCGGAGACCTCGCGGTGCTCAATTTCGATCAACCGTCCTCATCGTTCACGTTGCTCCTGGCGGATGAGCGGGGCGATGCTCCTTCCGCGCGCACTTTCCCGCTAGCGACCAGCGGTGCTCTTTATGCAGGGCTGACCCCTGGTAACAATGGGGACCTGATCATGTACTGCGGAAGCTCCTCGGTCAATTCGGTCATCTCAAAGATCGCTGCCAATGGCACGGTCGATTGGAGTTCCCAATTGATCATCGATGGCAGCGACGACAATCGCACCTACGATGCGGTCGTGCTTCCCAACGGGAACATCGTGCTGGCGATCGAGACCTTGTTCAACTCCGTGAACGGCGAGATCGGTTTGGTGATGATGGATCCACAGGGCGCTGTGCTTTGGTGCAAGCTGCTCGTACACGCCGATCGTGACCTGGGAGATGTGATCCTCACCGCATTGCCGGACGGGGATTTCCTGCTGGAGCTGATCCTTCTATCCACGGTCCCATACGACAATAGCGTGCTGCTGCGTCTGAACGGAAATGGGGACCCCCTCTGGCAGATCGCACCGGATCCCGCATTGGCGGCGTTCACCACCGCAGCGCTCGATGCCGATCGCATCTACCGCTGCGGTCTGAGCAGCCCCAACTACCAAGCCATCGCGCTCATGGACCTCGCCGCACTGCCTTCGCCTTGCTCCGAAGTGGACAGTGCGGCGGTGATCGATGTGGTGGCGACCGCTACACCCTTCGTGTTCAGCACAACTGTTCCATCCATCACCACCGTTGCCTTCACACCTTTCTTCGACACGATCGCCTATACCCCATCACCGCTGTGTTTTTCCACGGGTAATGTGGGTTTGGAGGAAGTGGGCAGGAAGGTGTTCCTGTTTCCCATGCCGCTGGAGGATGGAACGGTGCGCATTGGAGGTGCTGCGCCCGGGGAGCGCTGGGACCTCACCATTTACAATGTGCTCGGTGTCGCCCTATTACAGGGTGTCGCGGAGTCGGAACTACCCTTGGATCTGAGCGGCCTTTCCTGCGGTGAATACGTACTCGACCTAAAGGGCCGCAACGGGCGCCACCGGCTCCGGCTCACCCGGTGATCGAGCCGAGCGAACGCGGCTACGTTGCGGCGACTACCTTCGGGTAAAACGAGCAAAAATGAAGGCGGTCCAGTGCTTCTTCTTCTTGGCTTTCGCCACGTTCTCCATGGGCTGCTTCGCCCAAGGTGAACCACGTATTTGGAACATCAAGACCGTGCTCCCCACGGGCGTTACGCTGGATGTGAAGGCCTTCGACAAGGCCGGCAAGCAATATGATGTAAAGGCGCTGGAGAACGGCGATACGCATGTGATGGACGTGAAGGCCATCGACGGCGCGACGCGGTTGCCCATCAAAGTACTGGTGAGCACCGATGCCTTTCTTCCGGTGAAGGCGATCGCCGCCGATGGCACTCTGCTCGACGTGAAGGCGCTCGACGCCAACGGCCAACGTATGGATGTGAAGGGTGTGGCGCAGGCCGGGCATTTGTACCATATCAAGGCCATCGGCCCGGACCGTGCGCTCTACGGTGTGAAGGCGATAAGTCCCACCGGGCAGATGCGTGATATCAAGGGCGTGCAAGTGGATCCCGAAGAGGTGGAAGCGGTGATGAACGGTGTGAAGGTCGCCGCGCATGTGAAGGCGCTACCACACGCCACGGCCGGCGATGCGGACCCGATCTGGAACGTGAAGTGCGTGCGGCCGGACGGTCATGTGCTCGGGATCAAAGCGGTGGACAAGGCCGGGGCGCTCCACGATGTGAAGGCCTTTTTATCCAATGGGGATGCGACCGTGCTGGACGTCAAGGCGCTCATCGATGGCGAACAGGTGCCTGTGAAGGTCCTGGTGAGCGACGATGCGCTTTCACCGGTGAAGGCGATCGGCAAGGATGGCACCATATACGATGTCAAAGCGATCACAGCCGATGGCGCGAAGCTCGACGTGAAAGGAGCGAGCCGCAGTGGGAACGTCTACAACATCAAAGCGATCTCGGCCAACGGCGAGCAGATGGCCGTGAAGGCGATCTCGCCCCACGGACTTTTCTATGATGTGAAAGGGGTGAAGTTCAGTACCGAGGACAAGGAGATGGACCTGAACGGCGTCGCCGTGCGCGCCCATGTGAAGGCCCTGCCACAGGTGGAATAATACCATCTCGCAGCACAGATCGAACCGATCGGTGCTGCGAAATGGTATGGGGCTCAGTCACCCGAGGAGTAGGAGCCCTCCTCCTTCTCCTCCTCCTTCTTGGCCCCCTTCAGTTCGGTGGTGGCGTCCACGCCTTCCACTACCTCGAGGTTGATGCCGTCGCTGAGGCCGGTCTTGATCCAGGTCTTCTTCCACTCTTCCCCGTTCTTCACGTGCACGAAGGCGCTGTCGCCCTGTTTGTTGAATTCCACGATGCTCTCGGGCACCGTGAGCACGCTGTCCCGGCGGTCAAGCACGATATCGGCATTGGCGCTGTAGCCGCTGCGCAGGCGTTCGCCTTCCTTCAATTTCACCGCTGC
>JAGNSU010000194.1 GCA_017987895.1 Flavobacteriales bacterium | reverse complement strand
CGAGATCGGCTTCAGTGCTGGAGCACTTTCCGCAGGCGCGCGAGCAGCACCTCGCTCTGGATCGGCTTGGGCACGTAGGCGTCCATACCGGCGGCGGTGCATTCCGATCCTTGTCCGAGCACGTTCGCGTAAATGAAAGACCGAACAAGTGCACCGCATTATCCAGCCATAGGAACGTTACCTCGTTGATGGCTCCGCATATGTCCGGAACAAGCAGGGTGGGCCTCCTTGCGAAGACCCACCCTGGAGGAAACAAACGCCAGTGCTCAGTTAGCGCTGTACCATGATCTTGATCACTTGCTGTTCTCCGTTGCGGGTGGCAAGCAGGTAGTACGCACCGGCGGCCACATCGCTCAGGTCCATGTCAATGGTCCGTTGACCAGCCACGGTGAACGGCGCCAGTACTTCCTGACCAAGACCGTTGCGGATGCTGATGCGCAATGGTGTTGCATCGGTGGTGGATGGACGCAACTGGAACATGCCGTTCGATGGGTTCGGTTGTACGGTGAACCAATCTTCGCTGCTCGCATTCGTGGTGGCGATGCCCGTGTTGAAGTCCACGTTCACCGTGATGCAGCTGGTGAGTTCGCAATCGCCGACCATGGCCGTGACACAGAGTTCAACGGGGCCAGCAATATTGTTCACACCTGCGACCAACGCGAAGGCTCCGTTGTCGCTGGTGGTCCAGCCGTTCGGCAGGGTCCAGTTGTAGCTGGTGGCATTGGCCACGGGCGTTACCAGGTAGACGTTCGTGGTATTCCCGAACACCATGGTGGAACCTGTCACAGCGCCGATGGTGATGGTGGTTCCGCTGCAGGCGCAATCCGTGCCGCGCACATCATTCGTGGTGCAGTTATCGCCATCATTGCATGGGGTTCCGGGTAGCACAGGTCCACCGGCAATGCCTTCGCAATCGATCACTTCACCGGCGCATTCGCAGTTGGCGCCATACACGTCGTTGCCGGTCGTGGCATCACCATCATCGCAGGTGGTACCGGGCTGTGCCGATCCACCGGCCACGCCTTCGCAATCGTTGGCCAGCTCACCTGCGCAGATGCAGTT
This sequence comes from Flavobacteriales bacterium, assembly GCA_017987895.1. Lineage (GTDB taxonomy): Bacteria > Bacteroidota > Bacteroidia > Flavobacteriales_F > PHOS-HE28 > PHOS-HE28. The sequence continues at coordinate 4,019 of JAGNSU010000194.1, read as the reverse complement.
CGCGGTGTACACATCATTACCGGTGTTCGCATCGTCGTCATCGCAAGGCGTTCCGACGGTGGTCGTTCCACCGGGCACGCCGAGGCAGTCAAGCAATAGGCCAGCGCATTGGCAATTGGCGTCGATCACATCGCCGCCGGTGGACGCGTTGCCGTCATCGCAGGGGAAGCCGGGCTGGGTGGGGCCACCGACCACACCATTGCAGTCGATCGGTTGACCAGCGCAGGTGCAGAACGCGTCGTACACATCGTTGCCGGTATCGGCGTTACCATCATTGCAAGGCGTTCCAGGCAGTGCGGTACCACCCGGTACTCCGGCGCAGTCGTCCGCGAATTCGCCTATGCAGCCGCATCCTGCAGTGAAGGTGTCGTTGGTGCTGTCGGGGTTGCCATCATCGCAGGGCGTGCCAGGAAGTTGCGGTCCACCAGCAAGACCAGCGCAGTCGTAAACTTCACCGGCGCAGACGCAGTTCACGCTGTAAGTATCGTTACCGGTAGTGCCATCGTTATCGTCGCAGGCGGTGCCTGGTTGGGCGGTTCCACCGGCAACACCGGCGCAATCATTAGCGAAAGCGCCAACGCATTCGCAGTTCGCGGCATAGGCATCACCGCCGCTCAGCGGGTTGCCATCATCGCAGGGGGTACCCACGGTCGTGGTCCCGCCGATCACGCCCAGGCAATCGATCAGCTGCCCTGCGCACTGGCAGCTCGCGTTGTACACATCATTGCCGGTAGCGGCATCTCCATCATCGCAGGCTGTGCCTTGCACGGTGGTTCCACCTGGAACACCCAGACAATCCAAGGGCAGACCAGCGCACTGGCAATTCGCGTCATAGACATCACCGGCGGTGTTGGCGTTGCCATCGTTGCAGGCTATGCCCGGCAGGGTCTGGCCGTTCGGCACACCCACGCAATCCAACGGCTGGCCGAGGCATGTGCAGTTGGCGTTCCAGGTATCATTCCCGGTGTTCGCATTGCCATCGTTGCAGGCGGTACCGGGCAACGCCGGGCCATTGTTCACGCCCGCGCAATCCTGCGGGGTGTTCGCATTGATCACCACGCCGTAGTCTTCCGTTTCGCCGGCTTGGTAACTGTAGCAGGGATCCACAGGCGTGGGCTCGCCTGTTGCGTAGTGTACGCCACGCACACGCATGATCGTGGAACCTACTTGCGCGCTCATCGGAACGGTGAATGCAATGTTCTGGGTCTCGCTAGCAGCGCTGTTCTCGAACTCACCGAGTTTCTCCGAAGCTTCAAACATGCCATCCCGGTCGTAGTCGATCCACGCCGCGAACCGGACACCCGCGTTCGCTCCCGAAGTGATGGTGATGATCTTCTGCGCGTTGCGCGAAAGCGGTGTGCTGTATTGTGCGGAGTAGTTGGTGTAGGTGGGACCCGCGACGCCTCCGGTGCCGGTGTTGTTTATAGAGCCGATCCGTACCCCGTCGATCCAATCACCATCCGCTGTCCCGACCGCGCTGCTGGGGATGCAGTAGCCGCCGAAGTTCCCCTCGCCGAAGTAGGCGGAAAGGCTGATGCTGGACTGGATCTCCTGGCCCCCATCGCAGTTGTCAGCGAGGATGATCTCCAGGTCGGCAATGCTGTCCGTACCGATCGGTGGACCAACGACTATGTTCCCGGTGAACGTGGTATTCGCGGCGATCGTAAGAGATACCGGGGTAATGGGGTTGATCCCGCCATAACCGGAGAGTGTGACACCGGGGTTCGTGGTGCCGTTCACGAAGAAGGAATACGTCCGTTCGTAATTGCTGTTGTTGGCTACGGTGATCGGGAAGGTCGCCTGCGGGGTAAGTACCTGATTGAGCAGCATCTGCGAACCTCCGCCTACGAGCAACAGGGGTTGGTCCAATTGGTAACCGCCTTCATATGGGCAACTGGTCTTTGAAGTCGAGCGCAGGCGATACACGTTGCCGCCGAGCACCTTGTCCTGCCTGATCTCTACGTCGAAGTTGTCGCCATTGCCTAAGTCCTCCAGATGGTAATCCAACCTGTTGATACTGTCGTTCGAAGAGGTCACGGTCTTCCCGTATTCCTGCCGGAAGGTGACCTCGCCACCGACAGTAACACCACTGCCGCCGAAGTTGACGCCGAACTCAGCGCTCAAACCTTGTGAGAGGGATACGTTGTAATCGATCGCCCTTGTTTGTGAGCTCGTGGTCTCCACATACGAGTCTACAAATCCCCCCAAGCTGGTGAATTGCTCGAGGGTACCAGTATAGTTCGCGTTCGCCTTGATGGAATCGTTCATGGCAAGGGTCTGACGCCACACGTTGAGTTGATTGTTGGCGACCTTCCAACCCTCCGTACCCACCACGAGCGAGGCGACATCGGCTTCCAGCTCGGGCACAACCGTGCTCCTGATATAGCTCTCGGGCCAACGGAAGTTGCTGAGGGTCTGAATGGGCACGATCATGAACTCAGCAGAATCGGTCGGCATATTGCAACCAATGCGCCGCGTGGTAAGGGCCATACCGTACGCGTAGCGCACCGAACTGCCGAAGAACAGATCATCTGGTGCACCAGACGTCGGGGTGGAGATCGTTTGCCCCGCGGTCAGGCAAGTCAGGTAATCTCCCGTCGACGTTCGGGTGCGACTGGCCGATGTGCTAACACCTACTTCGCCGTAGATCTCGAAGTTCGTACTGACGATGAGGCCGGCGGAACCAGCTATCCCGATCCGCACCTTGGCAAAGGCGGAGCCACCTTGCTCGGTCGTCCCGGAGATGGTTTCGCCTCTGCACATCGTGTTGGATGACGTGAGGCTGGTGAAGCTGGCATCGCCAGGGGGATCGCGAAGGATCTGGACCGCGGCATCGGGCGTATCGAACGTCCCGAGCACATCCGTGAAACTCGTTCCCACCATCACGGCCTTGAAACGGAACTCTTCACTCGCAATACTCGTGGCCGGGACGCCGCCGATGGTGTAGAGGATCTTGGGCCTCAGCGCGAATTCACGCACGTTGTTGGGCAGGCCATAGGCAGATCCTGGGGTGTACGTGACCTTCCAGACACCTCTGACGTACAAATATGGATGCCCGTCGTACGTATTATAACCCGGGTACGCCCATTCCTGTGTTCCTGGCACGAGCTCGACCGTGCCGCTCTGCACGCCATCCACGAAGAGATCCCAGCTAAGGGCCCGTTGCGTTGCCGACCAGTAGATGTTGATGTCGTTCGGGAACCGGGAGAGGAGGAGCCAATCTTTTTCCGTCCAAGTGGTCGTCTGGCGGCCGAACTTGATGTAGAACGTATGCGGTTCAGCACCACCGCGCATGGTGGGGTACTTGCTCACATCCGTTCCCGAGGAGTTGCCCAAGGGTGCGTCATGAAGGGACCACGAGAATTTGAACGGCGCCCTGCACGTATCCGTGTATTCGGGCGTCTCCGTGTACAAGGTCGTATCGGTCAGCGACAGGGTTGTGGTGATGCCCCCCGGGTAAGGATAGAAGTAGATCTGTCCACATGTATTATAATTATACGCATTTGCGCCGCAAGGTTGTGCTACGGGGTTCGTGTCGCACAGGCCTTTATGAGCGAAAGGATTCTGGGCAGCGCTGGACAGCGGTGTCAGATATGCCGCGAAAAGCAGGAGCGCCAAGGCGGCAGAGGCCACCGTAGCGAACAGGGGTTGGCGGGGTGAGGGATGTGTACCGTGTTCCATGGGTTATGCGCCGTAGCCCGGCGAAGGCGTTGGTGGGAGGGGTTGGTTGGGTCGGGTTTTCCGCTCCGTGGAAATACCTTCAGGAGCCACCCCAAAAGTGCGCCCCTTGGTTGGCCCCCCAATGCGTAGAAATACCTGTTTTGCGTCCGTGGCCGAAAACTGGTCCCGAGATCGGCTTCAGTGCTGGAGCACTTCCCGCAGGCGCGCGAGCAGCACCTCGCTCTGGATCGGCTTGGGCACGTAGGCGTCCATACCGGCGGCGGTGCATTCCGATCCTTGTCCGAGCACGTTCGCGGTCATCGCCACGATGGGAATGCGCGACTTGTCACCGCCGAGCG
>JAGNSU010000193.1 GCA_017987895.1 Flavobacteriales bacterium | reverse complement strand
CCGCACATGGCGTAGGGCGAGATGCAATCGTGTACGTGGTTTGAAATGATGAAGCCGCTCCGGGCCTGGTCGAGGATCGGGTCGGGACAGGTGCCTTCATGGCCGATCAGGTCGATGCCGATGTTCGTGATGTGATGGACATGGTTGTTCCGCACCACGAAGTCCGTCACGTTGCCATTGATGGCCAGCCCCTCGCTGAACCCGGGCCGACAGTCATGCACTTCGCAATCCGCGATGGTCAATTCGTTCAACGCCGAACTCGCGTTCGAGCCGTAAACGATGATCGGCTGCGCGTTGGTGTTGTCGTTCACCGGTGCGTTCGGGTCGGAGGAGAAGTGGATGTCATGCACGTTCAATCCCAATAGATCGATGCCCTGACAGAGACCATCCACGAGGACGCCGATCGCGTCATTGTGTACGTTGTTGCGGATCTCCAGGCCGATCACATCGATATGGCTCAGGTCCTGGATAGTGACAAGCGCATCGGCGTTCAATCCGGTGCCGTCGATCACGGCCACCTCGCTCAGGTAGTTGCGCAGCGTCAAAGGTCCTGCGGAGGTGCCACCGCTCATGAAGGTGAGCTCCTCGTTGTACACGCCCTCCATCACATGGACCGTCCAGAAGGGGCCGGCCTGGTCCAGGGCGTATTGCACATGGCGCCAGGGTTGAGCCAGGGTTCCTGGGAAGGCATCGTCGCCGGAGATCGACACGTAGTAGTCCTGCGCGAGAGAAGCTGTGCCTGCGGTGAGGCCAAATGCGACGAGCAAGAAGCGGAAGGAGCGGCGAGAGTTCCTCATGATGACCTGAAGATACGCCTTGACGGAGGACGGGTCAGGAAAGTCCCTTCAGCAGGATCTCCGCTTTCTTCGCGCCCACCTCTGCAACGATCTCTTCAGGAGGGGCTTCCCTCACGCCCTTGATCGATCCAAAGCGCGTGAGTAGTCTCCGCGCGGTCTCCGGTCCGATCCCGGGAACATCCTCCAGTCCTGTGCGGATGATCCGTTTGCTGCGCTTGCCGCGGTGGTGCGTGATGCCGAAGCGATGGGCCTCGTCGCGCATCTGCTGGATCACCTTGAGGGTGGAACTTCGCTTATCGATGTGCAGAGGCACGGGATCATCCGGGAAGTAGAGTTCTTCGAGCCGCTTCGCGATCCCCACTAAGGCGATTTTGCCGCGCAGCCCGAGGCGATCGAAGACGTTCGTCGCGGCGTGCAACTGGCCTTTGCCGCCATCGATCACCACCAATTGGGGGAGAGGCTCCCCTTCGCCGAGCAAGCGGGCATAGCGACGCTCCACGGCTTCCTCCATGCTGGCGAAGTCATCGGGGCCTTCCACCGTGCGGATGTTGAAGTGGCGATAGTCCTTCTTGCTGGGCTTGGCATCCTTGAACACCACGCACGCGCTTACCGGATCGGTGCCCTGGGTATTGCTGTTGTCGAAGCACTCGATGTGCCGCGGTAGGTCGTTCAGCCGGAGGTCCTGCTTTATCTGCTCGAGCACGCGGTTGGTGCTGGCCTCGGGGTCCACTAACTTCTCCTGCTTCTGTTTCTCCAGGAAGAAGAAATGCGCGTTGCGCTGGCAGAGCTCCAGTAGCTTCCGCTGGTCGCCACGCTGTGGAACGATGAAGGTGACACCGGGCACCTCAATGCCCGGATCGAAGGGCACCAGGGCTTCCGGGGCGTTGCTCATATACCGCTGCCGTAGTTCGGCGATCGCCAATTGCAGGAGCTCCTGTTCGGTTTCCTCCAGTCGCCGTTTCATCTCGATCGTCACCCCATGCACGATGGCACCCTCCACGACGCGGAGATAGTTCACGCAGGTCATGCTCGCATCGCCTGCAAGGCCAAAGACGTCCATGTCGCCGACATCCATGTTCACCACCACGCCACGGCTGTGGAACTTTTCAAGTCGCTCGATCTTCATGCGGGTCGATTCAGCCTCCTCGAAGGCGAGGGCCTCTGCCTGCTGGGCCATTTGCTGCTTCAGCGTGCGTACCAGCCCGCTGATCCGGCCCTTCGCCATCTGCCGCACCTGGTCCACATTGCTGTCGTACTCCACTTCCTCCTGTAGGCCCTCGCAGGGCCCCTTGCAATTGCCGATGTGGTACTCCAGGCACCGCTTGAACTTGCCTTTCTCGATGTTCCTGGGCGACAGATCATAATTGCACGATCGCAACTGGTACATGCCCCGCATCAGTTGGAGCAGCGTGCGCATGCTCTTGGCCGAGGTGAATGGGCCGTAGTACGTGCTTCCGTCATCCTCCGGGTTGCGCATGCCTTCCACACGGGGGAAATGCTCATTGCGGATGCGGATCCAGGGGAAGCTCTTGTCGTCGCGGAGCAGGATGTTGTACCGCGGCTGGTGCTCCTTGATCAGCGTATTCTCCAAGAGCAGCGCCTCGAACTCACTGTTCACGACCAAAGTGCGCAGATCGGCTATGTGACGCACCAAGGCCGCCGTCTTGCCGTTGGGAAGGTCTTTGGCGAAGTAGCTGCTCACGCGGTCGCGAAGGCTCTTCGCTTTGCCCACGTAAAGGATCTTCCCCTCGCCATCCAGGAACTGATAGATACCCGGCTCATCGGGCAGCAGCCGCACCTTCTCCCGGACGTCCAGATCCGCCATGGGGCGAAGATCGTTCAGGATGGGCGCCGCGCTTGGTACATTTCCCGCATGCAATTCACCGCCGCACAGATCGCCCAGCTCCTCCAGGGTACCGTGGAGGGCGACGCCACCGCCACCGTAAGCAAGCTCTCCAAGATCGAAGAGGGCGGCGTAGGATCACTCTCCTTCCTGGCCAACCCGGCCTACACGCAGTATGTATACAACACCACGGCCAGCGTGGTGATCATCAGCAAGGACTTCGCGCTCACCGGCCCGGTGAAGACGACGCTCGTGCGCGTGGCCGATGCGCAAGGCGCTTTCGCCAAGGTGCTGGAGATGTACAACACCATCAAGCTGGACAAGAAGGGTGTTTCGCCGCAAGCGGTGCTTAGCCCGGGCGCTACGCACGGCGACAACTGCTACATCGGTGCGCTAGCCTTCATCGGCGAGAACGTGAGGCTGGGCAACAACGTGAAGATCTATCCGCAGAGCTATATCGGCGACAATGTGACCATTGGTGATGACACGACCGTGTTCGCGGGCGTGAAGATCTACTCGGACTGCACTGTGGGGAAGAAGTGCATCATCCACAGCGGCACGGTGATCGGCAGTGATGGCTTCCGCTTTGCGACGGGCCCTGACGGTGGTGCCAAGATCCCGCAGATCGGCAATGTGGTGATCGAGGACGAGGTGGAGATCGGCGCCAACTGCGCGATCGATCGGGCGACACTCGGCAGCACGATCCTGCGCAAAGGCGTCAAATTCGACAACCTCATCCACATCGCTCACAACGTGGAGGTAGGGGAGAACACCTACTACGCGGCCGGCGGTGTGGTGGCGGGTTCCACCAAGATCGGCAAGAACTGCATGTTCAGCGGGCAGGTGGGTATCATCGGCCACTTGAAGATCGCCGACGGAACCATCATCGCGGCGCAGAGCGGCATCAGTAAGGACACCAAGCCAGGCCAGGGCTACATGGGCTCACCGGCCTTTGAGGTGCAGAAATACAGGAAGAGCTACATCCACTTCCGGAACCTGGAGAAGATCGTGGAGCGGATCGAGAAGCTGGAGAAGAAGAGCTAACCGCCACGACGCGACGGACGCAACGGTTGCGCCAAGTATGTGCATGTGCGTTGCGGTTCCTTGGCGTTCGTGGCGTCGCGGCGGTGGAAATTCAGTAGACGAGCAACCGCGGCTCGCTCATCTCTTCCATCGCGTACTTCACGCCTTCGCGCCCCAGACCGCTGTCCTTGATGCCACCGTAAGGCATGCTATCGATGCGGAAGCCGGGTACGTTGTTCATGATGATCCCGCCCACTTCCAATTCATCGTGCGCCTGCTTCATGCGCGCGATGCTCGGAGTGAACACGCCGGCCTGCAGGCCGTAGGTGGAATCGTTCACGCGCGCGATGGCCTCGGTGAAGTCCATGACCTCTTCGAGGATCGTGACCGGTCCGAAGACTTCGGCACAGCTCACCTTCATCGTGTTCTTCGTGCCGGTGAGCAATGTGGCTGAGTAGATGTTGCACTTAGGGTCTACCGGTTTTCCGCCAGCGAGGACCTGCGCCCCGCCTTTCACCGCTTCCTCCACCCAGGCACTGATCCGATCGAAGTGCGTCTTGTCGATGATCGGGCCGACGGTCACGCTCGCATCGCTCGGATCGCCGGACTTCAATGCGCTGAACTCCTTCACCAACAGATCGCGGAATTGTGCGAACACGCTCTTCACCGCATAGATGCGCTGCGTGCTGATGCAGGTCTGGCCCGCGTAGAGGTTCGCGCCCATGGCCACGGTCTTCGCTGTCGCGGCGAGGTCGACTCCTTCGTCCACGATCACGCTCGCATTGCCACCGAGCTCAAGCGCCACCTTCTTCTTGCCGCAAATGTTCTTCAGGTGCCACCCCACCTTGTCGCTACCGGTGAAGCTGAGCATGGCAACGCGCTCGTCCTTCACCAGCTTCTCCGCGACCGGCACACCGCACATCAAAACGCTGAAGGCCCCCTTCGGCCAGCCGATCTCTTCGATGAATTTGCCGAGAACAAAGGCGCTAAGCGGTGCCTGGGGAGCAGGCTTCAGCACCACCGGGCAGCCGACCGCCATCGCTGGCGCCACCTTGTGCAGCACCAGGTTCAGCGGGAAGTTGAACGGCGTGATCGCGGCTACGACGCCGATCGGGAATCGTTTGGTGAACGCCGTTTTGCCTGCTCCTGCTCCATAGTCCAGTGCAACGCTTTCGCCGGTGAAGCGCAGGGCCTCCGCAGCGGCTGTGCGAACGGTGGTGATGCACCGCGCGATCTCAACTTTGGCGTAGCCGATCGGCTTGCCACCTTCCTTCACGATAAGCGTCGCGAGTTCCTCCTCGTGCTTCGTGATCAATGCGGCAAGCGCCTCCAGCTTCGTGCTACGTTCTCCTGCACTCAGCTTTCGAACCGCATCGCGGCTCGCATAAGCAGACGCGATGGCTTCTTCCATCTGTGCTTCCGTTGCGTGCGGCACCTTGGCCA
>JAGNSU010000192.1 GCA_017987895.1 Flavobacteriales bacterium | reverse complement strand
TGACCTTGATGGCCGCCAGTGATCTGTTCACCATCGAGTCATTTCACCTCAGCGGCGCTGGGGATAGCGTACCCGTGTTCATTCCGTTCGATGCGATCGCCAGCGATCCCAATCCGATCCCGCTCGCACTGGACCCGGCACTGGACTACTGGGCGCTGATCAGCAACGGGGGGAGTGATACGGTGAACATCGCTACGAACGGGTCGGTGGCCCGGGGCGGCTTGGTATCCTTGGTTACCGCCAGCGGCCAACTCACCCAATACGTCGGTGAGGGCAACCCGGCCGTGCTGGTCCGTTTGGTTATGGCCCCGAATGATGTCTCCGTGCCGGAGATCGCAGGGGCCACGGCGACGCTCGGACAGAACATGCCGAACCCCGCACATCTCAGCACCGCCATTTCGTTCGAGTTGGAGCGCTCCGCCAAAACCACCTTGGAAGTGCGTGACATGAGCGGCAAGCTGGTCCGCACGCTGAACCTCGGTGATCGAGGCACCGGTACGCACCGGGTCACTCTGAACACCGCGGACCTGATGAGCGGTGTATACTTCTACACCCTGCAGGCAGGCGGCGATCGCCAGAGCAGGCGCATGGTAGTGATGCATTGATCCCACTGTCGTTCCTCCTTTCGGAAAACCCGGTCCATTGCGGACCGGGTTTTTTGTTCTGTACGGGGTGGTCCGACCAACACCATTCCTGCGTTCCGTCACACGCAGAGCATCCGCAACGCATACACGGTCGCAACTTTCAGGGCACTAACCCCTTGTCATGAACAGACCGTACACCCTGGCCCTCGTGCTCCTAGCCCTGCCGGCAGTAGCGCAATACGAACGTGCGCATACCCTCGCGCGCAATGGCGTCGCCCGTCTGCAACGCCCGACCGCTGTCGCGTGGAACACATCCACCGAGCAAGCGCGAGGCCCATCCTATTACACCGAGGATTTCGATGCTGGCCTGAACGGATGGACGGTAACCACACCTGTGGGAACGGTGGATTGGAAGTGGACCGATGCGGGCCCGGGCCCTACTACCAGTCTATACCCCGTGCCTCCGTTGACCACCAGCACCCCGACGGGTTGGGTCATCGTGGACGACGACTTCGAAGGTCTGAGCGGCCAACCGACGGAGACCTCGTTGGTATCGCCGATCATCGATCTGAGCGCAGCGCCTACCCCCTTGAAACTGGAATTCGACCAGTATTTCCAGGAGTTCAACAACGATACCACCTATGTGGGCGTTAGCACCGACGGCGGCTCCAACTGGAACGAGGTACGCATCAACGATGGTGTTGGGCGCGTGGGGCGTCCCAACCCCGAGGTTGTCGAGTTGAACATCGCTCCGCTCATCAACGGAGGGAACCAGGCCAATGTGCAACTGCGGTTCCGGTACACGAGCGAGTGGGACTATGGCTGGCAGGTGGACAATATCCGGATCATCGACCTACCGGACAACGATCTGGCACTGCAGGAGAGCTTCCTTTCACAGGCCGATCTAACGTACGATGACCTGGACGGGCGCAACCTGGAGTACAGCTTCCTACCCTTGGAGCAAGTTGATGACCTTGTGGTGGGTGCCATGGTGCGCAACATCGGTGCGGCCACCCAAACGAACATCACCTTGCAAGCCGAAGTATTCGTTGACGGATCAAGCGCAGGCACCTACACCAGTGGGAGCATGGGCCAGTTGAACACCAACGAGGCCGATTCCTTCTTCTTCAACACGGGATGGAGCGCCACTGCCGCCGGGCGCGTGCGCGTGGCTGTCAACGTTACGGCCGATGCGGCCGATGACGACCCCTCCGACAACGCTTCCGAACGTCGCGTCCGGGTGACCGATATCAACAATGAGTTCAGCTCATGGGGACAGGATGGCAACAGCGCGAGCAACACCTACTATCCTATAGGCACCAACCAAACGAGCAAAGCGATCGGACACAAGTTCGAGCCCGTGGCCAACGGGAGCGAAGCGTTCGGCGTGGGGGTCGGGCTTCTTGAAGGGACGACCGTAGGCAGCTTGATCAACGTGGAACTCTGGCGGGACGACGGCACGAACCTGGAGCAGATCGCCCTCAGTGAACTGTTCGAGATCCAGAGCCATCATTTGAACGGAGATGGTGATAGCATCATCGTGAACATCCCGTTCGATGCCGACCTGAGCACAGAGCCCGTCCCGGTGGTGATCGATACCGATTTCGACTACATCGCGTTCGTACACAATCCGGCGACCGATACGATACGCCTCGCCACAAGCGGACCGATGGGCCGCGGTGGGTTGTGGGGCATCAATTCCAGCGATGATGGCTTGGTCCAGTACATCGGGGAGGGGAACGCGGCGGCCATGGTACGGCTGTACCTGGCGAACATGCCTGTGGGCATCAGTGAGGCGGTCGTGGGAGATATAACGCTCGGGTCCCCTGCGCCGAACCCCGCGATCGATCGCACCCGCATACCGTACACCGTGAACAATGGCGAGCGGATCACCCTGGCGGTGACCGATGCGATGGGCAAGCAGGTGTTCACCCAAGACTTGGGCATCCAACAGACCGGGCCGAACAGCATAGAACTGGACGTGACGCGCTGGGCGTCGGGGTCCTACGTGTTCACCTTGACCGGTGAGCGCACATGGCGCAGCGGCCAACTGACGGTGGCGCATTGATGGACGTTCGTTCTGAAGGAAGCCCCCCTGGCCTACGGCCAGGGGGGCTTCCTTTTTGACCAGCTTGGTCGAAAGTGCTGTCCGGGTCAGTTCCCCATGTGCTTGCGGGCCTGTCGCATCAGGTCGCTCGCGAAGATGAAGTCGTTCAGTTCCTGGTTCTCCGACATGAGCAGTTCCTCCCGGCTCCCGTGCCACCAGTTGCGACCGTCGTGTAGGAAGAGGATGTTCTGCCCCGTGCCCATCACCGAGTTCATGTCGTGGGTGATGACGATCGTGGTGGTGTTGAACTCCTGGGTCAGTTCCAGGATCAATTCATCGATCAGGATCGAGGTCTGCGGATCGAGGCCGCTGTTGGGTTCGTCGCAGAACAAGTATTTCGGGTTCATGGCGATCGCCCTCGCGATACCCACCCGTTTCTGCATGCCTCCGCTCAATTCGGACGGGAACAGCTTGTCCTTGTCGACGATGTTCACGCGTTCCAAGCATGACCGGGCTCGGTCGGTCATCTCGGCCATGCTCATGCGAGCGAACATCTTCAAGGGGAACATCACATTGTCCAGCACGCTCATGGAATCGAACAACGCACTGCTCTGGAACAGCATGCCGATCTCCTGTCGGATCACGCGTTTCTCCTCCAATTCCAGTTCGTGGAAGGAGCGACCGTCATACAGCACGCGACCCTCATCGGGCTTGTAGAGGCCTACGATGCATTTGGCCAGCACGCTTTTGCCACTGCCGCTCTTGCCGATGATCTGGTTCACCAGACCCTTCTGGAAGGTGGCCGTGATGTCCGTGATCACTTGCACCTCCCCGAAGCGCTTGCTCACCCCTTGCACCTCGATCATATGAGCAGGAGCTGGGTAAGCATGTAGTTGGCGATCAGGATCACGATGCTGCTGAACACCACGGCCGTAGTGCTGCTGCGCCCTACCTCCAACGCCCCCCCCTGGGTGAAGTACCCATGGTAGGCCGCTACACTGGTGATGGCGAACGCGAAAACCACGGTTTTGATCAGCGCGTAGGTAACGGTGAACGGATCGAAATCCCACTGCAGGCCGGAGATGTACTCATTGGGGGAGACCACACCTGTGGCCACGCAGACCACCCATCCCCCGAAAATGCTCAGGAACATGCTGATCACGATAAGGAACGGGTTGATGAGCATGGCCGCGACGATCTTAGGCAGGATCAAGTAACCAGCGCTGTTCACGCCCATGATGTCCAACGCATCGATCTGCTCCTTCACGCGCATGGTCCCGATCTCCGCAGCGATACTGGACCCCACCTTCCCGGCCAGGATCAAGGAGATGATGGTGGGACTGAACTCCAGGATGACGCTCTGGCGGGCGGTGAAGCCCACCACATAGCGTGGTATCCAAGCCGCGTCGATATTGCTCGCCGTCTGGATCGTGATCACCGCCCCCATGAACACCGAAAGGAGGGCTACAATACCTAAGCTCTTGACCCCCAGCAGGTCGACCTCTTCAACGGTGCGCTTCGCATAAAGCGATAGCCGCTCCGGCCTGCTGAAAACCTGGCCCAGCAGCTGGAAATAACGCCCGATATGAAAGAGGATGTCCATGCGACCCGATCGGGGCGAAAATAGGTCCATCCCCGTGAACAGGGGTGTGTTGACAACCTCACCGAAAGGCCTGTTCCGCTACATTTGTCCGCCATGGAATTCCAGCCCCTCGCGCGATCGATGCCACTGGTGCTGGGGATCCTTCTGGCCTTGCTCCCGGTGCTTGAGGGTTGCGCGACGCAGCCCCGACATGTCACCAAACACAAACGGGGCAAGAAGTGCGATTGTCCGAAGTGGAACCACGTTCCGCACCAAGGGCCGCGGTCTTGGGGCGAGCACGCGGATCTCGGGGCGAAGGAATTTGTGAAGTGACACCGCATGCGCTTTTCGACCGACCTCGACCGGCTCCGTCAACACCTCCCAGCGGCCGCCTATCCGGCGGTGTTGTCCTGGCTGCGCCGCAATCCGGTACTGGTGCGTGTGAGCGCACCAAGGGCTACCAAGCTCGGTGATTTTCGCAGCGCTACGCGGAGCCTTCCGCATCGCGTGAGCGTGAACGCGGACTTGAACAAGTACGCCTTCCTGGTCACGTTGGTCCATGAGTTCGCGCACTACAGTACACACACCAAAACCCGGCGTTGGACCCGACCCCATGGCCCTATCTGGAAGGAGGAATACTGGCGGCTGATGCGCCCCTTCATGAGCCGCGAGGTCTTCCCGGCGGATGTGCTGCATGCCCTGGAGCACCATCTATACGATGCGCCAGCGAGCAGTTGCACGGACCACGACCTGATGCGCATGTTGCGCCGCTATGATCGTGACCCCCGGCCCTACTTGGAAGAACTCGCGGAACAGACCGTTTTCCGTTTCAACCACCGGCTTTTCGTCAAGGGGCCACAATTGCGCAAACGGTACAAGTGCCGGTGCCTCAACGATCGCCG
>JAGNSU010000010.1:2760-69828 GCA_017987895.1 Flavobacteriales bacterium | reverse complement strand
TCCCACCGACCGATCCTGGCCTGGGCCGTGAGCTCCACCCGCAGAAGACCGTCCTCACGCCACAGTTCGTAGGGCGCATGCGCGGCACGGGGCATCGCTGGGAGCACGGACCAATGTAGAGGCGCGCATACCGAGCCTCGCGCACAGCGGAGATCACGTTATCCCGATCAGTGGTGGATAAATCCTGCTTGACAAAAATGACAACCCCGGAGCCTTGTCAGCGTCCAAGTTCAACCCCGATCACCTCGGGCACCACTTGACCGCTCGAGGCATTGGGCATGGTCATGCCCACCAGCATGGCGATGGTGGGAGCGACGTCCTCCACCGAAACCCGGCGAAGCACTTCGCCGTGCCTTATCCCTTTGCCCATGAAAAGGATGGGTACATGCGTGTCGTAGTTCCATGGGGATCCATGGCTGACCCCCCTGGCCGGGTCATCGGCGTAGGGCTGGAAACAACCGGGCTTTGCAGCGAAGACGACATCTCCGTTACGTTGCGCCATGTACCCGCGTTGAATGCTTCGCCGCACGCCTTCGTGATACTGGTCGGTCGCCAGATCCACCGCGGTCACCGCGTCGGCGATCACCGGTTCGCTCAGTAACGCCTGCACTGTGAGCCGTTGCACCAAAGCACGATCGGCCTTGCGCGAGCGGATCAACGAGTCGTTCAAATAGACCTGTGCGAACAGCAGTGTATCCACCCAATCGCCCGGGCCCAAGTTGGCGGACAGCGCGGCATTGACCCGCTCCTCCATCGCCCCTTCATCCAGATAATCCGCGTTGCCCTTGATCTCCTTTACATAGCCCGGCAGATCAGGCCCCGCGTGATCCGCAGTGAGGAACACGGTGTATTGCCCCTTGCCTACACGCACGTCGAGATCGGCGAACAAGCGGGCGAGTTCCTGGTCCAAGCGGAGATACATATCCTCCACTTCCAACGCGCGCGGACCCATCCAATGGCTCAAGTAATCCGTGGCGCTATAACTGATGGCCAGGAGGTCCGGAACCGCGTCCACACCGAGCTCCTCGCCGACCAGTGCGGCAAGCGCAAAGTCCGTGGTAAGGGTATTGGCCCAAGGCGTATATGTGATCACTGCGGTCGATCCGCTCGCCTGGAACAGTGGGCGGAGGTCCAATGGAAGAGTTGCGGAGGAAGCGCTAGGGATCGGCGTTTCAAAGGGGTTGTCGTCCTCCAGCGGTGTGTGATAGCGGGCCCGGGGGAGCAGCGGATCCCAAGTGTTCTGGAGATACTTCGCCGCTCGGCCCTCCGCATTGAAGTCGACCACCCACTTCGGGAGTTGCTCCATGTACCAAGTGCTGGTGACCCATGGGCCTTGCGGGCCCTTGCCGAACCAGTAGGCACCATCCCCTGTCCGACCGATCGGCAAAATGGCACCGCGATCTTTGAACGAGAGCCCTATCGTTCTCGAAGCCCCGTCCGTGCGCCGCTCCAATTCGTCGGAAAGGGTGGTGGCCAGGAGTTCGCGCGGGGACCGTTGCCCGGAAGAGCCTGCGATGCCCACCCCTTGTACATCGGGGTCCTCGACGCAATACGCGATCCGGCCGGATTCCTTGATGTACCGTTCGTTCAACACGATGCCGTGGCGGCCGGGAGGCGCTCCCGTATAGACCGTGGCGTGGCCGGGGCCCGTTTCGGTGGGCACATGATCGAAATGCGCATCGCGACAAAAGGCACCTTCTCCGATCAGCCGCTTGAAGCCACCCTCGCCGAAATTCTCCCAGTACCTGTAGATATAGTCCGTACGCATCTGGTCCACGATGATGCCTACCACCAGCTTCGGGGGCGTGGTCCAAGCGGGTGGTTGTGCCGAAGCAGCCCTCACGGTAGCGACGGGAACTGGGATCGGTCTTCCCTTTTCCTGTGCGAAGAGGATGACAGGGAACAACAGTGGTAGCAGGATCGGCCGGAACATGCTGGAGCGTCGACCCACGGGGTCGACCGAACGAAGGAACAAGATCACTGGGCGGATCGGAAGGTTCATGCAGGACGTGCGAAAAGGTGGAATAGGAAAATGCCGGCCATAACGCTGACCACGATGTTCAGCGTGGCATGGACGTAGAGTCCATCGCGCAGCAGTGTGTAGTTCTCGGAGCTGAAAGTGCTGAGGGTGCTGAAGCCTCCGCAGAAACCGATGGCGAGCAAGGCGTACCACTGCTCCTTTCCAGGCAGATGCAGCTGCCAGCGCAGTATCAACCACGCGAGGAGGGCGGTGGCCAACACGTTGGCGGAGAGCGTGGCCCAGGGGAAGCTGCCGCGTAGATCGAAACCCACGAACAGACGAGAGATGCCATAACGCACCACGCTTCCTGCTCCACCCCCGATAAAAACCGCCAACCAGGTGTTCATGCCTTCGCGCGCCATGCCAGCACGCGCCGAAAGATGGCGAAGAACAAGGAGCCCACGACGATGCCGTAGAGCCCACCTACCAGCACATCGCCTGGATAGTGCACACCCAGATAGATACGGCTGAAGCCAATGAATGCGGCCCAGCCGAACAACGCACCACCCGCCCAAAGCGGACGGCCTTGTAGCGCCCATGCCATGAAGGCCGCGATGGCGAAGTGGTTGGAGGCGTGGGAGGAAACGAAGCCGTACTGTCCCCCGCAATACCCGTTCACCAGATGCACGGACCCCTGGAGCGCAGGTTCATGGCAGGGCCGCAGGCGATATACGGTCTCCTTGAAGAGGAGCACGCTGCCCGTATCGCTCGCCACGATCATCAGCGCGATCAAGGGCAGGGCGAGGAACAGGCCTTTCCAGGCATAACGCTTCTTCAAAAGCACCAGGAAGAGCGCGTACGCCGGGAACCAGATCCGCAGGTCGGACACCGTGCTCATCAAGGCATCGGCCCATGGCGCATGGGCCCCGTTGATCAGCAGGAAGAGGTCGGTGTCCAGATCGACGATAGCGGACAAAGCGTTCATGACCGATGGAGCACCTTCCACAACAGGTCCTTCAGCTCTGGCAACCCGAAGCCGCTCACGGAACTGATCAGCACGGTCTCCACGCCCTTGGGCAATTCCTTGCGGATGGCCGCACGTAGCTCGTCATCGAGTAGATCGCACTTGGTAACGGCCAGCACGCGGTCCTTATCCAACAATTCAGGAGAGAACTGCTTCAGTTCGTTCAGCAGCACGTCATAGTCCTCTTTGATGTCCTTGCTATCCGCAGGCACCATGAAGAGCAGCACGCTGTTGCGTTCGATGTGTCGCAGAAAACGAAGCCCGAGCCCCTTGCCTTCGTGCGCCCCTTCGATGATGCCGGGGATGTCCGCCATCACGAAGCTCAAATGGTCGTGGTAGGGCACGATGCCCAAATTGGGCGTGAGTGTAGTAAAGGCGTAGTCGGCGATCTTCGGTTTGGCGGCGGTGATGGCGGCTAGCAAGGTGCTCTTACCGGCGTTGGGGAAACCGACGAGGCCCACGTCGGCGAGCACCTTCAGTTCCATCGCCATCCATTGCTCCTTGCCAGGTTCGCCTGGTTGGGCGAAGCGCGGCGTTTGCCGTGTGGCGGTGGCGAAGTGCTGGTTGCCCTGGCCTCCTCTGCCGCCGGCCAGCAGGATGTGCTCTTCGCCGTCGTGCATCACTTCACAGATCACCTCGCCGGTGTCCTCGTTCTTGGCGAGCGTGCCGAGGGGCACTTCGATCACCACGTCCTTGCCGGCCTTGCCACTGCGCTGGTTGGAACCACCGCTCCCACCATCACCGGCGATCACATGCTTGGTGTAGCGCAGGTGGAGCAAAGTCCACAACTGGGCGTTCCCGCGAAGGATCACGTTGCCGCCACGGCCACCGTCGCCGCCATCGGGGCCGCCCTTGGGCATGTACTTCTCCCGGCGCAGGTGACGCGAACCGGCGCCGCCCTTCCCACTGCGGAACTCGATGCGGATATGGTCAATGAAATTCATCGGCGGGCAAAGGTCGCCATATCCCCACTAGTGGGTATTTCACCGGTGACAGCAGCAACCGGATCAGGTCGGCGGCGTCCCATCAGTGACCTACCTTCAACGGCCTTCTCGCCCATACCTGGACCAACTTGCGCACGCATGAAACACCATCTTGCCTTTTTCGCGCTTTGCGGAACGCTGCTGACCACTAGCCCACAGGCCACCGCCCAGGTCTTCATCCCCGACACGCTGGTGCGCAACTGGCTGAACGGCTCCATCCCGGGCATCGTGGATGCGAACGGGATCATGGATACGAGCCACGTGGGGATCGTGACGCTGGATTCCGTGGATTGGAGTTACAATACGTTGACCGGCCTGGACGTCGACTTGACCGGCCTTCAATATCTGGACTCCACGACCTACGTAAGTGTCATACTGAACTCGCAGGATCCTTCCGCAGAGATCGATGTGTTCTGCCCTGCTCTGCCTCCTGCGGCCAAAGAACTGAACATGTACTTTGGGATGTGTATTCCTTCCCTAGCTCTTCCGGCACTAAGGAGTCCGCTTAGAAAGGCTTACATCAGTGGTTCGCCGGCCGGTGATCCGCTGGCTCTCAGCATTGCATCTGTTCAGGACACCCTGGATGTTCTGAGCCTGCAGGGGATACGCTCTATGAGCGGTGGGACCAGCACCGGTTACATTGAATGGATGACCATAGGTTTGAGTGCGTTCTCACCCGACACAGTGATCATCTCACCACCGAATTGGGATTGCGGGGATATGCACGTATCGCAGATGTATGGGGGACATTTTGTTCTGGACCTGGCCAATATGTCGTGCGACCGACTCGGGGTCAACAGCGGCAACGTAGAAATCCAAAGTTGGCCCTCTGCAACCACATTGATCGACATCTCGAACTACTTCATCGACCAATTCCCGCCCTGGCCGTCGACGCTTCGAGAGTTGCGCTTGGATCCTTTGGCTGGCGGTTGCCTGCCCATGCTTCCGAATGAACTGCGTGTTTTGGAGGCTGAGTGGTATGAGTGCATCCCGAATGTCCCGGATTCATTGGAGTCCGCGTCCGGCGAGTTCATCCAAGGCGGCGATACCATCCTTTGCTCGGTCCTGAACTCCGTTTGTCCGGGCACGGGTGCGGCCCTGGCCGGCCGGCTTTTCATCGACGCGGATTCCGATGGTGTCCTCGATGCTGGTGAAGCACCGATGCCTTCGAGCTATGTGCAGATCCAACCGGGCAATGCCATGGTCTCCACCAACAACGCTGGTCAGTGGGAACGCGGGGTCTGGCCAGGTACCTATACGGTGACCCCAGCGACCAACCATCCTTATGTGGTCAGCATGGCGCCGTCGCAACATAGCGCCACCTTTTATGCCTTGGGTGAAGTGGATTCTACCAACCATTTCGGTTACACCTTGGTACCGAACGTGAACGACCTGCGCGTTGATCTCACTGCTTCGCCGGCTCGTCCCGGCTTCCAGAACCCCATCTGGGTCACCTATCGCAACGACGGCACAACCGTGTTGAACACGGACCTGACGCTCACCTTCGACAGCGACCAGAGCTGGGTGAGCAGCACATCGGCACCCGCCACCCAAACAGGCAACACGGCTACATGGAACCTACCTAACCTTCCAGTGGGCGCACAATGGACTATCGCCGTCACTCTCAATACCGATCCAAGCGTACCGATCGGCACTCCCCTGCTCCACCAAGCCGTGATCGATCCGCTGGCCGGAGATACCACACCAGCGAACAACACCGTCACCGTGATCGATACCGTGGTCGGATCCTTCGATCCCAACGACAAGCTTTTGAATACGCCCACGGCCACGCTGACCCAAGTGCAAGCCGATGACTTGGACCTCACCTACACCATCCGCTTCCAGAACACGGGCACCTACCAAGCCGAGCGCGTGGTGATCGTCGATACGCTCTCCGATCAATTGCAGTGGTCCACCTTCCAGTTCCTGGGCAGCAGTCATACCTGCGATTGGTATATGCTGGATGGTGTGCTCCACTTCATCTTCGACCCGATCCTGTTGCCCGATAGCGGCAACAACGAGGCAGAGAGCCACGGTTTCGTGCGCTTCAGCATGCGACCTAGCACACAACTGCAACTCGGCGAGACGGTGAGCAACATCGCGCATATCGTCTTCGATTTCAACGCAGCGATCATTACTCCACCGGCGGTGTTCCTCGTGGACAACTCGACCGACGTGGGCTCGGATAGCAGCACCGAACTGATGGTGATGCCGAACCCCACCCGTGACCGGCTGCGGATCGATGGTTTCAGTGGAGCAGCGCGCTACCGGATCCGCGATATCGGTGGTCGCATCGTGCAACGCGGTACGCTGCACGGACCTGGCATCATCGATGTGACCTCGCTTTCTCCAGGCACATATTTCCTGGAAGTAGAACAGGACGCGGCGACGAGAACCGTGCGTTTCGTTCGCGAGCGTTAGGGCCTAACCGATGGCCTTCACCAGGCGATCGGTGATCTCGGCGACCGTACCCACGCCTTCGACGCCCTTGTACTTGCCTTGGGCACTGTAGTACTCCTTGAGCGGGGCGGTCTTCTGCTCGTATTCCTGAATGCGGTTCCGGATCACGCCCTCGTTCTTGTCGTCGGGCCGCCCACTGGTCGCTCCGCGTTTCAACAGTCGCTTCACGAGTTCCGCTTCAGGCACTTCGAGCGCGAGCATGCAAGTAATGGGTTCGCTTTTGGCCCCCAGCATGGCGTCCAAACTCTGGGCTTGCGCCTTGGTGCGCGGGAAGCCATCGAAGATGAAGCCCGGTGCTTCGATGTGCGCTTCGATCTTGTTGCGGATCATGCCGATCACCACATGATCGGGCACCAGGTCACCGCGGTCCATCATTTCCTGCGCCTCCAGACCGAGCGGCGTTTCCGCCTTGATCTCCGCGCGAAGGAGATCGCCGGTGCTCAGGTGTACCAATCCATAACGCTGGATCAGGAAAGTGCTCTGCGTACCCTTGCCGGCACCCGGCGGTCCGAAGAGCACGAGGTTGAGCTTCTTGGTCATGAACTGGGTTCTAGAATGCGCCAGATCCCCGGCAGATTTCGACCGAGGCCATCGTGGTCAAGGCCGGAGCCCACCACGAAAACATTGGGGATACGCACGGCCACATGGTCGATGGGGTACTGACGTTCGTACGCGTCCGGCTTGAAGAGCAATGCCGCCACACGCACACTGGCCGGATGGCGTTCGGCCAGTTCCTCCATGATGTGGGCGATGGTACCTCCGGTATCCACGATGTCCTCCACGATCACCACATGCCGTCCCTCGATCCGCTCGGTCAGTCCGATCAACTGCGTGACCGAACCACTGCTCGAGGTGCCCATGTAACTGGCCACCTTGATGAAGCTGATCTCACATTCCATTTCCAAACGCTTCATCAACTCAGCGGCGAAGAAGAACGCACCGTTCAGCACGCCGAGGAAAAGCGGCCGCTGCCCGGCATACTTCGCATCGATCTCGCCCGCAACTCGTGCGATCGCGACCTCCAACTCCGCAGCGCTGAGGTACGGCGTGAACTCCATATTGTGAAGCTTCACGCGGGAGACGGTGGTTGCGCTCTCGGCCATTCCAGCGGATAGCTCCAAAGGGGACGCGGTCCGGGGCGGCGAAGGTAGGCAACGCATGCGGAGGCCTTCTCCTGGATAGCACCCTCGGCAACGTCCCCTTCATGGTCCGTTCACAGCGGTGCTCCGATGCGGCGATCCGTTACATTCGGCACCGTGCGCCACCTCACTTCTCTTTTGCTCTGCCTTCGTGCCCTTGCGCTTTGTGCAGGCGGAGACAACACGCCCGTGGGTCCGCGGATCGCCGGTATGGGGCAAGCGGGCGTTACACTGATCGATCTCTGGAGCGTTCACCACAACCAAGCCGGGCTCGCGGGCTTGACGAAGATCACCGTAGGCGCGCACTACCAGCGGCACTTTTTAAGCGAAGAACTGAGCCAGCAGGGATTGGCCGTGGCCATACCCTTGGGCAAGGGCACGATCGCGGTGAGCGGCAATTCCCTGGGCTTCGACCTCTACCGCGAGACCAAGGCGGGCGTGGCCTACGCCATGCGTTTCGGCGAAGGACTGCGGGCGGGTGTGCAGTTGAACTACTTCAACGTTCGCCTCGGCGAGAACTACGGAAGCCGCAGTATGATGACCGCCGAACTCGGCATCCAGGCGCGGCTCACCGAAAAGCTTTGGATCGGCGCCCACCTCTACAACCCGACACGCGCGAAGCTGGGTGGCCCGTACGATGAAAAGGTGCCCACCATCCTGCGGGCGGGTCTGGGGTACACCTTCAGCGATAAGTTGGTGATCACCGGTGAAGTGGCCAAGGACATCGACAAGCAGGAGCAGTTCCATGCGGGTATTGAATACCGGCCCATCAGCGCCCTCTTCCTGCGCACCGGGGTGAGCACCGGTCCGGTGCAAGGGCATTTCGGTGCGGGTGTGCGGGTGAAGAACTTCGACATCGACCTGGCCGTGGCCTACCGTTCGTTGCTCGGCCCTACGCCGATGATCGGCCTGAACTACCGGTTCGAATGAAACGCGCGGTGCGATGGGCCGCGCTCCTGCTTCCGCTCACAGCGATGGCGCAGGATGACCGTGGTGTACCGCGCGACCTGATCGAGCAACGCATCGAAGCCGCCGCCGAACAATTGGGCGACGACAGCGACGTGGACCTCACCACCTTGTTCGAGGTGCTCACCGATCGCTACACCGATCCGATCGACCTGAACCACACTACGACCGAGGAGCTCAGTACGCTCTCACTCCTCACCGACGTGCAGATCGGTGCGCTCTTCGACCACATCCGTCGCAACGGCAAATTGCTGAGCGTGTACGAGGTGCAGACCATCGATGCGTGGGACGCACGCACACTGGCCCTGGTGAGACCCTTCGTGAACGTGCGCGAGAACGCACAGGGCACCAACGCTTCGCTGAAGGAGATCCTGCGCAATGGGGATCACGAGATCACCGTGCGGAGCATCATCGGTGTGGAGCCTCGCCGCGGTTCCATGGACCGGCGTGGGCTGCTCGGCGATCGCTACACCGATCCGGATGGTGATGCGTTGCCGAACACCGACGACGATGCCGTGCGCGACAGCTTGCGCAGGGAAAGTCGCCTCTACCTCGGCAGCCCTTACAAGCTCTATACACGCTACCGGTTCCGCTATCGCAACAACGTCAGTCTCGGCATCACTGCGGAGAAAGACGAAGGCGAGGAGTTCTTCCGGGGAACGCGGACGAAAGGCTTCGACTTCTACAGCGCGCATTTTTTTCTGCGGTGCTTCGGAAGACTGAAAGCCTTGGCCATCGGCGACTACCAGGCGCAGTTCGGACTGGGCCTCACCTATTGGAGCGGACTCGCCTTCGCCAGCAAATCCTCCTTCAGCCTGAACGTGAAGCGGAACGCCACGGGCATCGTGCCCTATACGAGCGTGAACGAGAACCTCTTCAACCGCGGAGTGGCGGCCACGGTGGAAGTGATGGAACATGTGGACGTCACTGCCTTCTATTCCAACAAAGGGATCGATGGCAACGTGGCACAGGAGGTCGATACCAGTGATGTGGACGTGCAGGAAGTGAGCTTCAGTTCCTTCCAGGAAGATGGCTACCACCGCACGTTCAACGAACTGGCGAAGAAGGACGCGATCCGCGAGCAGGTGTTCGGTGGGCATGTGCGCTACCGGAGGAACAACTTCAGTATCGGAGCTACGGGTGCGCACATCCGTTTCGATGTACCACTGAGCCGCAACGCCCAACCGTACAACCAGTTCGAGTTCAACGGGCAACAGAACACCACGGTGGGCAGCGACTTCAGCTGGCTTTTCCGCAACGCGAGCTTCTTCGGCGAGGTGAGCGGATCCCTGCCACAACCTGGCGGCAACATGGGTTGGGCACTGAACCTGGGCACCCTCATCGCGCTGGACCGGCGCGTATCGCTGGCCCTGCTGTACCGCAACTACGAGCGCGATTTCCACGGGCTCCGCAGTGTGGGCTTCGCCGAAAGCGGCAATCCGTGGAACGAACGCGGTCTGTACACCGGCCTGGAGATCCGCCCCTCTCGCCAATGGACCATCAACGCCTACTTCGATCAATACCGTTTCCCTTGGTTGAAGTACCAGGTGGATGCACCGAGCGATGGCTATGATGTGCTCACGCAAGTGACCTGGCGGCCGAACAAGCAAGTGGAGCTTTACGCCCGGGCCCGCTTTGAGGAGAAGGGCTACAACACCGAAGCGGATGTGGCCGGCGTGGACCCCATCGTACGCCGCAAGCAGATGAACCTGCGCTTCAACGCGAGCTACAAGGTGACCCCGAGCATCAGCCTGCGCACACGCATTGAAACGATCGACTTCACCCGTGGCGACTCCCCTACCGAACACGGCTTCATTGTTTACCAGGACCTGGCCTACCGGCCGATGCGCAGCATGGTGGAGCTCACCTTGCGCGCCGCGCTCTTCGATACGGACAGCTATGATGCCCGTCTCTACGCCTACGAGAACGACCTGATCGGCGTGTTCAGTATACCACCCTACTACGGTCGCGGCATGCGCTGGTACGCCATGGTCCGCCTTACGCCGTTGCGCCGGGTGGACGTATGGGTACGCTATGGCGCGTTCATCTTCCAGGACCAGGACCGGATCAGCAGCGGCCTACAGGAGATCAGTGGGGATACCCGCAGCGATCTGAAGTTGCAGGTGCGGTGGAGGTTCTGAGCGGTGTCGGTAGGCAGTTGTCAGTTGTTGGTTGTCAGTAGCTCAGCGCAGCGTGCATAACTGACAACTATGCCCCGACAACTGACAGCTGCCTACCGACAACTGGCAACCAACAACTGACACTGAGCATCTACAGCCCATAGCCTCTGGCTACACTGGGATCTCCGCAACGATCGCTGTTCCTTCCGCGTTCCTCCCCAAACCACCGCCATGGGAACGCTACGCAACGCGACGGCCTGCGCGGCCGCGATCGTCCTTCTGCCTTTGTCCGCGACCGAAGAGCACACCACCCTCGGCCTCTTGCTGGAACGCGGACAGGTCGCACTTACCCCTACCGGCCTCGGCGGCCACAGCGGCGAATGCGTGCAAGTGAAGGTGCTCAACAAGAGCGGACGAGCCCTGCGAACGAGCATCCCCGTGGGCTGGGTGTTCGTGAGCGCCGAACCTGAAGTGCAAGACTTGATCGTGGTGCGCGAGGAGTTCGTGGATCTGCCCGGCGGAGCCTCGTGCGCAGTGACCTGTCGTGCCTTTTGTTGCGAGAGCACAGGCACTGGTCCTGAGCAGGGTGAAGCGTATCGCACGGGACACCAAGCGGGCAAGAAACTCACGGAGGCGGCGATGGCGATAGCACGAGGCGACTATCCCGACGATCTGGCCCAGAGCGCGATCTGGGTGTTGAGCGATGCGCACGACATCGCCTCGATGGGCGCCTTGGACAGCAGTGCGGCGGATACGTTGCGCTACGCCGTGAGCCGCATCAGCGGGCAACCAGCGCCATTGCACACGTTGCGCTACGCCGATGATCCCGAACGCGTGTGCAGCGGCCGGCCCGCTTCGATCTCGCGAACTATGCACCTCTCGGTGGGCGTGAGCACCATCCTGAACGCCGTGGTGCTGGATCGATCCGGGAAGGTCGTGGCGGTACTGCACGATCACACCGTGTTGGATCCCGGCGCGCACAACGTCCCACTTACCGTATCGGTTTTGGATTGGCCCACCGGCTCCTATGGGATCCATGCCTGGACGAGCGATCGCGCGGGTGTGCACCGCATGCCTTTCGTTCTGTGACGACCAGCCAAGGGACGGTCGTCGACCTGAATGACCTCGTCCTTGCGCGTTCCGATCGTTAAAAACTCTTGCTGGACGGGACTTTTCCAGCGTAAGGCCGGCGTGAACGAGCGCCGAAATCGCGCATTTCGTCGATATACGTTCGCAGACCACCCTTTAGGGTTGCCTCGAAAAGTTATTAACGATCTGGGGTGTCATATTGCGTCGCGCGCTCATAACGCCTTAAGCTTGCCTACTTCCTCCTCCAGAATGGGGAAGTCCCACCCCATTTCCACGACCTAAAACCCTACTCGCACCGGCGAGCGGAACCGCTCACCGGTACATCCAGATCATCCGTTACTGCCAGGCAAGCTGCCTTACCCACGGCGATAGCCCGATCGCTATCCATTCTCCACGCAACCCACCTCAACCAAACCCAAGACCCATGAATTGTCGAAACTCCTCGACGCCGACCCACCGAACGTGGGGATGGCTAAAGACCGGCCTGCTCGGCGCGGCGTTCGCGCTGTTCGGGACGACGCAGGCGCAGGTAACCGTTACCGCAACCGGAGTTGGCCCCGGCCCCACCGTGTACGCAACGGTGAACGCGGCCTTCGCCGCGATCAACGCGGGAACCCACCAGGGTGCCATCACTGTTAACGTGACGGCCAGTACGACGGAACCCGCACCAGCGACGCCCCTTTTGGCGAGCGGCGGTGCCAGCAGCTATACGAGCATCCTGCTCACCTGCACGGGCAACGTAACGGTGAACTCCGCAGCGACGCCCACGGCCTCGCGCGGCATCATCGAACTCGTTGGCGCGGACAATGTGACCATCGACGGCGATGATCCGGGAACAGGTGGCATACGCAACCTGACCTTCCAGATGGTGACCACCACCACGGCGGGTACCCAATGCATCCGTCTGGCATCCAACTCCACAACGGGTTTGGATGGTGCCAACAACAATACGGTACGGAACTGCAACCTGGTCGGTGGCCGCAGCAGTGCGACCGTAACGACCACCTCGTGGGGCATCCTGATGTCCAACAGCACAGCTGTTACGACAGGTGCCTATTCAAGCTTGAACACGCTGATCGAGAACAACGCGATCACCCGTTGCTATACGGGTATCGGTGCGATCGGTGTGAGCGCCACGTACATGAACGCAGGTACGATCATCCGCGACAACGTGCTGGGCAGTGCCACCAGCGCTGACAACATCGGCAGCCGCGGCATCCTCATCAGTTACACGGCATCTACGGCTGGCGTAGGCTCCGCTACCATCCGCAACAACGACATCCGTGTGGGTGATTACGGTGCTACCGGTTTCTCGGCGACGATCGCCGGTATCGAAGTGGGCACGGTGAACGCCGGCCTGATCATCGACCGCAACAACATCCACGATATCAACCAGCCCAGCACCAGTGGTTATGGAGCGCATGGTATCTACGTCACGGGGGCAACGACCACGGCGGGTGTAACTATCACGAACAACTTCATCCGTGATTGCAAAATGGTGGTCTACCAGACCTCCAAGACCTCCACGTTCATTCCCTGTGGCGTGTTCTTCACTGCGGGTGCTACCCTGGTGAACTTCGACCATAA
The DNA here is from genome assembly GCA_017987895.1 of Flavobacteriales bacterium. Classification (GTDB taxonomy): domain Bacteria; phylum Bacteroidota; class Bacteroidia; order Flavobacteriales_F; family PHOS-HE28; genus PHOS-HE28. The sequence continues at coordinate 56,500 of JAGNSU010000010.1, read as the reverse complement.
CACGATCTCCATGGGTACCCAGTTGGGTGCGGGTGTGAACTTCTCTTCGTTCGCGATGAACTCGAGCGTGAGTGGGGTGACCTTCGCTTCCTTCCGGAACAACATCCTCCGCAACACGCACGTGAGCACGAACGCTTACGGCTTCAACACCGCCGCCACCACGAACATCTCCGGTGGATCGGTGAACAACAACGACTACTACGTTCCCGGTGGGCACGTCGGTTTCTACAACGCGCTCAACCAGACCACGCTTGGTGCTTGGCAGACGGCCACGGGCAAGGATGGAGCGTCCATCAATTTGGATGGTCCCTTCGTTTCTGCTACGGACCTGCACGTTGACCTTGCCAACCCCGCGGCCTCCAGTTTCAATGGCACGGGTGCCAGTGGCACGGGTGTAGCGAACGACTACGACAACGACGCGCGCGGAACCCCTCCGGATATCGGAGCGGATGAATTCATCCTTCTCCAATGCGCTAGCGCGAACGGCGGGACCATTTCGCCCGCCAGCCAGAGCGCATGCGCGGGTGGCACGAAAGTGATCAGCTCCACCGGAGCTGATGTAGGCCTTGGTATCACCTATCAGTGGGAGGTCTCTTCCACTGGTGGAGGTGCGGGTTTTGCTGACGTCAGTGGCGGAAGTGGTGCGACCAGCACGAGTTACACGACCGGCACACTGAGCACCGGTACGCTCTACTATCGTTTGCGTGTAACGTGTTCAGCTGGCCCCATCATCGGATACTCGAACGAACTGACGCTGACGGTGAACCCCGTTCCCGTCGCTACTGCGGGCAGCAACAGCCCGATATGCGCAGGCAGCGCGTTGAACCTGACAGGTGCTTCCGACATCGGAGGTTCCTCTTTCAGCTGGACGGGTCCGCTGGCCTACACGAACGGCACACAGAGCCCGCAGGTATCGGCAAGCGCCACGACCGGCATGTCGGGCACTTATGTGCTGACGGCTACCGCCGCTGGTTGCTCCTCCACTCCATCGAACACGGTTGTAGTTGTTGATCCTGGACCGACCGGTGTTACCGCGAACGCGAGCGCTGGAATGGTTTGCCCCGGTGGCACTGTCGACCTGACGAGCACTGGGGTCGCACCACAACTGCCGATACTGACCGAAGACTTCAACGGCGCGGTAGCTGGTTGGACAACTACGAACACTAGTACGGGTGGAACACCGGCGAATGCAGCCTGGGGTCCTCGCGCGAACGGGTTCACCTACCTCACCGCCCCCTTGGGAGGCACCTTCAGCAGCAATGACGCATCAACGTTCTACATGACGAACAGCGACGCGCAAGGCAGTGGAGGTACCACGGCCACGACCTTGGTCAGCCCGGTGTTCAGCCTGGTGGGTTACACCGCTGCCAGCGCGAATTTCTTCTACTTCTACCGGGACATCGGTGATACCGGTGACAGCGCCGTGGTCGAGACCTCCACGAACGGCACCACTTGGGCCATCGCACAAGCTTTCGTAGCGACCACCGGTCTGCCTGCAGGTTTCGTGTCGGCTTCTGTTCCGTTGACCAGCGTCCTGGGTCAGGCGACCGTACAAGTGCGTTTCCGGTACAAGGGAACGTGGGACTACTACTGGTGCGTAGACAACTTCTCGGTGAACGCTGCATCCGCTCCGACATTCGCATGGGCCGGTTCGCCCGGTGGTTATTCGAGCGCGGTCCAGAACCCGACCGGAGTGCCGGTTACCGCTCCTTCCACCACGTATACCGTTACCGTAACAGCTGCCAATAGCTGCACAGCAACGGCCAACACCACGGTGAACGTAGGTTCCGGCTCTCCTCCCGATGTGACCATCGCGGCCGGTGGCCCGACCACCTTCTGCTCCGGAGGCTCGGTGCTGCTCACCGCGAGCATCACGGATGGCTGCCCTGCCTTTACGTACGTATGGTCGGATGGCATGAACACGGTGGGCACGAACAGCCCGACCTACTCAGCCACCGCTAGTGGTACCTACTCGGTGTCCATCACCGACGCGAGCAGCCAGACGGATGTCTCCAACTCCATCGTTGTGACGGTGAACCCGACCCCGGTCGCGACCGCAGGCAGCAACAGCCCGGTATGCATCGGCCAGCCGCTGGACCTGACCGGTTCCTCGAGCGAAGGTGGTTCGTCCTTCAGCTGGACCGGTCCGTTGGCCTATACGGACGGCACGCAGAACCCGCAGGTTTCCGCGAGCGCTACGGCAGGTATGGCCGGCACCTATGTGCTGACCGCTACGGCCGCTGGTTGCCCTTCCGCACCTTCCAACACGGTTGTAGTAGTGAACGCCAACCCAGTGATCGTGAGCACGACGGCTACGCCCGGCACGATCTGCCCAGGTGGCAGCTCACAGCTTCTGGTGACCACTCCCGCGCCTTCGGGCTATTGCACCACGATCAGCTTCGCCACCAGCATCGAGCCGATATCGAACGTGACGTTCGCAGGCATCAACAACTCGAGCCCCTGTCCGGTGAACGCTCCTCCTACGAACGCACTTCAGGATTTCACTGGGGTGGTCGGTAACGTGGTCGCCGGTGGTGTCTATCCGTTCACAGCCTCGGGCAACACGGACGGAAGTTTCACTACCTACTTCACGGCCTTCTTCGACTGGGATCAGAACGGTACGTTCGAATCACAGCAAGCGATCGGCTCCATCACCAACACGGCGTGCATACTTACCGCCACAAACAACGTAACGGTTCCGGCCGGGGCGTTCAACGGCAATACGCGCATGCGGGTGGTGAAGAACTACTTCACTTCGCCGACGGATCCGTGCGGCGCATACAGCTATGGTCAGGCCGAAGACTACACGATCAACGTGACCGGTGGTGTGGCCCCTTACACCTACAGCTGGACGAACCCTGGCACCCTGAACGACGCGACCATCGCCAACCCGATGGCCACGATCATGACAGCGAACACGGTCACCAACTACCAGGTAACGGTTTCCGCGAACGGCTGCTCCGCGCAGGGGAACACCAGCGTAACCACCCCCTTGGTGGACGATGGCGATCCCTGCACGCTTGATCAGTGCACGGGTAACGGCAACGTGAGCCACACCTTCCAGGATTCCGACCTCGATGGCATCTGCGATGCGAACGATGATTGCCCGAACCTATTCGGTGAGCAAGGTGATCCTTGCGATGACTTGAACCCGAACACGAGCGGCGACGTGATCAATGGTAGCTGCATATGCCAGGGTCTGTTGACGGACTGCCTTGGTGTACCGGGTGGACCCGCTCTGCCAGGCACGCCTTGCGATGACCTGGACGCGAACACGGGTAACGATGTGTACCAGCCGAACTGCACTTGCGCTGGTCAACCCTTCGACTGCCTGGGCGTACCGGGTGGAACCGCAGTGATCGGCTCGCCTTGCGATGACGGGAACGCTACCACGGGTAACGATATCTATCAGCCGAACTGTACCTGCGCTGGTCAAACCCTCGACTGCGAAGGCACCCCAGGCGGCACCGAGCTGCCAGGCACGCCCTGCGACGATGGCCTGGCTACCACGGGTAACGACACCTGGAGCGCCGGTTGCGTATGCGAAGGCCAGTTGATCGACTGCCTGGGCGTACCGGGTGGACCCGCTCTGCCAGGCACCGCTTGCGACGACGGCAACGCGACCACAGGCAACGATGTGTATCAGCCGAACTGCACCTGCGCCGGTCAAACGATCGACTGCCTGGGCGTACCTGGCGGCACCGCGCTTCCTGGCACGGCCTGCAATGATGGCAACCCCAACACGATCAATGATCTGTACCAGCCGAACTGCACCTGCGCTGGAACGCCAGTGGGTGGTTGCGCTCTGAACGAGGTGATCTTGACCTTGAACACCGATGCGAACGCCGCACAGACCACCTGGAACATCGTGAATGGTGGTACCAGCACGGTGGTTTGCAGTGGTGGTGGCTATGCCAACAACAGCTTGATCACCGCTACCTGCTGCCTGCCGAACGGCTGCTACGATCTGCAAGTGTTCGACAGCATGGGCGATGGCATCAACCCCGGTGGGTTCGTGCTGCGGGATATCAATACCAACCGCATCATCGATAACGCGAACAACGGCAACACATTCACCTCGCTGAGCAAGGCGGCACCGAGCTTCTGTGTCCCCTTGGGCACCGATGCTTTGACCGCAGGCAGCTGCGATCAGATGTCCCTGCCGCCGAACGGTACGTTGACCGCAGTGGTGAACCCCGCAGTGAGCGCGCAGTACAACCTGACCAACAGCACCAGCGGTTACCAGTGGCACATTTTCAACCCGCACGGTGGTTACACCCGCATGATCTTCCTCGCCCACAACACGGGTGGTGGACCGAACGGGGCTACCAAGTGCGCTACGCTGAAGCTCGCCGATATCGTCACCCTGCCGGTTCCGCAGAACGTGGTGTTGAACGTACGGGTACGCAGCCGCGTGGCCGGCACCTACGCAGCATGGGGTGGTGTATGCCGCATGCGTGTGGGTCCGCCGCCTTGCGCGACCACCAAGCTTGTGGACGACATCAACAACCCGAACTACAGCTGTGGTGTGACCCGCACGTTCGGTGGCAGCCAGTACATCAGCGCCATCACCGTGCCCGGAGTGAACAAATACCAGTTCAAGTTCGATCGCGTAGGCGGCGGTTACACCCGTACCATCGCGGTGACCGGTCCGAACTTGACGCTTAACTGGAACACGCTGCCCTTGGTGGCCGGCAACACCTATAACGTGGTGGTACGCGTGAGCTACGACGGCGGCAGCACCTACTGCCCGTACGGCGCATCCTGCACCGTGGCGATCGTAGCGCCTCCTGTGGCCCAAGCGCGCACCATTGAGGTGGAGGAAATGGAACAGATCTCCATGCAACTCTACCCCAACCCGAACCGCGATGGTCTCGTGACGGTGCGCATGGATGTGCTGAAGACGGACATCGAACTGGTGAGCTTGGACGTGACCGATCTCTTCGGCAAGCGCGTGCATGCCGAGCAGCTCCCGGTGAGCGGAACGCTCAACAGTACGCTCGATCTGAGCGGCCTGGCCAGCGGTGTCTATGTGGTCACGCTCACGGCCGGTTCTGAACAGTGGAACCAGCGCCTGGTGATCCAGCGTTGATCGCACAGCGATAGCAATTGAAGTTCGAAGCCCCCCGACGTTGTCGGGGGGCTTCGTGCTTTCGGGCGCGCGTCTGGACCAACGGACCCGGAAGTGATACCATCTCGCAAGAAAGCTTGGGCCGATCTGCTTGCTCTTTTTCCGCATGACTTCTCCAACCAGGTCCTTCCATAGCGGCGGCTACGCAACGACCCGTTCGGATCGTCCTGCATAAAAATGGCGGCGCATCTCTAGCCCGACCCCTAATGCGGAACGGTATGAGCCATGGAAAAGCGAAGCCCCCACCGCGCTGCGATGGGGGCTTCGTACTTGTTCAGGGATGCTACTTGAAGAGCTTTCCGAGCATGCCCTGTGCCATGTCCGCGACACCACCGCCACCGGCCTTGCCACCGGTGAAGCTGCCGATGAGTTGCTGAAGGTTACCCGCGTTGCCTCCAACGTACTTGCTAAGTAAGCTGGTGAGCATTGGCATGAGCATGGCCTGCACACCACCTGCTTGTGACGCGTTGAGACCGACCTGGCCGGTGAGCTTGCCCTGGAGCACGCTGCCAATGTTGTTCAGCACGCCATCCGCACCGCCGGTGTTCTTGGCATCGCTGAAGAGGTTGAGCACATCGTCCATGCCGAAACCATCGCCGCCACCGATCACTTCGGTAACGCTGTCCGTGGCCGCTTTGATGGAGCCGTTGGTCTGTTGCTCATTGAGGCCGAACTTGCTCTTGAGCTCAGGCGCCGCCTGGCTTTGGAGGGTGGAGAGGATCTGGTCGAGCATGGGCGATAGGGTTAGGGTTCGAACGAAGGTACCCTCCCCACCAGCCTAACCGACGGATCATACCGCGACGGCCCCAGCGCTCATCGCGTACAGGTAGTTCACGGCGTACACGGCAAGCAGGATGTGCAGCGGTTCCGCCGGATGCTGCTGTGGATGTTCGAGGTCGAACCTCATCCGCATCGACCGCCAGTTCATGCTCGGCTTCAATTGCGCCCGCTCCTCTCCCGCGTGATCGGTGATCACATAACGTTCGCGCCAGAAACCTCTGCTCTTCAACAGCATGCTTTGGTCCTGATCGCCCTCGCGCTGGAACAGGACATCACCGTTCCACGCCATCTTCATCTTCCAAAGCAGCACCTCGTTGAAGCGCACGCCCAGCGAAACGCCCCAGGTGCCTTCGCTCCGGATCTGATACACGCCTTCAGGCAGGAGGATGTCGGCGTTCATGCTGTACCACTTCGGATATTCCAGGCGGCCCAGTTCCTGACCCTGCTCACCGAGCAGCTGGTAGGTGCGTTTGTCGGGGGAATGGAGTTCCATGGCCGAAAAGTGCGACATCGCATCCGGCACGTCCGAGACACATACATGTGTGGAAGAAATGATCCAAGAACGGAAGGCAAGAAGTTCGGATGGGGCCCACCGAATGGCACGATCCGAGCAACCGTCCTACTGGATCACCACGCGGATCACATTTCCACGGCCCTTGTGCGCTGAATACCCTAGCAGATACAGACCGGCCGCCAACCCCTCGGTTGACAACTCAAGTCGACCCATCTCGATCAGAACCTGCCTCGCCTTCACAAGCCGTCCCTGCTGATCGTACAAGCTTAACTCACCCTTTGGCATCTCACGAAGTACAAGGGGCATCCCTGCGCTGACTAAGACATTCTCGACATACGGGCCAGGCGGATGGCCGATAGCATCGCTCAATCCATTTGAGAAGGCACATGCATCCAATTGCGCGACCGACAGATCCGTCACCTGCAAAAACACGCCAAGCGGTTCGGAATACAGTGTGTCGATGGGCATCGCCACCATGTTCTGGGCAGGTGCTGTGGTGAGCAACGCGGGTGGCACGGGATAGCGGCCCAGGAGCGTGTCGGTCCAGAAGCAAGCACTTAGATCGTTCACAGGACGGTCAAAGAACACGGGCCTGATAACATCATTGCTGAAGATCGTGTCTTGGCGATGCTCCAGACCAGCCATGCTGAACCTTTCCTGTATCACGGAGGCAGAGAGCCATTGGAAGAAGATCCTATCCGTACCGACCAACGCCACGCTTCGCATGTGCATATCGGCTAGACTCCCAAGCGTGTCGGCCCTTAGGATCCATTGCGGTTCAGAACTGATGGAACCGTTGTAAGTTCGAATGGAAAGCAAGCGATCGCCGTTCGAAGCGATCTGTACTCTGCCATCCATACCGTTGTTCACCACAGGGATCAACTCCCCTGCTATACTCGATCCATTCGGAGCCACTACGCCGAGCATGGCCGAGGCTCCATTAAAGGTGCCCAGGTTCGCGAAGACGTTCGGCCGTCCCGATGCGTCGATGGCCACATCGAACAGCCTCATCTCATAAGCGCCGTTCGGATAGTCGTAGTGTCCAGACCACAAGAAGGTGCCCGAAGGATCCAATTTGGTGAGTTCAAATGCGGTTTCCGGGAACTGTAGTGCTACTCCGACCACAGTACCTCCCGAGGGGTCCGTGCCGATCTGCACCGGTCCACCGGTCGCAACGGGGAATTGGGGCATAGTCCCTGGGATGGTCTGATAACCCAGACTCCTGGCCCAGTTCAAGCCGTTGGCGCCCAGCGATAGCACATCCAAACCTTCGGAATAGCCGGCGTATCGTAGTCCTACTATCCATGAGCCAATTGGACCAGGCTCAATTTCGATCACAGAAGGATATGGAGGGCCGAACGAACCATACTCGAACCGGCGATCAAGACTCTCCTCCCATGACACATTTCCCTGCGCATCGATGCGAGCAAAATGGTAGGTGTAGCGAACTGTATCCGGCTCCCAGGTGTCTGCCTCGTAGGAAGCTAGACCCGAGTAGCCACCGATGATGAAACCACCACTTGCATCCGCTACCATGCTGGTTCCTGACCATTCACCGAACGGGATCGCGAACCGCTTCACCCAGAGAACTTGACCCGCTGCATCGGTCCGGTAGATCACCATCCCGTCCGCACTTAAAACGTTGATCACCTGACCTAGGTCCGATGTTCTAACGGTACTTGGTATGGATGTCAAAACAACTGTCGAGTCCAGGACTTCCTGGTATCCGTTCTGCGCGATGCCAAGCAAGCACGAGGCGACCGTGACAAGGAAAAAAACGGGTCGTAAGGTTTTGAAGCGCATAGGTGGGCAGGACTGCAATGGCCAGGATGTTGCCTGACATAAAGGGAAAGGTAGTTCATCGAACACCACTTTCAGCAGCACATTTGGCCGCTTCGGGTAGGACACTTCCTTGACTATCAGCTTCTGAAGCGCAATGCTCCCTTCAATTCCTCCGGGAGCACGGGCAGCTTGCGGCGTTCGAACAGGAAGCTGCTCAGATCGGCGATCTCACTGAAGATGTAGTGGCTGTCCATGGCGCCCTTCAAATAGGCCTTGCCGGTGCTGCCGCCGGTGCCTACGCGCAACCCGATCATGCGGTGTACCATGTTCAGGTGGCGGCTCCGCCAGGTGGCCATGCCCGCATCGATGTCGAGCAGCACTTCGAGGAACCGGAAAGCCTGCTGGAAGATGGGCTCATCGCGGTACAGCATGATGAAGAGCGCGCTCCTACAGGCCGCCGGGCTGAGGCGACGTTCAGCGCTGCCGGTGACGAAGATGTCCTTCCACAACTTCGCGTTCGCCTCTTCGCCCTGCACCAAGCTATCGGCATACAGCTTCTCCAGTCGCTCGAAGAAGGGTACGCTGCCATCCGGCCAGAAGCGGGGCTCCAGGAAGGGCATGCGCTCCAACCAAGCGTTCACCAGTTCCAGCAGGGTGGGCACCCCCTCCAGTGCTTCGATCTCCGCCTTGTGGTCAGGCCGTAGCTGGCTCGTGTAGTACTGCTTCCCGAAGCGGGCTTCCATCCGTAGCCCGAGCCGTGCCTCCAGAACCTTGAACTGCATGCTTTGGAAACCACTGGCGGGGCGTAGCATATCGCGGAAGTCGAGGAAATCCAGCGGCGTCATGGTCTCCATTACGTCCATTTGGTGAACGAGCACCTCCAGGATCGTGACCACGCGCTGCATGCGATGCACGGCGATGTTGAGATCGCCGTTATTGTCGTCCACATGATGGTCCTTGAAAAGGTCGGCCACGCTGCCCACTTCGTGCAGGATCTGTTTGAACCAAAGCTCATAGGCCTGGTGGATCACGATGAAGAGCATTTCATCATGCGCAGGGCGGCCCTGCTTCACGCTCTCCAATTCCTGCGCGCTGAGGATCTTGTCCAGCCGGAGGTAATCGGGATAGTAGACGTCGCTCATCGCACCGCTATTAGGCCGCCAAATGTAGCCGGGGGCGGTGAGGGAAAGTTGTCGGTTGTCAGGTGCCGGTTGGCAGTTGCCGGTTGTGAGGTGGCGGTTGTCCGTTGTCCGTGGGCCAGCCTGCCGTGATCAACACCGACGACCGGCAACTATCACTGACAACTATCAACTGACAACTGGTATCTGCCCTAGGCCACCTTCACCTTCAAATTCTCTCCGGCCACTTCCACCGGGTAGCTTTTCAGGGCGTCTTTGGCGGGGCCGTTCACCACGTTGCCGTTCAGGTCGAACTTGCTACCATGCCAGCTGCAGGAAAGCTCGGTCCCGTTCTGCTTCACGGGTCCCCCCTTGTGGGTGCAGTTCAGAACGAGCGCTTTGTACTCGCCGGTGGCGTTCTTGGTGACCAGGATCTTATCGGCCACGCCGTTCGCGTTCACCACGGCCGAGCCGTTCACCAAACCGCTCATAGGCACGGTGACCACGCCGTTCTCCACGGCCAGGGCCAAGGCCTTGGTGCTGGAACAGCTTTCGAGGGAGGCGATGGCGGGCAAAGCGGCCATGGCTGCACAGGCCTTGCAGCCAGCGAGGAGGAAGTTGCGACGGTCCATGGGATCAGGTCGGTGTTGTTCGGGATGAAAGTAACTGAAAGAAGGCGCTCGACCTTTTGTTCAGCGTTGGACGACCAGCTTCCGTACCACCACGGCTTCCAGAGTCGCGAGTTGCAAATGGTAAACTCCGATCGCCCGATCGCTCAGATCGAGCAGCGCGATGCGCCCAGCTCCGGGAGCATGGGTGCGTTGAAGCACAAGCTCTCCCATTGCGTTCACCACGCTCATGGTCACGAGGCTCTTCACCTCGGCACCGAAGTCCACATTGAAGTGGCCGGCCCCGGGGTTCGGATAAACGCGTAGCGCGGTTCCAGCATCCCCCACTCCATCGATCCCCACTGTATTGGAGACCGTGACCGTGTGCGTGCATGAACTCATCAGGCCGTTGGCATCGGTCACCGTCCACGTTACTATGGTAACGCCGATGGGGTAATTGCCACTGGCGTTCGGGGTGCTGGTGAAGCTATTGGTGATCGTAAAGCCACAATCTTCAGTGACCACCGGCGCGGAGAGCGGCATGAAGAGGCTCGACACGTCGAAGCCCACATAACCGATGGTATCCCCCGGACATTCAAGCCCGGGAGCGAGGGTATCGAGCGCGAGCGTGATGGTGTCTTGTGCGAAGCAGCCGCGTTCATCGGCCACATCCACCCAGTAGGTGCCTGGCGTGGTGGCGAGCAATGTGCTCCCTACAGAACCGTCCTGCCAAAGCCAACTGATCCCAGTGATCCCTGCATCGAGCAGTATCGGCGTCCAGGTGCAGAGCACGGTATCGGGTCCCAGGTCGATGGAAGCGTCCGGTGCCTGGATGATGTGCAGCGTGTCCGTCGCACTGCCGCATCCATTGGTCACCGTTACCCAATAGCTGCCGGGGTTGAAGGCGGTGAAGGTCTGTGCGGTGCTGTTGTCCTGCCAGAGGTAACTGTTGAAGCCCGGACCAGCGTCCAGTACTTCCACCGCACCGAGACAGAGCGTGTCGTTCGGTCCGAGTTCGATCAACGGCGGGTTGTTGTTGGCCGTGACGACGATGGTATCGCTCATGGTGCAACCAGCGGCATCATGCACCTGCACCCAATATGTGCCCGCGTTGTTCACGTTCACCGAAGGTGTCGCGCTGTTGTTATGCCAGAGGTAATCGGCATAACCCGGCCCAGGGCTCAGGGTGAGGAGGCCTGGGAGACACATCGCGGTGTCCGGCCCGAGGTCGATGGTGCCGGCAGGGATGTACTGCACCGTGGTGGCGAAGGTCGCGGCGCCGCACGAGCAGGCCTTGTTCACGCGGATGGTGACGCTGTCGGCACCGAGGTAGGGCACCAGCAGGGTGCTATCACCGGGGTTGGCTTGCACGAGGCTATCGTTCACGAACCAGGTGTAAGTACATGCGGTGTCGGGCGAGATCACTTGCGCGAGCGGTTCGGAACCGAAGCATGCCTCCGCGGGTACGGCCAGTTCGATATCGCCCGAGTAGCGTGGGCCGCGCACGTTCAGCGGCAGACCGAGGCGCGAATTGCCCGGACCCACGGGCTGGCCCTGGGACACGAAGCCGCAAGCCGCCCCCGGCAGGTTCGGGAAATTGATCACGTCCAGATCGTTCAGGTGGGCGGTGGCGGCGTAGATCTTCCCGTCCGTCGCGGCGCGCATTTCCCCGAAGCCGAAGGGCACCGTGGCGATCACCGTTTCCGAAGCCTGGATGGCGGCCTGGGTGGTGAGCGAGAGATCGAACTGGATGAGCTGCTGGCTGCGGACCAGATACAGCTTGGAATCATCGGGGGAGATCTCCATGCACCACAAACCGCTGCCGCCCGGCAGGACGAGTTCGATGGGATTGTTCGAGAAGGTGCCGTTGGTACCGTCGAAATCATAGACACGGATGTAGACGTTCACCGGAGGAGGACTGGCGGTGCTCACGGCCAGCTTCTTGCCGCTGTGGGAGAAGATCGGCAGGCCGGGATTGATCCGCGGTGCGATCGGCGTGCTCACGAGCGGGAAAGTGCCCTGGGCGTTCACGTGGAACATATCGAGCCGCGCGTTCGGAAAGCGGCGTGGGATGCAGATCCAGGAATCCGTGCCGTTGTCATGCACCACTCCGCCCATGCTCTCTTGATCGGTGCCGCAGAGCACAGCGTTCTTCAAGGTCACATCCCCGTTGCCGCCGTTAAGCGCCATCTCCACCTTGGAGTAGTGCACCCCGGCGTTGAACTGGTTCTCGTTCTCGTCGTTGCAGAAGATGTAGTAGTTGTCCGGGTTGGCGGGATCGGGCGCGATGATGGCCTGGTTGCGCGCCGAGGTGAGCTGACCGCCCAATAGTCCGAAACCGTTCGGCATCTGGTTGTTGTTGCGGTCCCACACGGTAACACCGTTGGTATAGAACAACAGGTTGCCATTGCCATCCGCGATGGAGGAGACGCCCTCATCGCTGTGCATCGCGCTGCCCACTACGGGTACCGGGGTGCCGCTAGTGAAATCAAGCCCCGCATTATATCCGAAGTGCCATTGCTTCAGGTAGTTCTGGTTATCACAATCACCCACGGTGAGGACCACGGTGGTGCTCGTATTAGCGCACGTGGCGGTGTTCGCGATCAAATAGATGCTGTAGATCCCCGGCGTATTGAACACGATGCTCTCGTCGGTGTTCGTGCTGTAGCTCACGCCGTCGAGGAACCACTCATAGCTCGTGGCGCCGCTGCTCGTGTTGGTGAAGTCGATGGTGCCGCCGGGAAGGATGGTGGTGGCGCTGGTGGTGAACGAGGCGACGCCCGGACATTCCACCTCGATGTCCATCGAGAACGTGTTCAGGCAGGAGTTGACCGTATCCGCTGCGGTGAGGATCACGGTGTACACCCCTTCATCGGGGAAACTGTAGCTCGTATTGATGCTCGTGCTGAACACGGTGCCGTTCAACGTCCACTCGAAACCGGTGGCGGGGCCCGTGGTGTTCGTGAAATTCACGGTGGAGCCGACCGGCACCGGGTTCAGTGGATTGATCGTGAACGAAGCCGCGAACGGGATGCTGCAGGGGGTCATGCACGCGTCCGACACGAGCAGGCTCGCGCGGGTGCCGTTCAAGGCATCGTGCATGCGCTCCTTCTGGCCCTGGGTGTAAGCCGTCTGGCAGCTCTTGTACCCATAGTCCATGTAGTTGATGTACATGTCGTCCTGCTCGCCGAGGCCGCCCATGCCAATGGGGCGGAACGGATTGTTGGGGGAAGTATCGTCCTGGTCCGTGGTGCAGGTGTTGATCACCGTGCCGCAGTTCACCGGACTGGTGCTTTGGTCAGGCGGCGTATCGCACACACGGTCACCATCGAACAGGCAATTGGTATTGGTACACGCGCCCTCGAAGGTGTGATAGAGGCCGAGGTAGTGACCCGCCTCATGCACGGCCACCTTGCTGTTGTCTTGCGTAAGGCCGAAATAGTTCGCCTCCACCACGATACCATCCTCCGGTTGGCCATGCGAGGAGGGGAAGAAGGCGTACCCGGCGACACCCGAACCCACCACGCTGCTGGTGATCTCCTTCACCACCCAGATGTTCAGGTAGCTCAGAGGGTCCCAGCGGATCAGGTTCTTCATGTCGATGTCCTGCGATTCCACGATGAGGTCCGTCAGCACGTTCTGCACGCGGTTGATACCGGTCGTGGCATCGTCGTTCGGATCGCGCAGGGCCAGACAGAACTGGATCTCGGTGTCCACGCCGGTCAGCGGGTCGTAGAAGCCGACGTTCTCGAAGGCCTGGTTCATGTCGTCGATAGCCTGGATCACCTGCGCGTCGGGGATGTTCTCCGGGCCGTTGTTATGGATGATGTGGACCACCACGGGCACCGTGAGCACACCGCCCCCGCCGCGCTCTTCCGCGGAGAGGAACGCTCTGCCCATCGCCGCCTGCCGGGCCTGATGCTCGAACCAGGCATGCCTCGCGGCATAGACCGGGTCGTTCGCCAGCTTCTGCTGGTGGAGGACATCGGCGGCACAGGGCACCTCAGGCACCTGGGCCTGCGCGGAACAGGCCAATACGAATGCGAACAGAACGGAAGAAGGGGTAGCGAAGCGCATGGCGAAGGGTTAGGGCGGAGGTATGACGGAAGATAGGGCGGAACGGTTGTGTGGCATAAGTATCAACTCCCCTCCTGGCGATCGAGCACTCGATCGCTGTGCACAGGGAGGGGTTGGGGGTGGGTTCCGAACCGCGTTCTGAAAACTGAATTGAAACCACCCCTACCCCTCCTTGCTAGGTCCGGCGGAGCGTTCCGCCGGACAGGAGGGGAGTTGATCTGTTCCCCGACCTTCATTGACCGCCTTAACCGGCATCGTGGATCGCCATTCTGATCTCCTCCAGAACGCGCTCTACATCTTCGAAGACCTCCCTATTCTCGAACCGAAGAAGGCGTATCCGATTCGCCCGGAGGTAGTCGTCACGTACCTCATCATTGACCGAACCGATAGGATCAGCATGTTCCTTTCCATCCAACTCCACCGCCAAGCGCTCGTCCGGGCAATAGAAATCCACCACCACATGCGATCCAAAGCTGTGCTGGCGGCGGAACTTCCTCCCGTCCAGCTGCCGGTTCTTCAAGCACGTCCACAACGTGGCCTCGGCTGCGGTGCCCTCGTTCCTGAGTTGCTTCCGGATCGGTTTGAGCTCTGGCCTGTTGTTGAAAGGAGCCACATTCCGAAAGTACACCGATCAGGTCCCCTCCAGTCGATCGATCTCTGCGCACCGCATTCCTGAAAACAAATGCGGATCAGCTCCCCTCCTGGCGATCGATCTCTCGATCGCTGTGCGCAAGGAGGGGTTGGGGTGGTTACCGCATCGCGTTCTTGGAAACTGAAATGAAACCACCCCCTATCCCCTCCTTGCTAGGTCCGGCGGAGCGTTCCGCCGGAAAGGAGGGGAGTTGATATCATCAGAGCTCCACCCGCTGCCCGCGCTTCGGGATCGCGATGTTCTTGAAACCCTGGTGCGTCAGCACATCCTTCAGCCCGTTCAAGGAAGCGGGGATGCCGTGTACCAGAAAGACCTGCTTCACTTTCGCCGGATCCTGGCAGCTCATGAAGCGGGCCAGTTCGGTACGATCGCCGTGGGCACTATAGAACTCCATCTTCGCCACTTCGGCCTTCACCCGCACGAGTTCGCCGAAGATGTGGACCTCGGAGCGGCCTTCCAAGATCTTCGCACCCAACGTGCCCGGCGCACAGAAGCCCACCGCCAATAACGTGTTGCGGGGATCGGGCAGGGAATGCTTCAGGTGGTGGCGTATACGGCCGGCCTCCATCATACCGCTGGCGGCGATCACGATGCACGGTTCCTGTCGGCTGTTCAACTGTTTGCTGCGCTCCGCAGCGCGCACGAACTCCACACCTAGGAAACTGAAGAGGTCCGGGTCGCGGCTCAACTCCTCCCGCACGCTGGCCCGGAACAGGCGGCTGTGATCGCGCGCTATCGCCGTGGCACTTATCGCCAGCGGACTGTCCACGAACACGGGGATCCGTGGCAAACGGCCGGCATTGCTCAACTTGTTCAGCGTGTAGAGGATCTCCTGCGTCTTCCCGATGCTGAAGGCCGGGATCAGGAGCTTTCCTTTTTTCTCCACGCATGTCCGGAGCACATGCCCCAGGAGCTCATCCTCCGCTTGCGCGAGGGGCTCGTGGTCGCGATCGCCGTAGGTGCTTTCGCAGATGATCACATCGGCCTGTGGGAACGGCACCGGCTCGGGCAGCAAGCGGTCCACGTATCGGCCCACATCGCCGCTGAAGGTGAGGCGCAGCACACGTTCGCCGTCGTCGATGGTGAGGTGTACCACGGCACTGCCCAGGATATGCCCCGCATCGGTGAAGGAGACCGTGATCCCCGGCAGGATCCCCAGCGCTTCCCCATAGTCCATCGCTTGGAACACTGCCATGGCGGGCGGCACATCCTCTGGAGCGTACAACGGTTCCTCCTCTTCCAGAGCACGGCCCTGTCGTTTCGCCCGTTTCAGATCGTAGGCGAAGTCGCTCTCCTGGATGCGGGCGCTGTCCTCCAGCATGATGGCGCAGAGATCGCGCGTCGCCGGTGTGCTGTAGATCGGTCCTTTGAACCCTTCCGCTACGAGGCGGGGCAGCAGGCCGCTGTGATCGATGTGGGCGTGGCTCAGCACGAGCGCATCCACCGTGGTGGGGTCGAAACCAAAGCGGCGGTTCGGGTCCTGCTTGGCCCCGTTCACCGCTTCGCCTTGGAACATGCCGCAGTCCAACAGCACACGGAACGTTTTTCCATCGCGGCGCTGGACCTCGAGCAAATGCTTGCTGCCGGTCACGGTACCTGCGGCACCGTGGAAGGTGAGTGAGATGGGCATCGGTCCTTCGCTTTCCCTACTGCGCCCGCACGCGGATGTAGCCGCCCTCGTCCTGCACCATGGTGATGTGCCGAAGGTCGTAGTAGTGTACCACCTTGCCCCGCGTGAAGCTGATGGTGTTCGGGTCCTCCAGTTTCATGCCCCGAAGCCATTCGCCATTGTAGGTGTACTCGAAACCGGGGACGATCATGATCACCTGGTCGACCTTGCCGAAGAGTTCGAGAAGGCGCTGACCGGAAAGCATCGGGCCGTCCTGCGCGTAAAGCGCGGGCAGGGTGGTGAGCAGAGCGAAAGCGGCGCCAAGGAGGATCTGTCTCATGGGTGGGTGGTTTGCCCAAACATAGGCATGGCCGGCTCGAACGTCCTACGATCCTGACTATGGGACGGATCAATTCGATGGGCTGCGAAGATCGTTCGCGTGCGGCAACCTCGCGCTCCACCGATCGTCGTACTTCGTACGACCAAAGAACGAACCCTTCCTTTTCACCACGTGTGGGTATTGTGGTGACCATCTATCCCGAAGCCTTCGAGCCTTCGGCTCGACCTCGACCGATCTCCTCCCACAACAAGTGCCGACACCATGAAGATCCTTACCCGTTCCCTCGCCCTCCTCGCTCCTTTCATCCCGGCCATCTTGCTGGCCCAGCCTGGCTACTTCCAGCGCTCGACACTGTTCGAGCATACGGAGCCGAACGCCGCTTTCGCCAACGCGGTGGAAACCAGCGATGGTAGTGTGCTCGCCGCTCTCAATCTGGACACCGCGAACTATCTGGTGAAGCTTGACCAGAACGGCGAGTTCGTCTGGGCCAACGCTTACCCTTCCTCCAGTACGGACGACACTTGGCGTGCCGGAGCGCTAACAGCGACCGCTGATGGTGGCGCCATCGTTCTGCATGATGAGTACCTCGACATATCGACAGCGCCGAACTACCAGACCTTCGAGGTGACCGCCACACGCTTGGATGCCGCAGGTCAGGTGATGTGGCGGCGCAAATACAACGCGCCGGTGCCGATGTTTGTGAGCGCGTTCCCGCATGCTTCCATTGTAACCCATCCGAACGGGGAGCACACCATTCTGCTGCATGGCTTCCTGACCTACCACAATGTCCTTGTCCGTATCGACGATCTGGGCAACGTTATTTGGTCCACATACCCCGATAGCAATGTCATGGACAGCGAAGCGGACCTTCTCCCAGGCCCGGACAACGGTGTGTTGCTCGTTTATCTCTCGGACTTTCCTTCCGGGGACGGCATTGTGGCCATGCGCTTCGATCAAAGCGGTAGCATGCTTTGGGGCAAACGGATCAAGATGACGAACGCGAGCGCCATGTATTCCAATATGAACGCCGGGGTGATCGCATCCGGGGCGGTCTATTTGATAGGTGAGCAGGAGATCGGGCAAACCGATCGCGATCTTCTTATCCGCTTCGAACCCAACGGCGACCTCGCCTGGTACAAGCTCTACGATACATCCTTCGCACCGTCACCCTCGTTCACCTTGACAGAACTCACCAACGGTGATCTTATGTTCGGTTCGCGGGGAAGGGAATACTTCACCTCAGGCGGAACATACTTGGGCCACGCGGGCACTAGTTTTCCGAGCACCGATGTGGGGAACGACCAGTTCGTTCGGTCAGCCGGATACACTGGGCTCTCCTCGATCGGCTTCCTCGTGTCGGGCAATTACAAGCGTACGGATCAATTGTTCGGCTACTCTTGGAGCACGCCTACGATCGAGCGAATCCCCCTAGACTTGGCAGGAACCTGCGGCTGGGTGATGGACACCTCTTACGCTGTGACGGATACCCTCGTGCCGCTGGCTTTCATCAGCCTTCAGACCATGGACGCGCCCGTGCCGGAAACGGTTTTCTCTGCGGATACATCCTTCATCATCGTCCCTTCCAACCTCGCCTTCTTCGACTTCTGCGCTCTTGTGGGTGTTGAAGAGAACATTGTGGTGGATCAACCTGCGATCGAAGTCTTCCCTTCTTTGGTATCCGCAGGCGATCCTGTGAACCTCCGCACCACCGACGCAGCGGAAGTGATCGTGCGGGACGCGCGAGGGAGGATCGTCTGGCGTGATCGTGTTCAGGCCGGCCTCACCCAGATCCCGACGAGCGGACTTGCAGCGGGGCTACATGTGATCCACGCACTCGATAGAACGAACGGCACCTCGGACAGTGTCCGCTTCGTGGTGGAATGATCGGATGTGGCACACGACCACTGCCTACCAATGGTGCAGGGACGGTCACAAGGTGTATGAAGTTCGCTCGTCCATGTCGACCGAAGGCATCGTGGGACGTCAAGACACGGGAACACGCATGCTGATGCCACCATAGTGGATATCGAACCCCCACGATCTCACTAGAAGTGGTTAGTGCGGACCTCTAGGCAGAGCCTACCTTGAGTACACTTACAACAGACCCGCTGCTATGAAACCACTTGAACATGCATTTACCGCAAGTCTGCTATTGCCCTCTTTAGTGGGCCACGCCCAGAGCCCTCATTACGTGCGTTCAACATATCCGGAGCGAACAAGTTTTCTTGGATTCCAGAAGATCGTGGAATCCAGTGACAATGGGTTCATTGCACTTCTCCTGGGGAACCCGATACGCCAGTTGATGAAGCTTGATGCCGCCGGTGATCCGCTGTGGGCGAAGTCTTATCCCATCGGTGTGAACGACACCGCCTGGGCATTGTATGAGATGGTCGCGACCCAGGATGGTGGAGCACTCCTTGTTCAGAAGGTCTACACCACCGGAACCGGACCCGAGGATCACCATGCGGTATTAACGCGTATCGCCGGGAACGGGAACATCGCTTGGTCGAAACACTATCGCACGAGCGCCGGGCTCGAGCATATCGGGGTCCAGCCCAGATTAGTGGCGCACGCGAACGGTGAATTCACTTTCGCACTTGTGGGCGATCAATCCGGTAGTACCAACTTGATCACCCGGCTGGCCGCGAACGGGCAGGTTCAATGGAGCAGGACCCAGTCCCCTTTCCAAATTACCTGGGATATGCGGCATGAACTCCTCCCTTCACTTGACAACAGCCTGACCATAGTCAGCCACACAGGCTATGGGTATGAGGGTATGATCGCTGTTACCCGGATCGACGAGTTCGGGAGCTTCACATGGGGAACCACCGTGCAGATGACCAATGTGGAATGGGAATACAGCGAGGCGACTTCCCTGGTGACGAATACCGGCGCCGTATATGTGGGCGGGACCCAGGACTATGTCGTCGGTCCTATATCCTTCGGCTTCATGACCCGGTTCGATCCAGTAGGCCAGTTGGATTGGTACCGGCTCTATGGCCAGAGTTTCAACAGCACGTCGATCGGGCGACCGGGACGCGAACTTGGGAATGGCGTTCTTCAGTTCGGTATTCGCGGCCGGGAGTATTTTGCCCCGGACGGCACTCACCTCGGGCGGGGAACGAGGGAATTCCCTGTCTGGAGCGCTGGTGGCAATGAATACTCACTTGAAGACGAACGTTTGAACTCCAATAGCAATGATCTGCTGATCAGCGGGAATTTCAGGAAACGCGACGAACTCTTCAACTACACTTGGTATACCCCCACTGTTGGCCACGTTCCTTGGAATACGACGGAATGCGCATGGGTGGCGGATACGAGTTATGCCCTTGCCGACACGTTGGTGCCCGTGGCTTTCCTGAGCCTTGGAACGACCGCCGTTGTCCAGCCGGTCGACATCCTCGTTTCAGATACTTCCACGCACGCAGAACCGGAAGCATTCGATCCATTCTTCGACTTCTGCACGCTGGTCGGTTTGGAAGAGAACAACTCGCATGCCCAACCGATACTGGAGATCTTCCCGTCGCTGCTGGTAGCAGGTTATCCCGTGAACCTTCGCACCATTGCCGCAGCGGAAGTGACGATCCTAGACGCCCGAGGACGGATCGTATGGCGCGATCGTGTTCAGACCGGCCTCACCCAGATCCAGACGAGCGGACTTGCAGCGGGGCTACATGTGATCCACGCACTCGATAGAACGAACGGCACCTCGGACAGTGTCCGCTTCGTGGTGGAATGATCGGATGTGGCAACACGATCACAAAGATCTTCACCGCAACAAAACAGGAGCCACGTGACATCGGTTCGATCGATCTCGACCTTCCTTAGCCTTGCCGCTGCGGCGCAACTCCTCGCGCAGCCAGGGTACTTCCAACGATCAACGCTCGTGGAACATACTGGAGCCTCAGCACGATTCAGCCACACCGCTGAAGCACCTGACGGAAGCGTTTTTTCGGTCCTCACCACGGACACTGCTGAGTTTCTGGTGAAGCTGGATCCCACCGGCGATCTGCTTTGGTCTATGCACTACCCGGCCAACGTACAGGACCAATATTGGTTCATCGATGAGATCGAACCTACTGCGGATGGTGGGGCATTGCTCGTGCATGACCTGGATCAGACATCGGACGGTCTTGAGGACTGGCAACACGCCGTGTGTACACGGATCGACATGGCAGGTCAGGTGGTTTGGAGCAAACGATACTCCGCGACCATTAATGCGTGGTCGAACGGGATCTGGACCGCTGATGTAGTGAACCACCCGAACGGTGACCACACGGTCTTGCTCATGGAATGGCCTTTCGCATATACGTCGCCTGTCCTCCTGCGGATCAACGCTTCGGGTGATCCGGTGTGGGGAATAACGCAAGGTCTCGGCCCAAGCGGTCCCGACCGTTATCTGATGCCCGCAGATGGGAACGGCACCATCTTGTTCACCCCGGGTGACAATGCCAATGGGATCTTCCGTTATGATGATACTGGGGCGCTCCTTTGGGGTATCCAAGTGCAGATGACGAACACGGTCTGGAACTATGTGAACATGATCCCGTTGGTCACCCCTACCGGCGAGGTGTTTCTTGCAGGAAACCAATATGACCTTGGTAGTCTGAACTATACCTATCTAATGAAGGTTGGTTCGGCCGGGGTGCTGGACTGGTACAAGATCTTTGGAAGTGGACAGTTCGGCATGACCCTGCCCATGTACGGCCCGGCAAAACAACTGACCAATGGCGATCTCGTTTTCGGTTCACAACGACGATCCTATTTCAGCTTTACTGGTGACCATCTAGGAAGCGCGGTACAGGCCCATCCCACACAGGTGCTCATGAACAACGAATACCAACTGATCGTGCATCCCTCCAAGTACGGAGCACAGATGGGCTCTCTCGTGTCGGGCACATACCACAAGACCGATCTGACCTTCGCATACGAGTGGTCAACGCCAACGATCGCTCGCATACCATTCGATCTCGCAGGAACGTGCGGATGGATGATCGACTCCACCCTCGCTGAAGTTGACACGATCGTACCCGCCGGGATGCTGGGCGTCGCGGATCTTCCCGTACCCCAACCATGCGCGGTTAGTGTTATCGATACCACCACCATCGCCGTCCCTGACAACCTCACTACCTATTTCGACTTCTGCACCCTGGTCGGTTTCGAAGAGAACAACGCGCACTATCACCCAGAGCTGGAGGTCTTCCCTTCGCCGTTGGCCGCAGGTGACCCATTGCACCTGCGCACGAGCAAGGCCGCGGAGATCATGGTGCTCGACGCCCGAGGTCGGATCGTATGGCACGAACGAGTGAACTCGAGCCTCATCAACGTCCCCACGAGCGGACTTGCGTCAGGGCTGCACCTTGTCCAGGCGATCGATGGGCAGGGCACAGCGCTGGGCAGCGCACGTTTCGTGGTCGAGTAGCGAACAAGATCGCTCCGTTCGGGAGCGCTGCATTCCACGCGCAACCCCGCGCACAATTAAAGATCGCTCCGTGCTTCGCCATAGCGCTTCGCGACGGCGCGGTCGGTCGTCCCTTCCGGCTCCGACGTCAGGGCCGATCCTCGCGATGATGTTGTGGATAGCCGAGGCCGCTATCTTGGTCGCGACCATGCCGCGCATGCGCCACCTGCCCCGCTGCCTCACGGCCCTGTTCGTGTTGCTCCCGTGCTGCCTGCTCGCCCAGCAATACAAATTGCGCGGCGTGGTCACCGACGGCACCAATGGCGAAACGCTCATCGGCGCCACCGTGCTGGTGAAAGGCACCAAGAACGTCACCCAGACCGACTTCGATGGCCGCTTTGAACTGCTGGTGAACGAACTGCCGCCGCTCACGCTGGTGGTGAGCTACGTGGGGTTCACCGATCAGGAGGTGGAAGTGAAGAGCCTGGACCAGGACCTGAAGTTCAAGCTCAGCACGGACCAGGTGCTCTTGCAGGAAGCGGAAGTAGTGGGCAGCCGCATCAGTGAGAAGCAGAAGCAGGCGCCGCTCACGGTGGAGAGTATGGACATCATCGCGATCCGTGAAGCGCCGAGCGGCGATTTCTACGAGAGCCTCGGCACCTTGAAGGGTGTGGACATGACCGCCGCGAGCTTCGGCTTCAAGGTGATCAATACCCGTGGCTTCAACAGCACCAGCCCGGTGCGCAGCCTGCAACTGATCGATGGCGTGGACAACCAGAGCCCCGGCCTCAACTTCAGCCTCGGCAATTTCCTCGGCGCGAGTGATCTGGACGTGCTGAAGGTGGACGTGATCGCCGGGGCTAGCAGCGCGTTCTACGGTCCGGGCGCTTTCAATGGTGTGATCGCAATGACCACCAAGAGCCCTTGGGCGTTTCCGGGATTGAGCGTGAGCGTGAAGGGCGGTGAACGCGACATGCTCGAAAGCTGCGTCCGCTGGGCGCAAGTGTTCAAGAACAAAGATGGCAAGGACCGCTTCGGGTACAAGGTGAACGTGTTCGCGATGCGCGCCGAGGATTGGTTCGCGGAGAACTATTCGGCCACCAGCAACAGCCCCACCGGCGTGGACAACCCAGGTCGTTACGATGCGGTGAACAGCTACGGCGATGAGGATGTGACCACCAACAACAACTACCTCCGCTCCTACCAGGAACGCCGCGACAAACCTGGGCTGGGCATCTTCCTGCGAAACGGGTATGACGAGCGCGATCTAGTGGATTACAACACCTACAACGTGAAGGCGGCATTGAGCCTCCACTACAAGATCACCGACAGTGTGGAAACTGTGTTGAGCAGCAACTACAGCACCGGCAGCACCGTCTACCAGGGCGACAACCGCTACCGGCTGGACGGCGTACAGTTCTTCCAGCACAAGCTGGAGTTCAAGCAGGAAGGGAAGTGGTTCGTGCGCGGCTACGTGACACACGAGGATGCTGGCAAGACCTACGACATCTACACTACAGGGCTGCGCTTACAGGAGGCGGCGGGGGACACGCGCGAGTGGAACACGCGCTACACGAACCTTTGGTCCAGTTGGATGCGCCCGAAAGTGGAAGCCCATCCGGACTATATCAACCAGACCGAAGCGATCGCCTTGGGTTGGAGCAGCGAGACCTGGATCGCCTGGCAGGACGAGTTCATACAAGACAACTTGGAACTCCTTCAGGGATACCACCAGCTCGTATTGGATTCCGTGAACGGGTTGAACACTGCTGCGCTGGATCCCCGCTATGAGCCGGGCACTGAGCGCTTCAACCAGAAACGGGATGAGATCACTGGCAAACGATTCACCGAAGGCGGCTCCTTGTTCTTCGATCGCTCGGCGCTCTACCACGGCATGGCCGAGTACCGGTTCAAGCCATCGTTCGCGGAGATCACCGTGGGCGGCAGCGGGCGCATGTACCGGCCCAATACGGCGGGCACCATTTTCAAGGACACGGCCGATGTGGTGATCACCAACTGGGAAGTGGGCGGCTACGTGGGCATCGAGAAGAAATTGCTCCGCGAAAAACTGCGGCTGACCGCCACCTTGCGCGTGGATAAGAACGAGAACTTCAAGGAACAGTACTCCCCGGCCATCAGCGCGGTCTGGATGCCGAAGCCGGAGCACGTTATCCGGATCAGTGCCAGCCGCGCGGTGCGCAACCCCACACTCGC
The DNA here is from genome assembly GCA_017987895.1 of Flavobacteriales bacterium. Lineage (GTDB taxonomy): Bacteria > Bacteroidota > Bacteroidia > Flavobacteriales_F > PHOS-HE28 > PHOS-HE28. Next base: position 32,274 of record JAGNSU010000010.1, on the reverse strand, counting down.
CGATCAGTACCTCTACTACAACGTGGGCCGCGCCATCCTGCTGGGGAACATCGAAGGGCAGTTCGAGGAAGGCAACGACAGCCTGATCACGTTAGGGAGCTTCAACGACTACCGCAATACGCCCAGCCTGCTGGAAGGCATCAGCAAGCTCGACTACTTCAACGTGGACCGCATCCGGCCGGAGAAGGTGATCACGTTGGAAACAGGCTATCGCGGCACGCTCTGGGAGAAATTCTATCTGGACCTGAGCGCATACACCAGTTGGTACACCGATTTCATAGGCTACCTGATCGGCATCGATGGGAGTTTCGAGGAGACCACCGGCTTCCCGCTCACCCTGCAGGTTTACCGCGTCGCGGCCAACAGCACCCAAGAGGTACGCACGCAGGGCGCGAACATCGGGTTGAACTACTACCGCCGGAAGATCACCTACAGCGCGAACTACAGCTACAACCAACTGGTTTCCGGGGAGGCCGATCCGATCATCCCCGCGTTCAACACACCGCTGAACAAGTTCAACATCGCCTTCACCGGGCACGACATACGCATCCCGTGGACGGACAAACCGGACCTGGGCTTCGGCATCAACTACAAATACGTGGAGGCGTATGTCTTCGAAGGCTCACCGCAGTTCACCGGCCGCATCCCGAGCTATGACATGGTCGACGCGCAGGTGAACGTGAAGTTCCCGAAACCGGGCCTCACGGTGAAGGTGGGCTGCAGCAATCTCTTCGGTGTGGTGCCCTTGTTCGACAAGGCCGTGCCGAGCGATGAACGCTTGGACCGGATGTGGAACAACGACGTCTACCTGGTCTACGGCGGACCTGCCGTAGGGCGCCTGGGCTACCTGCAACTGATCTACGAGCTCGACCGCCGCTGACAGGGGGAGGTCCACCAAGGACCCGGTGAAGCTCATACGGAGGCGCGGAGACATAGAGCGCCCCCTCTCCGGCTTGCCCCGGGCGCGACCCGGGGGAGAGGGGTCGGGAGTGAGGGCGCATTTTCCGTGACTCCGTGTCTCCGCGCCTCCGTGTGAGACCGATCGAAAGTGCACCTTCGTCGAAGGCCACGGGCCGTGGTCACGGTACCCCTACCTTAGTCACCTGAACCCAACTACCGTCCCATGAAAAGAGCCCTACCCTTCCTGCTGCTCGGCCTGCCGCTGGCAGTATCGGCGCAGCGCTACGTCACCGAAGTGTTCACGCCCGATCAAGTGGTGATCACCCCCGGCGTGAGCTACGGCCAGAACGTGGACTTCCTGACGAGCAACCTCGCGGATCCGGATGTTCCTGGCGATCTCGGTTTCCTGCAAATGACCGTGTCGCAGGGCAACCCGATCCCACCCGAATACTTCAATCCGCTGGATACCAGCACGGCCGTGAAAGTGGCCGATCTGAAGATGGACATCTACGAGCCCGACCAAGCGGTGGACACCGAGACCGCACGGCCCATGGTGTTGTATCTACACACCGGCAATGCGCTGCCCCCGGGCTATCCCGGCAACGGCAGCCCTACCGGCAGGCGCACCGACAGCACCGCCGTGGAGATCTGCAAGCAACTTGCGCAACGTGGCTATGTGGCCGTGAGCATGAGCTATCGCTTGGGTTGGAATCCCCTGGGCACCACCTTGGAAGTGCGTCGCGGCACTCTGCTGAACGCGATCTACCGCGCCATCCATGATGTGCGCGAGTGCATTCGCACACACAAAGAGTTGGCGACCAATGGGGGGAACACCTACGCCATCAACCCGGATAAAATCGTGGTGCTCGGCGAAGGCACCGGGGGCTACATCGCCCTGGCCAACGCCACGCTCGATCAACCTTCCGAGTTGTTCATCGAGAAATTCGTTCCCGATCCGCTGAACTTCCCGGACTCGAGCTATATCGACACGAACGCGGTGGGCAACTTGGACGGTTTCAACGGCCAACTTACCCTCTACCGGCCGAACGGCTTCGACTACGAGACCCAGTTCTGTGTGAACTTGGGCGGGGCACTTGCCGATACCAGTTGGATGGAAGTGGGCGATGTGCCGATGGTGGCCTGCCATACCGTGTTCGATCCGTACGCACCCTTCACCGAAGGCATTGTGATCGTGCCTACCACCGGTGAGGAAGTAGTGCCCGTGCAAGGCTCCAATTTCTTCGTGGCCCTTGCGAATACCTACGGCAACAACGCATCGTTCGCCACCCTGCCTTCGGGTGTGGATGGCTTCACCGATCGTGCTCGCTCTTTGTATGGCCAAGTGGTGGATGGGGTGCAGATCTCCGCGAACGCGGAAGGCTTGTTCCCGATGATCCGTCCGCATTGGCCCGCACCTGCTGGCGAAGAGGCGAGCCCCTGGCAGTGGTGGGACCCCACCAGCCCCGATGCGTTGGACATCATCCCTGGCATCAACATCACCTGCCACCAGGCCAGCCTGGCGAGCAACCCCGATATGAGCGGAGCGAAAGGCCGTCTGTACATCGATACGATCATGGGTTACATCAACCCGCGCATTGTGTGCGAGTTGCAGCTCGGGCTCTGCTCCTTGGTGAACATCGATGAGAACAGCAGCGTCGCCCAAGGGGTGGACCTCTTCCCCAACCCTGCTGCGGACCGTGTGACGATCTCCAGCACCGAAGCGGCCATCCTGAGCTACGAGGTGTACGATGTGAACGGCCGCCTGGTGCGCACCGCGAGCGTCAATGCGAAACAAGCGGTGATCGAGCGCCAAGGCCTTGAGGCCGGGGCCTATTCCGTGCAGATCCGCTTCGCCGAGGGCACAGTGACCCGTAAGTTGATGCTCGACTAACGCATCGCCATCATTTTGGGAAGGGGCTGCCTGCGGGTGGCCCTTTTCTTTGCGGTGGGCCGGTGGGAACAGTTGTTCGTTGATAGTTGTCGGTGGGCCCGCAACGGACAACGGATCGCGGTTCGGAGCTTCACCCACCGGACAGCCGACCCTCGACCCATGGAACGCATCACCGAATCACCCTCGCACTACGACCACCTCGAAGAAATGTCCACGGCGGAGCTGCTGCGGAACATCAACTCGGAGGACCGCCTCGTTCCAGCGGCGGTGGGCGAAGTACTGCCTGCGATCGAAGGGCTCGTGGACGCGATCGTGGAACGCATGCGGCGCGGTGGACGGCTGTTCTATCTCGGCGCCGGCACCAGCGGGCGGCTGGGCATTGTGGACGCGAGTGAATGTGCGCCCACGTTCGGGGTGCCGCACGGTCTTGTGGTGGGCCTGATCGCCGGTGGTGATGCCGCCATCCGCAAAGCGGTGGAGTTCGCCGAGGACGATCGCGCGCAGGGTTGGAAGGACTTGCAGGAACACGCCATCGGCGCCGACGATACGGTGATCGGTATCGCGGCCAGCGGAGGTACGCCTTACGTGGTGGGCGCGTTGGAGCACTGTCGCGCGCAGGGGATCCTCACCGCATGCATCACCTGCAACCCGGGATCACCTGTGACCGCGGTTTGCGACCATCCGATCGCGGTGGTGGTAGGCCCCGAATTCGTGACCGGCAGTACGCGGATGAAAAGCGGCACCGCGCAGAAGCTGGTGTTGAACATGATCAGCACGAGCGTGATGATCAAGCTCGGCCGGGTGAAGGGCAACCGCATGGTGGATATGCAGTTGAGCAACGTGAAGTTGATCGACCGCGGCACGCGCATGGTGATGGACGGGCTCGGCATCGGCTACGACGCAGCCAACACCCTGCTCAAACAATACGGTAGTGTGCGACGTGCGATCGAAGCTGGGCGGGGGTGATCCTCATTCCTCCACGAAATCCATATCCCGGTGGAAGGTCTCATGCACCCGCGTCGTGGCCCAAAGCGCAGCGCCGAGGCACACCAACCCGACCACGAGCGCACCGGTGACATTGCCCAGAGGGACCGCCAGGAACTTGAAAGCGTTGGTAACGGGCAATACCGCACCGCGCACGAAGTTGGGCGTGGTGGTGGCCACCGTGCTGCGGATGTTGGTGCCGAACTGTTCGCTGGCCACGGTAACGAAGATCACCCAGTAACCCGTGGCCATGCCCAGGGCCAGACAGAGCCAGTTGTAGTTCGCGATGCTGGCGCCACGCATGCCGAAAAGGAAGATGAGCGTGAGCGCGAGGTTCGCGAAGAGATAGAGCACGATCACCTTCTTGCGGCTGCGCAGGAACTGGCTCAACAGGCCGCTCAGCAGATCGCCGATGCTCAGGCCGATGTAGGCGTACTTGATCGCCTGCCCATTGATCCTCTTCAGTCCCTCGGCGTCAAGCGCGCTCGTATCGATCGCGAGTTCTGGCACGAAGACATCCTGGCTCAAGCTCACAAGGACACCGATCACATACCACACAGGAATTCCGATGAGGATGCAGCTCACATAGCGCAGCAGGCGGTGGCGATCGTTGAAGAGCATGCGTAGATCACCCTTGCGTACAGCGCGTTCACGCATGTTCTCGAACAGGCCGCTCTCGAAGGTACCTACACGCATGACGAGAAGAACGAGCCCCATCCCACCGCCTACCAGATAGGTCACCTGCCAGTTCATCAACGTGGTTCCGGTTGTGCTGTGCCAGAGCGCGATGAACCACGCACCGCGGTCCGCCACTTCCGCAGCGAACACCGCACCCAGCGCCCCGAAGGTGACCACGATGAGCGTGCCGTAGCCGCGCTTCTCCCGGGGCATCGACTCCGTGATCAGGGTGATGCCCGCACCCAATTCACCCGCCAGCCCCACGCCGGCGATGAAGCGCACAATGGCATAGGTGGTGAGGTCGTAAGTGAACGCATTGGCGATGTTCGCGATGGAATAGAGCAGGATGCTGCCGAAGAGCACGGTGATCCGTCCCTTTCGATCCCCCCACACCCCCCAGAGGATGCCCCCCACGAGCATGCCCAGCATCTGCCAGTTGAACAGATCGATGCCCACGTCCTTGATGTCCGGATGTCCCGGACCCAGTATGAACTCCAAGCTCTCCCGCTTCACCACGTTGAAGAGCACCAGGTCATAGATGTCCACGAAGTAGCCCAGAGCGGCCACCACCACCAATAGGAACGTACGCCCGTCGGGAAAGACCTCTCGCATCGCTGGCGAAGGAACGAGGCGGGGAGCGCACCATCAAATCCAAGCCGCCAGGGGCCGACCTTTACCGCATGCGGACCTTCCTTTACTTCCTTTTCCTTGTGGGATGCATGGCAACACCGAAGCAGGAAGTCCCCCCGGTGACCACGTCGGGTGGCGGGGTGCCGTACGACCTGGCCCATCCGACGGCCGTGTTTCCGCTCCCGCCGCAACTTGTCGAGATCTCCGCGCTCACCGATGTGGATAGCCTTACTGTGGCGTGCGTTCAGGATGAAGAGGCCGCCGTGTACTTCCTCTCGTTGAAGGATGGTCGCATCCTACGGCGCGTTCCCTTCTCCGTACCTGGCGATTTCGAAGGACTGACACGCGTGGACAGCTTCTTCTTCGCGTTGCGCAGCGACGGCCTGATCCATCGTTTGATCATCCGGGACGACCATACTGTGGTGCAGGACACCTTCCGGCTGGATCTGCCGAACCACAACATCGAAGGCCTTGGGTACGATGAACCGGGACGCAGGGTCCTGGTATCACCCAAGGACTTCATCAAGGGATCCTCGGAGGTCCGGGACCAGCGCGTGATCCACGCCTTCGATCCGAAGGATGTTACGCACACCCCGTCCATCGCGCTCACGCTGTCCGTGCAAAAGGTGATGGCGGATGCGACCGCCATGGGCATCCCGGTCCCGATGCGCACCAAGGAGAACGGCGCAAGCGCGCCCGCCCTCAAACTGCGTTACAGTTCGGTGGCGGTCCACCCATCCACCGGACACTACTACCTGCTTTCCGCAGCGGACCGCACCTTGCTGATCGTGGACCGCAATGGAAGGCTCGTGGACCTGGTGAACCTGGACCCGGAACTACTTCCAAAACCCGAAGGGATCACCTTCCTGGCGGACCAGGACCTGCTTCTATCCAGCGAGGGCAAGGGCCGCGACCCCGTTCTCGTCCGGTACGCGTACCGGCCTCAGTGAACGAGCGTTTCTTCGGCGTTCTTCGCGATCATTGTGGCCAGTCGCTCCATCGGCAGATCGTTCCCGTCCTTGCCGAAGGGGTCCTCGATCTCCTCCGCGATCAGCTCCAGGCTCGCCAGCACGTAGAAGATGAACATCACGACCGGGATGGCGATATGGCCCAGCGAGAAAACGAAGCCGAAGGGCAGGGTGAGCACATAGACCACGATGAACTTCTTGATGAAGGTGCTGTAGGAATAGGGTATCGGCGTGTTCTTGATCCGCTCGCACGCACCACAGATGTCCAGGAATTGCACGAGTTCCGTGTTCAGAACGATGAGTTGATCGCCTGAAATGACCCCATCGCGATACAGCCGTTGCACACGCTGCTGCATCAAACCGACCACCTGCGAAGGCACATGTTTGCTCAGGTCGAGATCCGGGATCTCCGGATGCGGTTGCTGATCCAATTCCAATCGCGTCTTCTCAAGAAGAAGATGCTGTCGCAGCTCGTGCGCGAACAGGCTGATCGTGCGGGTGAAGAAGGACCGCGTGGTGTGGTCCTCGTGCGGCACCATCACACTGATCTTCACGGCCAGATTGCGGCTCACGTTCAGAAGTTGCCCCCAGAGCTTCCGTCCCTCCCACCACCTGTCGTACGCGGTATTGGTGCGGAACACCAGCAGCATGCTGATGGCAAAACCCAGCAGACTGTGCATCACCGGCAGATTGGTCACCAGATCGGTCTTCGACAGCTTCAGGACCCGGATCTCCAGGATGCTCACCCCCCAGGTGAAGAGCCCGACGAGGATGAGCAGGGGCAACAATTTCCGGACGGTGTCCGAGCGATGCAGGGCGAGCGCCTTGAACCAATCGCGGGAGTCGTAAGTGATCATTGTGGAGGTGCGAAGGAACGGAACGCACCGCACCACCGGGCGGTTGGCCCCGACCCAGAACGCCTCAACACAAAGGAACAGCTACGAAGTTCGGCGCTCACTTATGCTCCGAGGGGCGCGTTGCAGGGATACCGGGCTGAAAAACACCTTCGGCCACTTTCACCATGCCTTTGTGCTCTCCACCCATCACCGTTGCACCGATCGGCGTAGCCTTCTCCACATCATAGCCATACACCTCCCAATCCGCCGGCCAATGGAAGATGCTCCGGGTCGTCGGCTGGTTGGCGGCTTTTGCGGAGGCGGGTTCGAATTCTGGTTTCAACCAGGCTGGTCCAGGCGCTTGTGGGAATCGACCTTCTCCGAAGTTGGTCTTGGGCTTGGCCGTCAACTGGTAGTCCAGGGTACCCGAGTGGCCACCACCGTTGAGTTCCACCAGATCGAAACCCGTAGCCGTTCTGTTGGTGACCGTGACCCCATTGAAATTGGGCATGTCCACCGGGGTGCAGAACACACGGACGGGGTTCTCATCGTTCACCAGGATTATGTCCACCAGGATCGGGTCCAGTTCCACATGCGCCGTACCGTTCACCAACTGTACGGAGCCATAATCCTGGTACCAGTACTCGGGCGACTCCGGGCAGATCATCGTGATGCGACCGTGGTTCTGCGTGGGTATGATCTCAGCGACCGTTCCAAGACCCGTGATCTTCCGGTTCACTCCCGCCACCACCCCACCGACCCAGGCGTAGAGGTAGTTCGCGGGCAAGGTGTACTGATCGGATTCGAAGTACCCACCCGTGCGTTCGAGGGCGGAATTGGAGATGGCCGTACCCCAGACGCCGATCGCGTCCTGGAACTGGGACACGGCGGTGTACTGACCACCCAACGTCCAGCCCACATTGCCAGCGACCGTACCACGGTTACTATACCCCCTGTGGGCGGCCTGAAGGCCGCCGAGCGTACCGTTCGTCACGTTCAACTGGCTGTACGTGGCGGAGGGATTGTTCACGGCGCTCGCGTTCTGGACATAGTTGTACTGCGCGATCCACACATCGCTGTAGTTGATATTCGCCGCGACGGTCGCCGCTCCGGTGCTTTGTGCATAAGCCGAGGTATAACCGGCGGTGGGATTATTGGCATAGAGACCCGCTCCCAACACGTTCTGCAAAGGCACCCCGAAGGTGATATTGGTTTCCCGACCGAGCCAGCCGCCCACGTTGATGCTGTGCCCGTAGATCGCATCGGTCGCGCCGCTGCTCACCTCCAGGGGGGCTATCGGTGCAGTGGTGCCCCAACCGATGCGGCCTGTGGCACCCATGGTCCGGAACCGCTCCAGATTATTCGTGCGCACCACCAGGTCCACATTGTCCGTGGTCCCAAGGAAATTGGTGGCCGCAACGGTACCTGCGTTCCCGAGGATGGTCCATCCTTGCACGCCCGCCACGAAGGCCACCCACGCCGCACCGTTCCAGTAGTAGTAACCCGGGACCACATTGTTCGGTGCGACACCGGCCGTAGCGGTATTGTAGATCAAAAGTGACGTGGCCGGGGCCACCACCGGCGCGGCCACGTTGGTGGCGGTCAGGGCGATGCGAGGGACTAGGAGGCCCTTTTTGTTCGCAGCACCTAACGCGGAAGCATCGATGTCCAACAATGCGCTGGCAGCGGGCACCGCGCCGTTCACGTTGATGCCGATGTTCTGTCCGATCACAATGCCCGGCAGCAACATGGCGGGCAGGAGGATGTGCAGTGTTCTCATGACGATCGGGTTCTGTTGGGAAGACGGGGGCACTATCCCCCGGGTGGCCTGAGAAAGTTACGCACACCGATCGATCGGAGAAGCGCATGGCGCAAATTCGCCCTCCCATCCCTCTTCGGAAACGATGCACGATGCGTTCCTGACCGCCCTGCGAAGCACACTTCCACCGGAGATCGTCCATACCGGGATGGAAGAGCGTACAGCCTTCGGCCACGATGAGACCGAAGACCTCTCCTACCCCCCCGATGTGGTGGTGCGGCCACGGAACACGGCGGAAGTTGCGGCCACCGTGCGCCTGTGCGCTGAACACGAAGTACCGGTAACCCCCATTGGCGGGCGAACTGGTTTGAGCGGAGGCGCGCTTTGTGTGCATGGGGGCGTGGGCCTTTCACTGGACCGGATGAACGCCATCGTGGCCATTGATGAGCGCAACCTGCAGGTGACCGTGGAACCCGGGGTGATCACCCAAGTGCTCATGGACGCGGTGGCCGCCAAGGGACTGTACTACCCACCCGACCCGAGCAGCAAAGGCAGTTGTACCATCGGTGGGAATCTCGCGGAGAACGCCGGTGGCCCAAGAGCGGTGAAGTATGGTGTTACCCGGGATTGGGTGCTCAATCTGGAAGTGGTACTACCGAACGGGTCGGTGATCCAGACCGGTGCCAACACGTTGAAGAACAGCACGGGTTATGACCTTACCCGCTTGATCGTGGGCAGTGAAGGCACGCTGGGGATCATCACAAAAGCGGTGTTGCGGCTGGTACCCATGCCCCGGGAGACCCGCTTGATGTTGGTACCCTTCGGCGATGCGGTACGGGCATGCGAGGCGGTGAGCGCGGTGTTCCGAGCCGGGATCAACCCGAGCGCCATGGAGTTCATGGAGCGCGATGCCATCGCCTGGACGATGCGTTTCACCGAAGGTCTGCCGACGCAGATCTCCACGGGTCCCGGGGCCTACCTGTTGATCGAGGTCGATGGCAACCACGGGGAGGAACTCATGCGCGATTGCGGAACGATCCTGCGCGTGATGGAAGAACACGGATGCGGCGAGGTGTTGTTCGCGGAGAGCAGCAGTGAGAAGGACGCACTATGGAAGCTGCGGCGAAGTGTTCCCGTGAGCGTAAAAGCGCACAGTGTATACAAGGAGGAGGATACCGTGGTACCACGGTACGAACTGCCCCGATTGCTCGCAGGAGTGAAGGCCATCGGTGCGCGGTTCGGCTTCCGGAGTGTGTGCTACGGGCATGCGGGCGATGGCAACCTGCACGTCAACATTCTGAAGGGGGATCTGAGCGATGCGTTCTGGGCCAACGAATTGCCGAAGGCGATCCGGGAGATCTTCGAGCTGACGGTTTCCCTGGGCGGCACCCTGAGCGGGGAACACGGCATTGGCCTGGTGCAGCGACCTTATATGGACATCGCTTTCAACACGGTGCAACTGGACCTGATGCGTGCCATCAAGCGTGCGTTCGATCCGCTGGGTATCATGAACCCAGGCAAGGTGTTCCCCTGAACGATCAGCCCATGGGAAGGAGGAACCAGGGTTCCTCCCGCTGGAGGATCACCACGCGGTAGCGCACTCCCATGCGGTAGTACCCGATGCGTTTCAAATTCCCTGCGCGGTCCCAATACCGCCAGACACCGTCCTGCACGTCCCGATGCCGTATGCCCACCACGGAGGTTTGTCCGTTCCCATATCGGCGCGTCCATATCCCTTCGCGGTGACCGTGCTCATACCAACACTCCGTGATCGGTCCACGCACCAAGGAGTCGGTCCAGGACTGCGCGAAGTAATGTCCGTTCAGCGAGCCGTCCGCATAGGTGCATCGCAGCGCGATGCGACCATCCGGATGGTACGCTTCGAACGGACCGTGGAGCACACCTCTGGCGTAGTTCACAGCGCGCACTACGCTCCCGCCCGCCGAAAAAGTGGTGCAGGTACCATGCAACGTTCCCTCATGGTACCGGAGCACTTCAAGCATCCTGCCCTGCGGATCATAGGTCCTCCACTGCCCTTCCTTGTGGTCCCGCACGTAGTGCCCCTCCTTTCGCACGTGACCTGTTCCATCGAGCAACCGGGCCGGACCATCCTTGCTCCCGTTCCGCAGGGTTACCACGGCCAGCGTACCAGCGTCCTCCTGTTGAACGATGCGGTTACTGGGAACGTCGATGCACGACACCGCCATGCACGCGAACAACAGCATGGCACCACCGAACCGTAACAGTGCTCCGAAGGAAAGGCAGGGATGGCCGCACATCCCGGCCAAATTACCGTTCGGTACCGGCCGTCGCGGAGGCTTCCAGTTCCTTGAGCAGCTCCCGGATGTGCGTGAACGCACGAACCCCTTCGGGCCAGGGGGCATCGCCCAGACGTGCTATTTGACCGCCGCACAGCCAGAGCGCACAGCGCTCCTTCGGCACAAGCTCCACGAACCGGGTCGCATAGGGGATCAGTTCATCCATGGCTGGAAAGGCGGTGACGAAGCTGATGAAGGTGAGCCGCTGGGAACACGTTCCGCTGACCTGCGCCAGGTCGGCCATGGGCACGCTCTGCCCAAGATAGATCGCCCTTCGACCCAACGAACGCAACACATAAGCGACATAAAGCAAGCCCAGTTCATGGATCTCGTGCTCCGGAAGGAAGAGTACCACGAGCGGATCGGAGGTGGCCGGAAGCGGAGGCATCGCGTCGATCTCCGCACTGATCTTCTGCCGGACCAGGTTGCTCACGAAATGTTCATGGGAGGGGCAGATGGAACTGGTCTGCCACAAGAGACCGACATGCTCGAGCAGCGGAAGGAAGAGATCCTCGACCAGTGCGCGGAAGCCGGCCTGCTCCCGGAAACCCGCGCATACACCTTCGAAGGCGGCTTCATCGAAGGTGAGCATGGCCAGCTTCAACGCATTGAGCGCCTCGCCCAGGTCCTTACGCTCGTAGGCGGTGTTCTTCACCAAATGCTCCCGTTCCAGCGCAGTGAGCCTTGCGATCTTGCTGATCTTATGGCCGTGCTTGTTCAGGAAGGCCACATTGAGCAGGTTCTTCAGCTCCTCGATCCCATACGTGCGGATGTTGGTCTGGGTGCGGTCCGGACGGAGTAATGCATAGCGCTTCTCCCAGATCCGGATGGTGTGGGCTTTCACACCGGAGAACTCCTCGAGGTCGCGGATCTGGAAACGGCTGCGGAAAGGACTATCAAGCATGCGAGCTTCCGGCCCAGGTGCGGTCCGGCGGTTGTGGATCGAAGTGGAGAGCAGACCAACAAGGATTTGGTTCAGGCCCAAAGGCGGGAGGCCCTCCGAAGAAGGCCTCCCACTCAGAGCCAATAGGATCAGCGCACCACGCTCAAGGGCAAGGTGATGCGGCTGCCAGCTCCGCTCAAGCGGATCGAGTAGCGGCCCGCGCTCAGGTCCGATGTACTGATGATAACACGGTCGCTGCCGCGCACCGCAGCACCGACCGAACGCACCACCCGACCGGTAGCATCGAGCAGTTCGGCTTCCACTTGTGCATCGCCAAGGGCAGGGACGAACACGTTCACTTCATTGGTAGCAGGGTTCGGCCAAAGGCTGGTCCCTGCGAACATTCCGAGCGCATCCATGCCGGTGAAGACGGAAAGCTCCACGAGCGGACCACCACCCGCTAGCGCCACCCAGAGACCGAAAGCCGGTCCATTGCTGTTCACCGAAGGGTCGAGGAAGCCGCTGGCGAGCACGGTGATGGCATCGCCCTGCAGGCCGAGCTGGGCGAGCGGAGCATCATAGCTGGCCAATGCCGTGGTGCCGTCCGTGACCTGGAGCACAAGATTCTGTGCGGGTGGCTCCAGGTAGCTGCTGAACTCTCCGTACTCGATCCCGTTCACTAAAGTGGCACCGCCGAGCAAAGCGGTCTCGTTCACATCCACCGCCGGTGCGTCGGTGCAACCGTGGAACACGAGGATGTCCGTGTTCGTTGCGCCTGATGTGGCAGTTTCGCGTGCAGGCGCATAAGCGAAGAGGTCAAAGCCAGGGTTCGGGGAATACCCGTTCGTGCTCACGATCCCGTTCGCTACCACGATGTACTTCCCATCGGTCGCCAGGTTGAAGGGGAAGGTGGCGATGGCATCGGCCACGCTCGTGCTGTTGCCTGGTGCGATAGCTACGCTGAGATCGGTACCGGCTTGGACATCCACGAAGGGCGTGGCCGTCCGGAAGGCGAAATCATCCAGCAACAAGGATCCGTTCAGGTACACGTCCACTTCGGCGGCGGCGAGGTCGGCACTGTTGTGGATAACCTGGAGGCGCGCACCGGGGATCGCTGCGCTCGGCAGTTCAACGAGCGGACCACCCGCAGCGAGGGCTACCCAGAGACCGAAGCCCGGACCATTGCTGTTCTGCGCGGGATCGAGGAAGCCACTGGCGAGCACCGTGATGGCGTCACCGTTCAGTGCGAGCGTTTGCAGTGGGGCGCTGTAGGCGGCTACCACCGTGCTGTTATCGGCAGTGCGCACCTGCACCGTGTAGTCGTCGGTGGGGAGTTCGAGGTAACCGGCGAAATCGCCGTACGATGCATCGTTCACCGCGGTCACATTGAGTACACCAGCTTCGTACACATCCACTGCGGGGGCATCGGTGCTTCCGTGGAATACGAGCAGATCGGTATTGGCGGGAAGGCCAGCGCTCTCACGGCCCTGATCGAACACCTCCAAGCTGAAAGGCGTGAGTGGGGTGTAACCGGTGGCGCTCACAATACCGCTCGCCACGATCACGTAGGTCTCACCATCCGTGAGGGTAAAGGTCTCCGTGTAGATCGCATCGGCAGCACTTGTGCTATTGCCCGGGGCGACACCGACTACGAACGGGGTGCCGGCCGGTGCATCCACAAAAGGGCTGGCGGTGCGGAAGGCGAAGTCGTCCAGCAGCAAGGTGTTGTCCAGGTAAACGTCCACCACGGCAGCAGCGAGGTCGGCGCTGTTGTGGATCACTTGCACACGGGCGTTCCCTCCTCCTACCAACTCGGGTAATTCCACCAGAGGTCCGCCAGCCGGAAGTGCGACCCAAAGGCCGAAGGCCGGACCATTGCTGTTCACGGAAGGATCGAGGAAGCCACTGGCCAGCACGGTGATGGCCGTGCCATCGAGGTTGAGCGTGGCGAGAGGCGCCTCATAGGTCACCACGGGATTCCCTCCTGCGGTGATCTGCAGCGCATAGTCCGCCGTAAGCGCTTCCACATACCCCTGAAAGTCGCCGTAGGCGATATCGTCCACCAACGTGGCACCGCCGAGGACCAGTACTTCGTTCACGTCCACCACGGGCGCATCGGTACTTCCGTGGCATACCAGGATATCCGTGTTCGCAGGACCGGAGGTCGCTGTTTCGCGCGAGCCCGCATAAACATCGATGTCGAAGGGTTGGGCCGGGCTGTAGCCCGTACCGCTCACGATACCGTTCGCCACCAAGGTGTAGGTCTCGCCAGCGGTCAGGTTGTAGGGGAATGTGGCGATCGCATCGTTCACACTGGTGCTGGTGCTCGGCGCGATGGCCACTTCCAGGTCCACTCCTGCTTGCAGGTCAACATAGGGGGTAGCCGTGCGGAAGGCGAAGTCGTCAAGGAGCAGAGCACCGTTCAAGTACACATCCACCGCTGCGGCAGCGGCATCGGCGGAGTTGTGGATCACCTGCGCACGGGCGATGGGGATCGCGACCGAAGGAAGTTCCACCAGCGCACCGCCTGCTGACGTGGCGGCCCACAAGCCGAACGAAGGTCCGGCGCTGTTCACGCTTGGATCGAGGAATCCGCTGGCGAGCACCGTGATCGCGGCACCGCTGAGGCCGAGCGTTTGAAGGGGAGCGCCATAGGCGGCCACGATCGCGCTATTATCCGCCGTGCGAACTTGGACGGTGTAATCGGCAGTGGGTAGTTCGAGGTAGCCTGCGAAGTCACCGTAGGAAGCATCGTTCACGGCGGTCACGTTCAGCGTCGAACTCTCGAACACGTCCACGGTCGGGGCATCGGTGCTGCCATGCAGGACCAGCACATCCGTGTTGGCGCCCACCAACGCCGCCTCACGACCTTGATCAAAGACCTCGAGGGTGAAGGGAGTGAGGGGGGAATAACCCGTTGCGCTCACCGTGCCGCTAGCGACGATCACATACGTGGCACCATCCGTAAGCGTGAAGTCCTGCGTGAAGATGGATTCGATCTCGCTCGTGCTTGTGCTCGGTGCGATGCCTACGGTGAACTGCGTTCCCGCAGGGGCATCCACGAAAGGACTGGCCGTGCGGAAAGCGAAGTCGTCGATCAACAGTGTATTATCCAACCACACGTCCACCACCGAAGCGGCGGCGTCGGCGCAGTTGTGAATGACCTGGACACGCGCGGTTTGCGCGAGCACGGGACTGGCCGCTAAGGCGGCTAGAAATCCCAGAGAAAGCGTTCGTGACATTGTTCGGTGTTTGGAGGTTAGGACATGCAGAACAAGTGGAGTGGCTTTTTGTTCAACGGGTGCGAAAATAATCTGAACAATTCATCCCGATCCACTGGCGGGAAATGAAAAGCCCCCGGGTTCTCACCGGGGGCTTCCTTGCGCGGGCTCGGTTCAGCTACTTGAAAACGGTAACGTGCCCGAAGAGTTCGTGACGCTCCTTGGTAATGCCTTCGATCACATAAGCGCGGTAGGTGTACACACCGTCCCGAACCGTGCCGCCGCCATCGCTGCCATCCCAGGGCAGGTTGGGGTCCTTCGACTCCATCATCAACTGGCCCCAGCGGTCGAACACCTTCAGGTCGAAGGTCTCGAGATCGATCACATTGCCCCATGGGCGCCACTCATCGTTGATGCCGTCGCCGTTCGGGGAGAAGGAATTGGGTACGAAATAGGCGTAGTCCTGGGGTTTCAGGTTGGCGATGATCGTATCGCTGCTGAAGAAGGTGATGCTGATATCGGTGACCGTGGTATCCGCCGGGTTGGGATAGTTGTTCTTGATGTCCCAATAGGCGAAATCGTAGAACTCCGCAGGCAGCACTTTCACGGCCTTGGCCACTCCTTCGGGCACCGCCACGTAGGTGGGGAAGTCGGTGTAAACGGTTCCGTCGAACTCGATGCGACCGGAGTTGCGCGGTTCTACATCGAGCATCACTTCGTAGGAGATGGGCGGCAGGAAATGCGCGACGATCACATCCGAAGTGTCCGTGGTGACCGTGACCAGGCTATCGTTCAAGCTGGGCAGGATGGTGTCGTTCTGGATGGTCCAATGGCTGAAGGCCCAACCGGGTTCGGGCAAAGGAGCGAGGGTGGTGTTGATGCCGCCGTAGTAGGTGCCATTGAACGGATAGTTCGGAAGCACCTGCGAATTCACCTGGATCTTGCCGCTCAGCGGCGGATACACATCGAACTGCACATCGTGCGGGCCGTTCAGGTCGTAGCAATCCACCAGGCCGCTCTCGATGGTGACGCAACGCGTGGTGATGAAGTCCCGCATCACTTGCACGTTGTTCTGCCAGTCGGCGACACTCCCGCCCCACCGGGCCACCTGCATGGTCATTTCTGGCGTGATCACGGCCACCAGGCTGTCCAGGAAGGGGACCATGAAATCGCAACTGAACAGTGTGTTCCCGAGGTCGATATACCGGTTCACATAGTAGTCGTGTACCATCGTGTTCTCGGTGATCAATTTGTTCAGGATCACGGTGTGCCCCTGGCCGCCTGGATCGTTCAGTTGTTCCGGTGTGCAGGGATCGGCGGTGGGTGATTGGTCGGGAATGCCGGTGAAGTTGCCGTAGTGCCCGAAGGTGGCGTCCTCGTCCCAAAGGATGTAGCGCCATTTCTGCTTATCACCAGCAGGGTTCATCCCGCGCCACCAACCGGTGTTCCAGTTCAGCCAATCGGCGCATACGGTGTAGCTGTTCAAGCAGAAGTAATCGATCAAGCTCTGCCAGTTGTATAGGCTGTCCACATAGGCGAATGCCGTGGGATCGCCCATATTGTTGGTGTTGATGTAGGTGAGCAGGTTGTTCCAATCGGTCTGGGATTGTGCCCCACCGTACTCGCTCCAAGTGCCGCCCCAGGTCTTGATCATCTGGATATCGTACTCCCCCTGCCCGTAGTAGTAGTTGGTGAAGTCGTGATCGTCGACTTTCTCGCGCACATCGTACACGCCCCAGTACTGGCCGTTCACGTACACTACGCAGGCTTCGTAGCTGCGCTCATCCACCTTCAACTCGCCCACCTGGCTCAAGGCCTGCACGTAGGGATCGCGGATGTGCGCGGGCTGCCCGGGACCGAACTCGTAGTTGTCGCCCGCACACGCCTTGATGATCAACCGCTGGAAGGAATCGCGGTCCTTGGTGCGGAAGATGGGATAATGGATGGCGTCGTTGTACCCGAACTGGTCACGCACCACGTAATCGAAGCCGCGCTGATCGTACGCCCAACTATCCTGACCGTGCTCGTCGGACGTACCCACCGCCTCATCGCGCAGCAGCCCGTTGGGACCGAAGTACTCCATCGAACTGACGGGTTCAATACCGCCGTTGCCGTCCAGGAGGGTCTCCATGTCATCCCCCACCATGCTGAATACCGCCACCGTGTGGGTGACGCCGATGAAGTAGGTGTTCGTTTCTATGAAGCTGGACGGCACCCCCGGGGCGGCGCTGAAGCAGGCCGCACGCACCGGTGTGGTCACCGCGATGTTCAAAGGGCCGGCATAGAGCGTACTGGTGGCTGTGGGCGTAGTGCCATCGAGCGTGTAGCGGATATCACCACCGCCCGGAGCGGTGATGGAAACACTCTGCGCCCCAGCGTAGAAACCGGCGGGCACGCTGAACTGCGGCTTGGGCTCGTAGTCCGGTGAGGAACCCGCGTTCGCCGCGTTGGGCGTGGCTGTTTGGAACAGCGACCAGGTGGCGGCACCATCGGTGGTGCGGCCGCGGCTCCCCTCCTCCTTGGTGGCTTGCAACTGGTAGTCATCCAAGATCACGCCTCCCGGATCGGCCAAGATCACCCATTCGCCGGTGCTCTGGCTCAGCTTGAAGTTGGTGTGGTAGATCAGCGGTAAAGTGAACATATCACGGCCGGAGCAGAACACCATGATGCGGCCGTTCGCCGGTACGCTGCTGCCAGCGGGGAACTGCCACTTGATGGGGTTGTTCTGCGTGTCACTGAGGTGCCATCCGCTGAGGTCAAAAGGTGCCCCACCGGTGTTGAACAGTTCGATCCAATCCTCGTATTCACCGTTGTTGTCCGCGAAGGAGGTCATGTTCGCACCGCTCACTTCGTTGATCACCACTTGGGCGTGCAACTGGGGGAGCAGGGAACAGGCGGCCACAAGGCCTGCCGTGTGGTACAGGGAGCGTAGGGACATAGAGCCGTGCATGAAGAGCGGAAAGTTAACGGATCGTTAGGTAGGTCAACACGCTGAACGGCAAAAGGTTCGACCCATTCTCGGAACCCTCAACACCCCTTTGCCAAGGGGTGACGTAACGTGCGGGTAAAACGTCGCCTGGAGGGTGTCCGCTCCCCGGCTAAAGATCCTGCCCGGCGTAATAGCCCGTGTCCACACCCCGGAACAGTTTGGTGTGCAGGGTGATCTGGCCCACGTGGTAGCTGAAGTGCTCCACCACGTGCACCACGATCGCCACACCGGTTTCCTGGTAGATCTGCACGTCCCAGGTGGCTTCGAGATCCGCCGCGCTCAAGCTCTTCAAAACCGCGACGGCTTCGCTGATCGTGCCATCAAGTTTGGCGAGCAACGCAGGTGTGGGGATCGGCCCCGTCTCATCGAATTCCTGCTGCCGCTGGCGATGGTCCGGCCGCTTTCCCAGGGTGGCGATGATCCATTGCCCCACATTGCCGCAGAGGTGCAGGACCAAATTGCCGGGGCTCACCACCTGCGCGTTCGGGCGATGCCACAAGCCTTCTTCACCCACCAAGCCGGCACAACGATGGATGCGCTTGCGGCCTTCCTCCAAGTGGCGGATGGCTTCGTTGATGAGGAGGGTGTGATCCATGTGTGCTGCCCCAAGTTTAGTTGGCTGTAAAAGTTCGGCGGTACGTTGGACCTATTCCATTGTGGTTCGGGTCTGTTTCTATTCCAATTCCGTTGAGGGATGTTGGAATGGTGATCTCCTTGCCATAACATCTGGGTGCACCATAGAACTCAAGCACCAAGGTGCTGTCGGTTAGTTGAACATCCTTGACGTTCTGGGCACGGCAAACGGTATCAAGTGAGCCATTCTTAGTAACGGTGACTATATCCGGAGTCGTGCTGCTTATCAATGAGTGGAAGTACCACTCAACCCTAACCGACGGTGTTTCAATTCGCTTTAGATAGAGCTTAGTAGGGGCTTCGCTCAGTATCGCATTCTTGCAGGATAGAACTCCGAGAATCATTGCGAGAAGACATACCTTTTTCATGGAACCTTCTTTCACGGGTTGTCACGAATCTACATGCGCCGACGACCCCATTGGCTTCGAGATCGCGCCAACCGGCTCGCTTAAGCGAGAATACTTGAAAGAAGAAGCGGCGGCCTTCCGGCCGCCGCTCCATTGATCGTTCGTTCCTCCTCAGCCCTTCACCGCCACCGGCTTGGTGCCGATATGCTCTTCCAGGAATTTCTCCATGGCGCCATAAAACTCGAAGCGGTTCTCCTGGTTGCGGAAACCGTGGCCTTCGTTGTCCTTCACCAGGTATTGCACTTCCACACCGCGGGCCTTGAGGGCTTCCACCACCTGGTCGCTCTCGGCCTTGTTCACGCGGGGATCCTGCGCGCCCTGCGCGATGAAGAGCGGGCACTTGATCTTGTCCACATGGAACACCGGTGAAGCGGCCGCCAACAGCAGGCTGTCCGCCTGGGGATCGCCCACCATCTCGTACATCATCTTCTTGAACGGCTCCCAATACGGAGGCACGGTCTTCATGAAGGTGAACATGTTGCTCACGCCCACATAGTCCACCGCACAGGCATAAAGCTCGGGGGTCTTGGTAATGCCGGCGAGCGTGGCGTACCCGCCGTAGCTGCCGCCGTAGATCGCCACACGCGCCGGGTCCGCGATGCCTTCCTTCTTCACCCATTCCACCGCATCGGTGAGGTCATCCTGCATGGTGAGGCCCCACTGTTTGAAGCTCTTCATCCAGAACTCGCGGCCGTAGCCGGTGCTTCCGCGGAAGTTCACCTGCAACACCGCATAACCGCGGTTCGCGAGGAACTGCGCTTCGGAGTCGTAGCCCCAGATATCGCGCGCCCATGGGCCACCATGCACCATCAACACGGTGGGGAGGTTCTTGGCTTCGCGGCCCTTGGGCAGAGTGAGGTAACCATGTACGGTGAGGCCATCGCGCGTCTTGTATTCGATGGGCTTCATCTCGGCCAGGTCGTTCTCGTTCAACCAAGGATAGAGCGTGGCCATTTCCTCGGTCTTGTCGGCCGCCTCATCGTAGAAGAAGTACTTGCCTGGCATGCGGTCGTTGCCCACCCACACCATGAATTTGTTCTCCTCGTCGTTCGCTCCGTACACGTACACTTCGTAGTCGGGGAACTTCGCTTTCAACTTCTCATGGCGGGCTTTCGTGATCTCGTCCAGGTGTACCTCCTCTTCCTTCCAGCTGGTGAAGCTGGCGGTGGTGATCACCTTCCGCTTGCGGCTGTAGCTCAATCCATCGGCATCGTAGTCCTTGTTGGCGAAGATCTCGCGCACCTCTTTGTTGCCGGCGAGGTCGTATTCCACGATGGCGCTCTTATCGCGCCCGTTCAAGTTGCTGCTGGCGAACACGTTCTTGTTGTCGAACGTGAAGAACATCGGGTTGAAGCTGTCCTTGAACCCGGTGCGCAATAACTCTTTGAAGGGTTCCTTCTCCGTAGCGCGGTGGAAGAGCACCTGGTCGGTGCCATCGGTCTTCGTAGCGATACGGATCAGGCCGGTGTGGTCGGTGATCCAGCCTTCGAAGTTCTCCTTGTTGTCATAGAGCGGCTTCAGTTCGCCGGTGGCGATGTTGCACAGGTAGGGATCGAAGACCTCCGGATTGCGCTTGTTCATCTGGACCATGATGCTCTGCTCCATCCCGGGGATGTTGTGCAGGTCGTCCATCGTTCCCGCGCGCACGCCTTTCTCTGGGGTCAGCGCCTTCGCGTCCTTGCCATCGATGCTGGCACTGAAGATGATGAAGTTCTCATCGCCATTGATGTCGCGGCTGTAGACAAGGCGATCGCCCTTCCAGAAATAACCACCGATATCGCGCACGGTGTCGAAGGTCACTTGGAGCGGTGCCGCATCGCCGATCTTCTGCACGAAGAGGTTCATGCGGTCCTTCCACGGCGCGCGGAAGCTGAAGTAGTTGCCGTCGGGGCTTACGCGGAAGCCGGCCTTCTCGGGGTTCTTGAAGAAGAGTTCCATGTCGATGACCGGCGGCGGGGTCATCGGGGCTTTGGACTCGGCCACGGTGGTATCGGCGCCACCGCACGAAGCGAGCAGCAGACCCAGCGCCAGGCTGGGGAGAAGAGATGTTCTGGGGTGCATCGGAGGGGTTAAGGTCCGCAAAGGTGCATCCGCGGCGGGAATGTCCAGCCAACGATCCATGGACCGTTGACTATCGGACAGGATCGGAGCGGTGGCGGGATGAACGGCTCTAACGCCGGTACCGGCGGACGAACACATGGTCGTCCGCCTCCACCTCATCCACCTGAGGGTGGGTGGCGCGCAACCGTTCGTCGATGCTGCCCTCAGGATCGGTGAGGGCGCTCCAGGCGTCCACCACCATCACGGTATCGGCGCTACCGATCGTGGTGGGCAATTCGGTCGCATCGCGCACCGCGTGGATATCCCTGCCGGCCAGCGCGTGCTCCAACGTGGCGGGGTCGCGGTACAAGGAGGGGTCCAAGTACCACGCATAGGTGATGGCGTACCACGGGGGCGCTATGAGCACAGGGACCGCTCCTTTGCCCATGGCCTCCACCACCGCTCGTACGCGGCTGGGGCGCAACCCGTTGGATCGATCGGGCTCGAAGGTGAAGGCCATCGCCACCACCGCCGCGCCGGCGAGGACCAAACCAGGTGTTCGCTGCGGGAAGGCATGATGCAAGGCGTAGGCGGCGAGCAGGTAGAAACCCAGGCTCGCGTGGATCAGGTAGCGGTCCAGGAACATGGGGGCGATGAACGAAGCGGCGAACATGCCCAGCAGCAGCACCAAGGTCCAGCACAAGCCCATCGCCCAGAACGTGGTGCGTCCCCGGCGCTGCGCGGACACGGCAACGATCACGAGCAGAAGAAGGACCGCGATCACCGGCGCATTGCTCCAACGCCAGATCATGTTGTAGATCTCCTCAGGCTCGGGCGCCGTAAGCCATGTGCCTTCCGAAACGCTGGTGGCGAGCCGTTGTGCGAAGACCACGGCATAAGGCGCATAGGCGAGCAAGGTGGCACCCGTCGCCAGCAGCCATCCGCGCCGGGCGGTGCGCAGGTCCTTGATCAGGAGCACGCACAGGGCCTGAACGCCCAGCATGGTCCAGCCGAAGAAGTGCGTATAGACCATCGCGATGTTCACGGCGGCGAGCCAACCCCAATGCGGCGGATCCTCCTTTCGCGCTATCCGCGCCAATTGCCACATGCCCACAGCGGCCAGCAAGGCGAACAACGTGTACGCACGGACCTCATGGGCGAACCCTTGATGGTAGCTGCTACAAGTGAAGAGCAAGGCCGCCGTGAAACCGACCAGCCTTCCACCGAGCTCGCGGCCCAGCAGGAACAGGGGCCAGACGGTAAGCGCACTGAACAACGCGGAGGGCATGCGCAGCAGGGTGACGTCCCATCCCGCGATCGGCAGCCACACTTTCACCAGCAGGAAGTGCAGCGGCGGATTGTTCTCCGCGCGCAGTTGCGCGAAGAGCTCACTCAAGGGGCGATGCGCCCAGTAGAGCGTGAAAGGCTCATCATGGGCGAGTTCGTTCAGGCCGATGAACAAGGCACGCACCACCCCGCACAGGAGCAACAGCGCGATAACGACGAAGGCATCGGTCGACCCGCGCCTCATAGGCGGCGGAACATCAGCTGATGCTCGCCGATGCCTTCGATGGTGAAAGGGGGACCATGCACCTCCATGCCATGCGCAAGGTAGAAGCCCTTCGCATTATCGCGCGCATTGCACCAGAGCAGATCGGCCTTCAGGTCGCGCAGATGGTCAAAGCCGAACACGAGCAGCTTCCCCCCTACGCCCTTGCCGCGCTGATCCGGGTGTACGGCCATGCCGCGCAGGCGGTATTGGATCCAGCCGGTCAAGCCGTCCTTTCGTTCCTTATAGAACGAAGCGATGGCGATCAACTCGTTCTTGCTGAAAGCACCCAGGTGGAAGCTGTCCGGATTGCGATCGTTGGGATAATCGCACTCCTCGATCGGCTGGTGCGGACGCAGCACCAGGTGGCGCAATGGCCATGTATCCGGAGCTTTCAGGTAGGCGATGCGCATGGGCTCCGCAAATTAGGGAGCGGGAGCGAGCGGGTCCAGTACGATCAAGGCTCGTTGGCCACCCGGGCGCTTAGCGCTCCAATGGCACGTTGCGCTGCGGCCTCGTCCAGCATGGGGTCCGCGCTTTCGGCCTGTGCAGCGAGAACAAAGGTCCCGAAGGGGCCCGCTGCGATCAGAGCCACCTCCCCTTCCGGCGCCCTATCCATGTCGATCGCCCCCACCTCGCCGAAGGGCAGCGCGAGCGCCTGTCGCGTCCATGGTAGGGTGAGGTCGCCGGGAAGTGAACCGCGCTGGACCACCTTCCATTCCCGTGTTGTGCGGTCCGGCCAAACTTCCTGCGGTGGCCACCACAACGCCCCGGCCGTTGCGAGCAGGAGAACCACACCACCGGCGATGCGACCCGCGATCACCGGATAGCGCGCGTCGGCATGGCGCAACGACCGTGCGAGGAACGATGCAAGGAGATAGACGACGAAGCCGCCCACGATGGCATAGAGGAAGACCCAGGCGAGGCGTTCGGGTAGCGTGGTACTTGCGCGCACCACCGCGTAGGGATCGTGCAACAGATAGCCGTGGCGCCAAGGTTCCAGCGCAGCGGCATCGGGGCCCACGGCACGGGTCCCGCTTAGAAAGGCCATATACGCCAACCGGAACGCGCCGAGCACGCCCACGGCCAGCAGCAGGAAGTGCAGCGCGGAGCGGGTGTTGTCGTCCAGCCGCAGCTTCATGCGTTGAGGACCACTACTTGATGTAACGGAGGTCGTGGCCGTCGCGGATCTCGCGCAAGCTGGCGTGGATCAAGCGGATCACGCTCTCCACATCGTCGCGGTGGACGGTTTCCACGGTGGTGTGCATGTAGCGCAGCGGGAGGCTGATCAAGGCACTGGGCACGCCTGCAGCGCCGTATGCGAAGGCATCGGTATCCGTGCCCGTCGCGCGGCTCACCGCGGCGCGTTGAAAAGGGATCTTCGCCTTGTTCGCGGCATCGATCACCAGCTTCAGCAGGTTGTTGTGAACGGCCGGGCCGTAGCTCAACACCGGACCGCTTCCGCAGGCCACATCGCCGTTGGCGATCTTGTTCATCATCGGCGTCTGCGTATCGTGCGTCACGTCGGTCACGATGGCGATATCCGGGCGGATGCGCTCCACGATCATCTCCGCGCCACGCAGGCCCACTTCCTCCTGCACACTGTTGGTGATGTAGAGACCGAAGGGCAACTTCGTTTTCTCCTGCTTGATCAGGCGGGCCACCTCCGCGATCATGAAGCCGCCCATGCGGTTGTCCAAGGCGCGTCCGGTAAAATGTTTTCCGTTCAGCACCATGAACTCATCCTCGTAGGTGATCACGCAGCCCACGTGAACGCCGAGCTTCTCGACCTCCTCCTTGTTCTTGCAGCCACAATCCAGGAAGATGTTCTCCAAGGTGGGTGTCACCTCGGTCTTGCCGTTGCGCACATGGATGGCGGGCCAGCCGAAGATGGCCTTCACGATGCCCTTGTCCGTATGGATGTTCACCCGCTTGCTGGGGGCGATGAGGTGATCGCTACCGCCGTTGCGTCGCACGTAGATGAACCCTTCCTTCGTGATGTAATGCACGAACCAGCTGATCTCGTCGGCATGCGCCTCGATCACCACCTTGAACTTGGCCTTCGGATTGATCACACCCACTGCCGTGCCGTACACATCGGTGAAGTGGTCATCGATGTAGGGCTTGAGATAGTCCAGCCAAAGGCGTTGGCCACTGGCTTCGAAGCCGGTGGGACTGGCATTGTTCAAGTAACTGGTAAGGAACTCCAGCGAGGCGGGGCCCAGGATACTCTTCTGTTTGGGCGCTGCGGTGGCGGTGGTCCCCTTCTTCGTTCCTTTCGCTGCGGACTTCTTAATGGCCATGGTTTGAAAAGCGCCTTGATGCGGCGTGGCGAAATTAGCCGCCGCTCCCACCTTTGCCGGGACCGATCCGGCGACCTGTGAACAGTCCCCCGCCCAAAACCACCGCCCTCATGATGCTTCGCGCCACACTGCTCTGCTCTCTCGCGCTCTCCACCGCACCGGCGTGGGCACAGGGCAACGTGCCCTTCGACAAGGAGCATATCGCCGACAAGGCGAAACTGGAGGAAGCGCTCACGGCCATGAAAGCCGCGGAAAAGTTCGCGCAGGCCGGTGGCAAGGACTACGGGCAGGCGATCGCCTTGTACGAGAAGGCCTACGCGGTGAACCCGGACAACGCGGACCTGAACGTGCGCCTGGGCTTGTGCCACCTGAACGGTCAGCAACGGCATCTCGCCATGCCGTACTTCCAGAAGGCGGTGACGCTCGATCCACAGGTGCCGCGCGCGCACTACCTCGCTGGGATGGCACTACAGCTGAACGCGAAATGGGACGAGGCCATTTGGGAGTTCGAAGCGCACAAACGCAGCAGCATGGGTCTTCCGGACGAGAACCCTGTCTACAATCAAGCCGAGAAGCACTTGAGCGAATGCCGCAATGGCAAGGCGTTGATGGCCAACCCCACTTCCGCACAGGTCACCAACCTCGGTCCGCGGGTCAACAGTGTGTACAGCGATTACGGAGCGGTGGTCGCGCACGATGGACAGACCATGTGGTTCACTTCGCGACGGGAGAACAGCACCGGTGGCAAGGTGAACAAGAGCACGAACCAGTACTTCGAGGATGTATACACCAGCACGCTGAAGGACGGGGCTTGGAGCGCACCGCAACCCCTACCACCACCAGTGAACACCGAAATGAACGATGCCTCCGTGGGCATGGACCACGAGGGTGACCGGATGATCATCTACCGCGACGTGAAGGTGACCGGCGACCTGCTCGAGAGCAAACGTGCGGGCTCGAATTGGGGCGCACCGGAACCCTTCGGCACGGCCATCAACACCAAGTTCCACGAGAGCAGCGCGTGCTACAGCCAGGATGGCAAGTGGCTCTATTTCGTGAGCGACCGCGAAGGCGGCCTGGGCGGACAGGACATCTACCGCAGCGCGTGGGACGCCAACGCGAAAGCCTGGAAGGAAGCCGAGAACCTGGGCCCCGATGTCAATTCCCGGTTCGACGAGGACGGCATCTTCGTGCAGGGCGATGGCGCCACCATCTATTTCAGCAGCAAGGGCCACACCAGCATGGGCGGCTACGATGTGTTCCGCTCCTCGTGGACGGACGGCCGTTGGAGCAAGCCGGAGAACCTCGGTTGGCCGATCAACTCACCGGACGACGACCTGTTCATGGTGTTGGTGGGCGATGGCAGCAAAGGCTACTTCAGTTCCTTCCGCCCGGGGGGCGAAGGCGAGGACGATCTATACGAGGTGGTATTCCCGAAGCCTTGAGCAGTCCACCGTGCATCGTTGTTCGTCGGTATCAACTCCCACCCGCGTTCGCGAGCGTCCGTCCTCGGCGCGAAGCGATCTTATTGGATCCGTGCGGGATCATCTTCCGCCGGGCATGATCCTTCGCACGAATGAGAGATCGCTTCGGCCATCTCCTCGAGCTTCGCTCTCGGCGCTGATCCCCGCGAACGCGTTACTCGATCACCACCTTCACCCCGCTCACCCACTGCCCATCCACCACCAAGTGCAGGTTGTAGAGGCCGGCCGCATAGCTGGACACATCCAGCGAACAAATCTTGTCAGCGAGTGCGATCGGCACGGTGCGCACCAGTTGCCCTTGCGCACTGACAACCGACAACTGTGCACTACCAACCAGTCCATCGGGTAACTCCCAGGTAAGCCGCACCACATCGCTCGCCGGGTTAGGCGCCACGGCGAGCGCCCCGCGCAAATTGGTCGCCTGGCTTTGCAGGCCCGTGATCAAATGGCAGCCGGGTTCCAAACAGCCCATGCTGTCCACTTTCACCACCCAGGTATCCTGGCCGTATGCAGGCGGGTCGTAAGGGTTGCCCGTACCATAAGCGGCTCCAGTCGCAATAAATCCACCATCCGCGGTCGGCAGAACGTCATGCAAAAGGCCCTCTCCTTCCATCCACAGGCTATCGTAGTAGTGATAGTACCGCATCCATAGACTATCGCCTTCATCAGTGGTGCGCAGTAGCACGCCCTGTATGTATATGAATTCTGGCCTGTAACTCCCGCCTGTAGCTATTAAATCACCGCCAGGCTCGATTTCTTTCACCGACAACAAACTGGCCATCTGAGCAGGTGCATCATACATTTTCGACCACAACAGGTCTGCGGCACTGTCAACTTTGGCAAGGCCAAGACGGCTCGATCCGAAATTGTTCTGAGCCCAACCTGTAGCCACAAGAACGTTCGAGTCAGCAGCCGTTGTGATGCTCGCGAACCATCCGTCCTGAAACGGCCCACCATAGATATCCTGCCAAACGACGTCGCCGACCGAATCGATCCGGAGTATCCATTGATCATAGTTATTCCCGTATGGTGATTGTGCACCACCCAGATAGTAGCCCCCGCCAGGTGCGAGGTCCACGGAACTGATAAACTCATTGCCATTCGGAAGGCCGTAGGTCTTTAACCATTGCTCATTCCCAAGGCTATCGATCTTCAGCAGGAATCCATCGAGGGCAACCCCTGAAGTGCTGGTTTCTCCGCAGATAACAAAGCCTGCATCTGGTGTTTGTTTGCCTTGCCGACCGATCCATTCTTCAAGCGGGGCACCATACTCCTGAACCAGCGTGGAATTGCCCTGCTCATCGAACAAGTACAACGTAGGACGTATGGTACCGTCAGGATCGACGGAACTTCCGCCAATTCCTACGCCTCCTCCGGAGAGTTCGAAGGATGTATTGGATAATCCAGGGAACATCGCCCGTGGAGGTAGAACTACCTGAGCCGTATCGATCGCATTCCCATTGGCATCCAGGTGAAGTAGCATCACCACCGAACTGTACTGCACGGAATCATGGATGAAGTGGGACCCGATGACAAGCCAATAGCCTCCTCCTGTAGCGTGCTCAATGCCGAAACCAGTTTCGGCCAGCATTTGGTTCGCTGCATCGTACCGTCGCATGATGGATTGCCCATAGGACGTGGACATCAGCCCAAGAACAAGGCATATCACCACCCACCGCAGAGATCGACGCCATCGCCCATTGCACATAGCCCAAAGCTCTTCGGAAGTCTCCCGACTTCCAAATGGATCACATGCCCACTCGGCCCCGCGCTCGCTCAAGGCCGCATCAACCGCACCGCACCGTGTTGCGCGCTGAGGGCGATGTAGCTACCGGTAGCGTGGGCGCGCAGATCAATGAGCGCCTCCTGCCCGTGCGCCTGTGATGTGAAGAGCCTCCGTCCCATCGCATCATACACCGTCCACGTAGCGTCCACATCGGTAGTGCGCAGAGCGAATGGCCCTTCGTGATCCAGCGTGCGCACCACAACGCCGATCGCTGCGGTATGCGATGGAACGACCACATTGTTGTCCACACAGAACGGCGTGCTCTCTTCCATGGTGAAGGTGCCGCCCGCGACGATCTGCCCCAGCACGCTGCCGGACACGGAGTAGCTGCCGTTGCCGTTATCGCAGCACATGCCATCGCCGTAGGAATCGTGCATGGTGAACGTGTAGCAGCCATCGGCAAGGCAGGTGGAGGCCGCGATCATGGTGCCGCTCAGTAAGCCATCGTAAGTGCCGCCGTAGGCCACCACGTTCCCGATATCATCGGTGATAGACCAGCTGCTCTCCTTGCCGTATTGATCGAGCACGAGGTCCACGTCGATCCGTTCGCCGGTATAGGCCACGGTGATGTCCGCGCTGTGCGTGTCGTTGCCGAAGGCGTTGCTCAAGGTGAGGCTCGCAGTGTAGGTGCCGCTCGCGGGATACACGACATCGGGTTCGGCATCGGTGCTGGTAGAAGGCGTGCCACCCGGGAATTGCCAGGTCCAACCGGGCGCGGCTTCCAAGGCCATATCCTCAAAATGCACGGGATCACCGGGGCACAGCGTGAGGGGTGTCGCGGTGAAGTCGGCCACCGGTGCCTGATTGCTCGGTGTGAAGAGCGGCGTGCGCCAGATCCCCCTTCCATAGGTTGCGGCATAGAGTTGTTGTTCGGTGGGGTCGATCTCCAACTCCATCACGATCGTGTTCGGCATGTTCTGCCAGAACGGCTGCCAGTTCCCGAGATCATCATCGTGGTAGAAGACGCCCAGATCGGTGCCGATGTACATACCACCGTTGCTCCCCGAGAACACGACGGTGTTCGCCGGCACGTTCGGCAAATTGCCGCTGATATTGTTCCAGGTCGTACCGCCATCGGTGCTCCTGTAGATCTTCTCCCCTTCCAGGAAACCGCTTAGCGTAACGCATATGAGGTCCGGATCCAGAGGATCGATCGCGATGTAGGTGATCGCCAGCGTAGGCAGGCCGGTACCGATCACCTGGAAGCTGTTGCCGCCGTCCGTGCTGCGTCGCAAAGCCTGATTGTTGCAGAAGA
>JAGNSU010000010.1:0-2660 GCA_017987895.1 Flavobacteriales bacterium | reverse complement strand
ATGAGGTCCGGATCCAGAGGATCGATCGCGATGTAGGTGATCGCCAGCGTAGGCAGGCCGGTACCGATCACCTGGAAGCTGTTGCCGCCGTCCGTGCTGCGTCGCAAAGCCTGATTGTTGCAGAAGAGGATCACTTGCGGATCGCTCGGTGCCACGGCGATCGCGCTCACTTTGCGCTGCCCGCCGAGGTTGGTGAGCATCGTCCAGTTCGCGCCGCCATCATCGGTACGCCACAGGTTCACATAGCCCGCATAGAGCGTGTTGTGGTCCGATGCATCCATCACGTACGGTGTGACCCACGCGCCTTCCTCGGTGATGCCGCCGCTGGTGCCGAAGAAGTTGTAGCCGCCATCATCGCTCCGGTAAATGGTGCCGTACTGCGAAGCGCAATAGAAGATCTGATCGTCCACCGGATCGCTGATGCACTCCATGCCATCGCCGCCCTGCACGTGGGTCCAGCCACCACCCTCCAAATGGATGCATCCGTTGTCCTGCGCACCGGCGATCACCTGGTCCACGGCATGGGTGGAAACACCGAGCCGATAGAACTGTGTGATGTTTAGGCCGGCGCTCAGATCGTCCCACCAAAAGCCGCCATCCGACGTCCGGAACAGACCTCCATCCGAACCGCAGTACACCTCACCATCCACGATCTCGAGCGCATGCACATCCGCATGGGTGTATCCCAATCCGCTGTCCCAGGTCCACATGGAACTGATGTCCCAGCCGGTACCGCCGTCGGTGCTCTTCCACACATTGATACCCGCCGCATAGATGGTGCTGGCATCGGTGGGATCAGCGGCGAGCGCCAGGTCGTACCAGGCCTGTCCACCGCTGTCGCTGCCGGAATCGGAGTAGCCCAGGATGTTGGGCGTGGCGCTGCGTTGCACGAAGGAGGCCCCGCTGTTGGTGCTGCGGAACAGCCCGCGGAAGCCGCCATCGTCCTCACGCCCAGCGAGCAGATAGACCATCTGCGGATCGGCGGGTGTAACAGCGATGGCGATGCGTACCAGCAAGTTCTCCGCAGGCACGCCGGAGGTGATCTGCGTGAAACTCGCACCACCATCCATGCTTCGCCAGAATTGATCGGTGCTGGCGTACACCACGGTGGGATCCCCGGGCTTGAACTCCACATCATAGAAACTGCCCGTGGCCACGCGCTGCCAGGTGACGGCTTCGTCCACCGTGCGCCACAGTCCATTGTTGGCCGCGCAGAAGAGCACTTGCGGATCGGTGGGATGCATGATCAGTTTGCGGGTGGTGCGCACTTGATGCGTGTCCCAAAGAAGTCCCGTGGAAGCCCATGAATTTCCGCCATCGGTGCTCTTCATCACCCCGATCGAATACGTGTCGCGCGAGTCGCCATCGCCCGTGGCGATGTAGATGACCTGCGGATCGGTGGGATGCAGCGCGATGCCGCTCACGCCGATGGACGGGAGGCTCTGACCGAAGGACGACCATGTAACGCCAGCATCCGCGCTGCGCCACAAACCACCGGAGGGGGTGCCCGCGTAGATCACGTCGTGGTCCTGCGGCGCGATCGCGATGCAGTTCACGCGGCCGTTGCCGGGGTTATAGCTGGTGGTACCCCAGCTAACGGGACCGAGCTGCTGCCAGGCCGCGCTCTTCGGAACCGCCAGAGGTGCGCGCGCCTTGAGCTGTTGCCATTCGCGCTGATAGTGCCCAGGTGCAGGGCGCAGGCCGGAGGGGAAGGTGCGCTGCTCCCAGAACCAGCGTTCGCGCTCGAACACCTTGTGCCCCTTGCCGCGTTCATAGGCCTTGGTGCCAAGGAAGGCATCATGGGCCTGTACCGCTTCGCCGAGCGGAACGGCAGGGTCGCGGTATTTGGCCACCCATTCCTGGGCATTGACGGGCACTGTGCATAATAGACCGAGGGCGAGGACCAGGTACGTGCGCATGTGCCCAAATTTACCGCCCCATGGCCGACTACCGCCCACCCAACGACTTTGTTCTTACCCGCACGGGCGATGGATCGAACACCCTGCGTTCCGCGCTGTTGGACGATCACTACCACAGTTTGCACGGTGCGGTGCAGGAATCGTGGCATGTATACATCGCGAACGGCCTGCGCGCCTCGGACAAAAAAGCGCTGAACGTGCTGGAGGTGGGCTTGGGCACGGGGCTCAACATGCTGCTCACCTGGTTGCAATGCATCGAAGGCAAATGCCGCGTGGACTATACCGCGTTGGAGCCCTTTCCTTTGCCGCGCGAGGTGATCAAAGCCTTGGACCATCCCGGCCAACTGGCTGTGCCCACCCTGGAGCGGGAGTTCCTGAAGGCCATGGCGCACACCGGTGCGGAACCGTTCGAAGGCAAAGGCTGGTTCACCTTCGTGCAACGGGCCACTCGTGCGCAGGCGCTGCTGGAAGAGAACGCCTTCGATGTGATCTACTTCGATGCCTTCAGCCCGAAGAAGCAACCCGAACTCTGGACCGAGCAAGTTTTCGTGCGCATGTTCGAAGCCCTCGTGCCTGGTGGCATCCTTACCACCTACACGGCACAAGGCACGGTGCGCCGTGCGATGGAGCAGGCCGGGTTCGTGGTGGAACGACTGGCCGGGCCGCCGGGTAAACGCCACATGCTTCGCGGTAGGAAACCGATGTGAGCATGGCACGCTTCACCATCCGCGTCTACGGTCT
>JAGNSU010000059.1 GCA_017987895.1 Flavobacteriales bacterium | reverse complement strand
ACGTTGGATAACTCTAACAAGTATAGGATAAGCTTGAATGTCCCCGCAGGGTCACCGTCTTCGGGACCCTGCGGTCCCCAGCTTCCGTTCCGCAGGGTCCTCTTCGAGTGACCCTGCGGGGACGTTACGTCTTCGGCCCGAAGCGATCCCATTGGATCCGTGTAGGCGCACTGCCCTCCACGCACCACCCCAAGCACAAATTAGAGGTCGCTTCGGGTCCCTTCCGGCTCTGCCGGCAGGGCCGATCCTCGCGATCGCGTTAGGGGTCTATTGTTCCCATCGTGCAGGTCCCGCCATGTTGGGTTCATGGCTTCGATCAACGCGATCTTGTTCTTCCGGGAACCGGCCTTCAGCTTTTTCTCTTTGGCGATGGCTTCTTCGATATTGGCGAAGCCTTCGAAGTAGACGAGTTTGTGCAAGTTGTAGCGGGTGCTGTAACCTATTGGGTCGAGGTTCGCTTTGTGTTCGGCGACGCGCACGTAAAGGCTGGAGGTGACGCCGAGGTACAGTACGCCGTTGGGGCGGTTCGTGAGGATGTAGAGGTAGCCGCCGTGTTCCATTTCAGATCAATTTTTCAACGGCTCACCGAGCGTCAACCTCAATTCGAGCGAAAACTAACGGGCGTGGCTGCGAGGCGCAACCCCCGATTTTCCGGGGGTTGACAAACTGTTGGTCCCGATCCGACTCTCCCCCAACCCGTCATCGCGAGGGTCCCGAGTCTTCGAGGGCCCGAAGCGATCCCATTGGATCCGTGTAGGCTCACTGCCCTCCGCGCACCACCTCCACACGAATTAAAGATCGCTCCGTGCTTCGCCAAAGCGCTTCGCGACGGCGCAGTCGGCCATCTCCCCTTGCTTCGCCGAAGCGGCTTCGCGAAGGCGCGGTCGGGCACAGCCCTCGGATCCGATCCTCGCGATGACGGGTTTGGGGAACGTTCTCCCCATTCCCCCGTAGGAAGGCGCCCTCCCTGACCTGCGCCCATGCACCTGCTCCTATCGTTCCGTTCCGTTGTGTTCCACGCCACCCTGTCCATCGCCTTGCTCGCCTGTGGAGGATCCGCCCTGCGCGCGCAAACCATAACGAACGCCGGTTTCGAGAGCGGCACCGGGGGCTGGAACACCTGCCCGTTGGAGATCAACCCCGCTTCTGTCTATGGCGGGGTTGGGAGTAACCTGGTGGCCGAGGTGGATGGGGACAACGACCCGAACAGCACGGCCGATGACAAGCTCTTGTGCCAGCCCATCAGCGGCTTTACCGTCGGCGCGGTCTATATGCTCGGCTTCGATGCCGCTCGGCGGCAGGGCGGGCCTACGCCCACCACGGTCTCGGTGAACGTACACATGGACAATGTGCTGCTTGGGGTGGTCACGCGCACGGGTACCTGGAGCCTGCTCCGTGAGGAGCTCCAATTCACCGCTACGGCCACTACGCACAACCTGCGCATCACCCCCAATTTCACGGTGTCCTACGGCATGCTGTTCGACAATTTCGCCATCACCCTGGTGAGCGGCCTGCCCGTGGAACTGCTCCGTTTCGATGCACAGCCCGAAGGGGATGCCGTGCGGTTGGAATGGGCCACGGCCAGTGAGACCAATAGCGACCATTTCCTAGTGGAACGCAGCCCGGACGCATTGACCTGGACAACCATCGCCGCATTGCCCGCGGCGGGCACCAGCCTCACCGAACTGAATTATTCCGTACACGATACCAAGCCGTTGGCAGGTGCCTCCTACTACCGCCTGAACCAGGTGGACCGCGATGGGACCGAGAACATCTCCGACACGAGAGCCGTGGCCCGCAGCGGCGGAACGAACGCATTGGTCCTCTGGCCCAATCCCGCCACCGATGTGGCCGAGGTATGGATGAGCGACAGGAATGCCGACGTGCAGCTACTGAACCAGCTTGGCCAGGTGATGCCTGTGCCCATGGAACGGACGGGTGCGACCCTGCGCTTGCAACTGGCTGCGCTACCTAGCGGGCCATACCTGGTGCGCAGCGCCGGTAGCAGCGCGGCAGTGGCCCACTTGCTCAAGCAATAGCGGCTGGCACCCCTCTCACCCGTCATCGCGAGGGTCCTCCCGGAGCGATGGCGGCGCGAGCGCCGGGAACCATCGCATCCGGGATCAGAGGGCCCGAAGCGATCACCCCCAACACGTCATCGCGAAGATCCGCGACGGAGGAGCGGGCTGAAGCGATCCCATTGATCCCGTGTAGGCTCACCACCACGCCCACCACCTGAAAAGCCGAAAGAACGCTGTCGCCTGGCAACCTCCCCAGCCTAGCCGCTGCCGCGGACCTGGCTACCTAGTGCCTTTAGGTGGCCGGTGCGCCTTCCCCCGGGGCAGGCCCGGGGTACGGGCGCCTGCGCCAAAGCCGCTTCGGCGACGGAGCACGACTGAAAGAGGCCATGGGCCTTTTGGCCGTTGGGGCCAGTTGCACGCCTTCACTACAGCTTCGGCGGTTCAATGCAAACTGGCCGAGGCTGTGTTGTTAGAGAGAGCAGCTAAGCAGGTGGCCGGCGGTCCGTCGCTGAAGCCTATGGCGTAGGCGCCCCGCCTCCGCTCAAACTTGCCCGCGCCGAACACTTGCGCGATTTGACGGATTCACGAAACTCTGAGACTAGAGCGGATACATTTTTAACATGTAGTGCACGAACCTAGCAGCATTCTCGGCTGCTGTTGCTTGATCCAAATCCTTGCTTGAGACATTCTTATTATATCCCCAATCACATATGCCCTTTACTACCAACCATTGGACGTTTCGTTTCTCGCATGCCGAGCGGACGCCATAGGATTCCATGTCCCCTCCTAAGGCCTCCGGAAACTCTTTGCGCAGAGACCTTATTAATTTTTCGTCATCGACTAAGTATTCCCCACAAACGAACAATCCCAATTGAACCTCGCCCTTCATTATGTCTAAAGAACTGTTGTCAGCACGACTTAAAAGCTCGCTGCCAGAATATGGCTTATCAGATCTATTAATTTTTGTGCTACCCACCCTTGCAATTTGGTAGTTAACAACTTGGCGCGACACCAATACGTTTCCCAAAGCTTGCTTTTCTGGTTTCATACCGAAGCATATCCCAACAGAAATCACGTGTTTTGGCCCAATGGCATCAATTGCATCTATCAGAACAGCTTCTGCACCGAGAACCCCAACACTCCCTGCATCAGTTTTGACTATGTATACGTCAGAATCATTGAGGCGTCCAGCATACCAGCACGGAAGTCGTCGAATTCCACGCACAGTAGGCAATAGCTTACCAAATAATTTAGCCACCGCCTCATGCTCAATTCTTGTGGCGACAGCGATAATAATCCGCCTCGATGTAGCAATTGCTTCCATAATCGGTGAATAGTTTGCTCGAAACGAAACCTCCTTCGAACTTAAGAATTCAGCAGCAGCCGATAATGTTAAGTATTTTGATTGTACCCATTCTCCCCGGTCCATCACCCCGAAAGGTTCTGCGATGATTAAATTTTGCAAATCTGTTAGGGCATGACGATAGCTCCCTTCATATTTTTCTTTACCTAAAGCAATCAAACCATCGTTTATCGCATGGAGTAGAATCTGCAACCTCGGATACTCCGCTGCTAAGCAAACTTCGGTGAGTAAGTCAACATTGAATTTTCCAGCGGTGCTCACACCTTGATAGAAGCCGAGATTTCCGAATAATGTGGAAAACAGACTGTAGTCAAAACAGCGTTCCTCCTCCACCATGCTTGTAAAGAAATCGAACTGAGGCATTCGAATCATCAAACCACCCTCGCAGATATTAAGATACCGCTTGGTATAGTAGTAACTTATTAAGCGGCCAATTTTCCTGCGTCGCATGGAATCAACCAAGTCAACATTAAAAATATCGAGGGTTATTGCACGACCGGCGCGCGATATGATAGCGCTCTCAATTTCTGAGATTTCCTCTGCGGTGAGCCGAAATTTCGAAAGCGTTCGTGCTGTATTACCTATATCATTAAGCACTTCCTTCTCTAATGCAATTGTTGTTGAAGTTGTTTCTAATTTTGGAAATTGGGGCCACAAAGCTGCTCGTCCAGGTGTGAAGTATGTTGGGTACCGTATCCTTGCATGAGAGTATAAGGATGCCCTGCTATGAATAAATTCGTCGTACGAAAATTCACTAGTTATAATATGGATAAGATGATTTTTTTCAAGTTGAAATATATATTCTTTTAGCCGTGGTAGCTGTTCGCCACTTTCAAAAAGAATACTGGTGTTACAGTAGGGCGGTGCTAAACCACCAAGGACTAAGTTGGTCACATAGCCGATAGCTATATCCTCATCGAAAACTATGTTTTCCGCTCGCCTCAGCTCTCGATCCAAAAAATGCATATAAATAGGCGCATATGATAAATTGCTCATCCTATAATCGAATCTCTAGCTGTGTTTTATCCTTAATGCTGGACGATAGGCGTTGTAGAAATTGAATCAAATCAATTCTCTTTATTCGAGCTTGAACCTCCGGCTCAAAAACTAACTCATCAAACGATGAAATTTCGCGAATTTCCTTAGCAACAGGTGAAACTGAAAAATATTTAATTGGCATCCCCAACTCCTGGGCTTGGAATATTTCGAAGAGTACACCATCGGAAATCGAACCAAATATCCATAATTCATCACTCCGTTGAATCAATTCATTATTTCCGTTTCGTACCATTCTTCTATCAACCCGATCATTAAGAAAATATCCGAAAATCATGAATGGATTAATTGGCACACACTCTCGCTCAAAGACGAATTCGCAAATTGCATCCTTGCAATAGAAAACTTTCTTTGATTGGGCGGTAAATACAACCCGGCGCTTCTTAGTATCGCTTGGCTTAAGTCGAATTCTTCGCAAAAAACCAATGCGACTTCGAGATATAGATTCTTTGACTGCCTCGCCAGCAACAAAACCTGAAATGAACGCTGGCATGAGCCCCCGGAAATCCCCCGTGGCGTCACCGGTAAAATAAATATCTTCATTAACGCAGCGTAAACGGGAATCAAGAACTGGATATACACCAAAATATTCAAAGCTAGGCCCGGCTACAAGACCATCTGATTGAGCCGCGGACGGAAAATGCTTGTTGAGACACGAAGTAAATAGTTCGTGGATTTGCGGACTCCAATAAAGGGGTGGGGTTTTGAGAAAATCACCAATCGTTGTCTCTACTATAGAATGAGCATTAAGTAAGCCCTCTATGTCCGGCCGGAGCATGTCATATGCACCTTGACTGGTGAGTCGAACATTCAGACCAAAGTTGACATCATTGGCTTTTCTTCTTTGTGAAACGCCATTGAAGGTGTGCAACTCATCGAATTTGCCATGCACTACATAGCCGTCACGACAGAAGCAAAATGTTCGAAACTCACAATCAGTGGCAATGGGAAGGATTAGCTTAACGTCCTTCTGTTCTATGTGTGAATAGTCGAATGAGTCCTTCGGTAAACTAATGCGAATACCAAACTCCAATTTTTTAAAAATTGATTCCAAATCTAATTTAATTATCTCATTCCTTTTGAAAGTAAAATATTTACCGCCACTTATGATAACATGGTTTGTTTCAATTGTGAAACGTTGATTGTTTTGGACATTTATCAGGTCGATGGAATATCCACCTGTAATTTTTGCAACGGAGACAATGGAATGCTCATACAGCATTCGGGTGTCAGGGACAACATCCGCAAGGGAAGTTCCAAGCTGCAATAACTGATAATCCGTCAGGACAATAGACTCATAATTGCGATGATACTCATTGCTCTTCTCCTTGCCGAATTCTTTCGCTTCAATTTCAAGAGGAATATTCACGTCAATTTGTGAAAGAACATTAACCGTTCGCATATATGCACTCGAAACCAACTTCTCATCCAAGATATAGGCGGCTGACCCTGATGGGAAAAGTGAAAATTTGCCATCAGAGAAGAGTCCTCCTCCACCAATGCCCGAGGTTATATCAGTTGGTATATTGGGATTGCGGCGGTAAAGCTTCTTTCCACGGTCAACAAGAACAAAATTGAGTTTCGCCTCTGACAGTACCTGCGCGGCAGCAAGTCCGCTTGGACCGGCACCGAGAATAACGCAACTGAAGTACTGCTTCCGGTTCATTGAAAAAATGGTTCCAATGTCCTCTGGTGGTTAATGTTGTTTTTTCTTCCTCCCCCTCTTCTTCACCGGCGGCGCTTCAATAGCCTCACCGCTGGCCAGGGCTTCCAGTATGCTTTCCGCATCCATGCCGTGCTGCATGGCGTGGAGGAAATTGAGCAGCAAGTCGGTGCCCTTCAGCTTGTTGCTGTGCAGGTGGGCGGCCACATCGTTCACCACCTTCATGGGCGTTTGCCTGCCCTTGAGCACCCCTTCGGTAATGCGTTTGTTCTTGCGCTTGCCGCTCTTGTAGAGCTCTTCCACCTTGTCCGTGGCGCGGCTCAGGCTCTTGAGGAGCTTGCCGGGCTCGGGGATCTCTTTGGCGAACTTTACTGCGGTGCTGGCCTTGATGCGATCCGCCTTGATCATGTCCTGCACCTCCACCGGCAGGGCCAGCACACTTAGCAGCAGGGTGAACTTGGGCTTGCCGAAGAAGTCCTCGAGCTGCTTCACATCCTGCCCGGCGTCCAGCAGGTGCTTCACTTGGTTGGCTACGTCCACTTCGTTCATCACGTCGTGGAAGTTGTTCTCGATAATGGGCAGCATGAGGCGGCCCTTGTCGTCGCCTTTGTAGATGCGCACGGGCACATGCTCCAGGTCCACGCCGTTCAGCTGGGCCAGGGTCCTTAGGGCCTTGTCCGCCTTCAGCTGGCCGATGGCGGCCAGGCGGGTATAGCCTGCCTGCAGGTGGTAGGCATCGCCTTTTCTATCGGCAATGAGCGGCACCAGGATGCCGTACATGGCGATGGAGCGGGCGTATTCATTGATGCGCTCCTTGCTGGGTTTGATGGTGCGGGCATTGGTGCCGAGGACAATGTCCTCAATGGCCACCCATTCAATGCTTTCCTTTTTGGCGGTCGCTGTTTCTGGCATGTCCCAACAAATATGGCGAGCAGGGCGATCGGTTGTTAGGGCGGGTGGGAAAGAGGTTCCCGTCCATCCCTTCCCTGCCAGGGCTGCTCCTCCTGGCCGCGGGGATGGGATGGTGCGGGAACGCGGGTGGAAAGTATCGGGGTGTTTGGAGGGGTGCAATCCCGATTTTCCGGGGGGTAGCTCACTGTTGGTCCCGATCGGTGTCTCCCTCCACCGGGTTCGCGAAGATCCGCGACGGAGGAGCGGGCTGAAGCGATCTCGTTGGATCCGCGCAGGGCTCACTGCTCTCCGCGCACAACTCCGCCGCACGAATTAAAGATCGCTTCGGTCAGCTCCTCGGGCGCAGCCCTCGGATCTGATCCTCGCGATGACGTGTTTGGGGGGAACGTCATCGCGAGGGTCCCGAGTCTTCGAGGGCCCGAAGCGATCTCCCTGGATCCGTGTAGGGCTCACTGCACTCCACGCGCAACTCCCCCGCACGAATTAAAGATCGCTCCGTGCTTCGCCAAAGCGCTTCGCGACGGCGCAGTCGGACAGCTCCCCTTGCTTCGCCGAAGCGGCTTCGCGAAGGCGCTGTCGGGCGCAGCCCTCGGATCTGATCCTCGCGATGACGGGTGTGGGGGGAACGTCATCGCGAGGGTCCGTCTTCGGCCCGAAGCGATCTTGTTGTTTCCGTGTAGGCTCACTGCCCTCCACGCACAACCCCCCGCACGAATTAAAGATCGCTTCGGACATCTCCTCGGGCGCAGCCCTCGGAGCTGATCCTCGCGATGACGTTAGAGGTCTATCGTTTCCTGGTGAAGATCTCGCCAAGTGGGGTTCATGGCTTCGATCAAGGCGGTCTTGCTTTTCCGAGAACCGGCTTTCAACTGTTTCTCCCGTGCGATGGCTTCTTCGATGCTATCGAAGCCTTCGAAGTAGACGAGCTTGTCCAAGTTGTAGCGGGTGGTAAAACCCTTTGGATCGAGGTGCGCTTTGTGTTCGGCGATGCGGGAGTAGAGGTCCGAGGTGACGCCGATGTACAGCACACCGTTGGCGCGGTTGGTGAGGATGTATATGTAGCCGCCGCGTTCCATGTTCAGATCTATTTCACTCACCGTCATCGCGAGGGTCCGTCTTCGGCCCGAAGCGATCTCATTGTATCCGTGGGGGCTCACTGCCCTCCACGCACATCCCCACGCACGAATTAAAGATCGCTCCGTGCTTCGCCAAAGCGCTTCGCGACGGCGCAGTCGGACATCTCCCCTTGCTTCGCCTACCTCGGCCTCCGCAGCCGCTTCGGCGAAGGGGGCACGGCTTCGCGAAGGCGCGGTCGGGCGTTGCCCTCGGATCTGATCCTCGCGATGACGGGTTCGGGGTTGTCGGCGGATCCTCGCGAGGACGCGGAGATGCGTGTACCCCCGGAAAATCGGGATTGCGGAGGGACGAACGGTGTGGTAGTCTTGCGCGCTACGAAGCACCATGCTCCAACACCACCTTACGCGCGCCGCTCTTGCCCTAGGCAGTGCCGCTCTTCTGGCCACCGCGTGCCAGCATGCCGATCCGATCAAGGAACGGATCGACGCACTACCCGAGCTGCCCACGGCGTTGGCGACCCAGCTGGATACGCTGCCGGGGACCACGGTGCTGGTAACCAAGGGCACTGTGGGCATTCCTGACCGACCACCGCTGGACACTGCCACGGTGGTATTGCCCGCACTGAACTGCAGCTCGGTGAAACGTTACGTGGGGCAGATCCTCTACCCCATGACGGTCTGCTCACCACCACCCTGGTCGATCATCGACATAAAGGAAATGGCGCTGGCGGAGGATATACCCGGAAAACCACGGCCCGTGAACGCACACTACCGCTTGCGCTTGAACCCTGCGCAGAACCTCTTTTGCCATGTGACCGGTGGGCCTTGGGCCGCCTTTATCGATGAGCATCTGGAATGCAACGGCGCCCAATGGTGCCGGTTGGAGATCCTGGGCGCGCCAACCTATGTCAGCTACACCTGGTCCGGCTCCGTGAGCGAGGCCCCCGAAGATCCCTACCTGTTCAATGTGGAGAGCACGGGTGGTGTTTACCGTGCCCCCTGCGGTGCGCACAGCACATGCGGTGGCGGTGTACCTCCACCAGAC
Organism: Flavobacteriales bacterium; assembly: GCA_017987895.1. Taxonomy (GTDB): domain Bacteria; phylum Bacteroidota; class Bacteroidia; order Flavobacteriales_F; family PHOS-HE28; genus PHOS-HE28. The sequence goes on along the minus strand of JAGNSU010000059.1, from coordinate 10,332 downwards.
CATCCATAAAAGCGAACAGCAATACCCTAAGCCATGAAGACCCTGACCCGGGAACCCGATGTGAAAGAGCTTGGCATGATCAGCGCGCGCTTGAGCCGTGCGCACGCGTTGGGGGAAGTGCCGGACCCCAAGGACCTGGAGCTTTACCACAAACTGATGGGTGGTATCAAGCCGCTGGAAAAGGTCCGGCAGGACCATACCTCACCTACGGCCGAGGAGAAGGAGGCCTGGCAGGCGCGCTTCAAAGGCAAGCAGGGGGCCATTTTGGAGGAGCATTACCGGCGCGAAGCACCGATCCGCAGGGAACTGCGCGAGCTGCTCACGCGTCCGCCGGACACCGCGCGCGCCGCCCTCGCGGGCCGTCTGGACGGTTTCCGCGCACCGGTTCTGCGCGGTGATGTGGTACGTAGTGGACATGATGCGACACCATCTTCTTGGGAGGAGCATGTCTACCCCGTTTCCTCGAATGGCGACCTGAGACCGGAGAACGCGGAGCCACATACCGGTGTGGTGCCGGGCGACGGCTTCGGGCGTTTGCTGCGCATAGGGCCGAAGCGCTGGGGCAATACCGCGACCGATGGCTGCATACTCTATGCCGAGCACGACACACCAGAGGTGGTCTCGGTGGGCATCATGCGGACACGCATCCATGTGACCGAAGGCGGGTATGTGGCGCGGGCCACTTCGCAAGTGCGGCCGATGGGCGGATTGTTCATGTTCTCCCAAGGGGTGCGCCGCGGCCGTTTCATCGTGGAGTCGTTGCTGGTGTTGAAAGGCAGTGCGGTAGATCCCGCCGAGGGATCCCATGTCACCAGCCAGCGCCTGTTGGACTTCACCTTCGGCACGGACACGTTCCGCTATGGCTTCTTCACCGAGCCCGGGTATGCGGCACCCGTTCCGTTGACGCTTTCCGCAAGCGTGCATGGTCCGGGCACGTTGATCGTGGACGAAGTGATCAACTACTTCGCCATCTTGGAAGACTATGACGAGCTCGGAGCGTCCGTGCGCCTCGCCTCTTACTACGCTGAGTTCGGCAAACTCGCGTGGGAGGTGTACCGGCCATTGGAGCTCTCTGCGGAAATGGTGCTGGCTCAGCCCTGATGTCCCTATGCACAGCGATCGAGAGATCGATCGCCAGGAGGGGAGTTAATGCGGTCACTCCACCACCCCCATGCTCGGTGCACCGCGGTCGATGACCTTATCCGTTCCGCGCTATTCCCCCGAATTGGGGAGTGCATGCTGATGCGCGATCCTTTCTCTTTGAGGTGGAGGAATTCGACAGCGTTCGCGCATTGAACAACCCCACGATAGCAGGATCCCCAAACCCGAGCCCCATGATGCGCACATTGATCAGCACCAGCCTTGCACTTGCGATCGGGGCCGCCTACGGGCAGCCCGGCGCGATCGACCTCAGCTTCGACCCCGGAGCAGGCGTCGATGGCAGCTCTGTAAAGGACATGGCCGTGCAACCCGATGGCAAGATCCTGATCGCAGGATGGTTCGATGCGTACGATGGGGTGGTGCAACGGAACCTGGCACGGATCAATAGCGACGGCAGTTTGGATGCCTCGTTCGATCTTGGTCTCCTTGCGAACTACGTGGACCTTATCGCGCTACAACCGGATGGGAAGATCCTTTGCACCGGGCCTTTCGGCGACGGCATGGCACGGCTCAACAGCGATGGCAGCATGGACCCGAGCTTCGACTGTGGTACGGGTGCCAACTACTCCATTTATGCCATTACCCTGCAACCCGATGGCAAGATCCTGATCGGCGGGAATTTCACCAGCTACAATGGCACGGCCAGGGTCGGGATCGCACGGCTCAATAGCGATGGTGATCTGGACACCAGCTTCGATCCCGGTGCGGGTGCGCCGAACGGCCAGTTCGGCCAGTACGGTGGGGTGAACAGCATCACTGTTCAAGCAGATGGCAAGATCCTGATCGGCGGGAGTTTCATCGAATACGATGGAACGGCGCGGATCCGCGTGGCGCGGATCCATAGCGACGGCAGCTTGGACACCAGCTTCGACCCTGGTGCCGGCGCGGAGGACGCTGTAGTTAGGATCGCACTACAACCCGACGGGAAGATCGTGATCGCGGGGAGTTTCACCACCTACAACGGAACGTCGCGGATCCGCATCGCGCGCATCAACAGTGATGGCAGCTTGGACCCCAGCTTCGACCCCGGCGCCGGCGCGGATGAAGGCATCTATACGCTGGCCCTTCAAACCGATGGGAAAGTGGTGGTGGGCGGGATCTTCGAGCAGTTCGACGGGGAGGATCGGGACCGGATCGCACGGCTCAATGCGGATGGCAGCTTGGACACCAGCTTCGACCCCGGCTCGGGTGTTTCCGACCAATACTCCAAGGTGTACATACTCGCTCTCCAAACCGATGGCAAGATCTTGATCGGAGGGATCTTCGATGGCTATAACGGAACGCCACGGAGCCACATCGCGCGGATCATTGGGGGTGGTGGTATCGGCATTGGTGAGGTAGCACCACGCACTAACCTCCACGTCGCACCCAACCCGGTTGTGAGTTCGATACAACTCATTGGTATGGAAGGGGCCTATCCGTGGATCATAACCGATACCCAGGGACGCCTGTTGCTGCATGGCACGATCGGAGTTGGCGCGGAGCAAGTGATCGATGCTTCCTCCTTGGCCGCAGGCAACTACGTGCTGGTGGTGTCCCAGGGGGATGCGCGGCGTACGGTGGGCTTCAACAAGTTGTGAGGTCCCCTCCAATGGGAGCGACCGTACCAACGCCGAACGGCCAACGCTAACGTCGGCCGTTCGGAGATCGGTCGGATCACTTCGCTAACCGCAGCCGCACCCCGGCGGAAATGTGGTAGAAGTTCACCTTCGGGTTGGTGCCGAACTTATCGCCATCGAACACATTGCTCATGGCCAGGTCGTAACCGGCGCGCAAGAAGACAAAGCTCACGGAAGCCTCACCCGCGAAACCGATGTACCACTGTGCGGTATTCGTGCTCACGGAAAGCTGGTCCTGCTCGAGGTCGGCGCTCAGGCCGATCAGCGCACTGGGGCCGCCCATCAGGCTCACGTTGAAGCCGGGGTCGTCCGCGGGGTCCATCAGGTTCACACCGACCATGATCGGCACGCGCAGGCTCTGGGAGGTGTAACGGAACTCTTGGGCGGGGATATCCGCCGCGGTGGCATAGGTGTAGTTCAGGTTGCGCACCAAGAAGTGAAGGCCGGGTTGCAGGAACACACGGCGACCCAACTTCACGTCCGCGCCGAACTGGTAGCCTCCGCGGCCTACCCAGCCTTCATCACCTTTCTCCTGGACATTGGAGCCGTTGTACCCGCCGGAGAAGAGGATCTCTTGTGCGTTCGCCGGTACCGCGCTGAGCGCTGCTGTGCCGACGATCAATAGGGAGAGGAAGGTTTTCATGCTTTGCACGCCGAAGCCTCGGCGTTGGTATTGGTTTCGATCTGGTTCGAACCCTCCTTGGCAGATCGTACGCCGCAGTGCGCAGCCCCGTGGTGCTTTGTGGAGGCGAACGTCGCAATGGCCCTGTAAGCGGACTTTCCGTTAGGATCACGAAGCGGCCAACGCTTCCTTCCGCAAGGCCCCTGCCCCAGGCCGAGCGGGGAAAGTGCGCCACGGATCGTGGTGCTATGTCCCGATCGGCCCGTAGCGTGCCACCCCCGGCAAACCTGCTGGATCGCACCGCAGGCGTGGGAATAGTGGCCACGGAGGTGCGCCTGGTGTGTTGGTCCCATTCTTGACCTCCCCGTGCCACAACCAACCACAGAACCATGAACAACAACACTGGCAAGACCGCACTGGCACTCCTTACCGGCCTGGCCGCTGGAGCCGCTCTGGGAATTCTCTTCGCGCCCCGCTCGGGCAAGGAGACACGCGCCGCGATCCGATCGAAGGGCGAGGATATGAAGGAGGATCTGGACGAGCGTATCGAACAGGCCCGCAAGGAATGGAGCAAGGCGAAAGGCAAAATGGCCGATGCTGCGTCCATGACGAAGGACGAAGTGAACGAGCTGATCCACCACCTGTTCAGCAAAGGCAAGCAGACCGCTACCCGCGTGAAGGAGGAGGTGAGCAGCGCCGCCAACGAGATGGCCGATAAGGCCAAGCGCACCGCCGAAGAGCACCAGCGCACGGCCCGTTCCAACTGATCGCACCACCATGCCCCCCATGGAAGCCCCTACCCAACCTGATCTCAGCGAATTGCTGAACGAGGTGAGCGCGGATGCCAAACATTTCTGGCACGCTCAACGCGACTATACCATCCTGGTCGCGAGCGAAAAAGCCGCCAAGGTCGGGCGCTCCATGGTGGGCGGCGTGGTGGCCCTCGCGCTCATGTGCATAACGGTGCTGATGTTGAGCCTGGCGGCCGCCTACCGCATCGGTGAATTGATGGAGAGCATAGCCCTCGGGTTCCTCTGCGTGGGTGGTGCATACGTGGTGATATTGGCCCTATTCTACCTTCTTTGGAAAACCTTGCTGGGGGACAAAGTCCAACTCGGTATGATCAACGCGCTCCATGGCAACGACTGATCGCTTCTCGAGCATGGAGGAGGTGCGTGCCCTGCGGGGCCAGCTCAAGATCGTGCGCGATGCACGCCTGGAGGATCTCACCATCCATTGGCAGAACATCCAGGACAGGGACTTCCGACGTGCCTTGCTAATGGACGGCGTGCGGGATCTGTTCCGCAAAGAGAACGGCTCTCCGGGAGCATTGGGCTACCTAGCCGAAGGCGTGAAGCTGGCTGGCGGATGGATGCCCATCGTGGGTCCACTGCTGGGTGGCCGACGGGGTCTTTTCGGCAGTCGGTTGTTCTGGTCCGGATTGAGCATGGCCCTGCCGATCGTCGCGAACAAAGGCATGACCGGGGCCCTCGGCGAACTGTGGGATGCCGCACAAAGCGGGCTTCGCACGGTGAAGGGTCTCTTCCACCAGAACGGTGTGAGCAACGAACGTGAATGAGCACGCCGCGCGTGACACCAGGTGCCCCCCCGGAGGCGGGTACCGCTCCACCGACCGCATCCCATAAGAAGCGCCGCCTGTGGCGGATCGTATTGGTCGTGCTCGGTGCGCTCCTCCTGGTGAGGATCGCGCTGCCCTATGTGCTCTTGCATTTCGCAAATCAACGTCTCGCCGCATTACCGACCTACCAGGGCCACATCGCCGATCTCGATCTGGCGCTCATCCGCGGCGCGTACAGGATCGAGTCCTTCTACTTGGACAAGAAGGACAGCCTCACACAGGCGCGCACTCCGTTCATGTCCGCGCAGGTGATCGACCTCTCGGTGGAATGGCGCGCATTGTTCGACGGCGAACTGGTGGGCGAATTGGTGATCGAGCATCCTGAACTACGCTTCACCAAAGACGCCGCCGAACCGGCCGAAGTGCAAAAGGACACCGCCGATCTGCGTTCACTGCTCAACGACTTTATGCCCCTTAGCGTGAACCGTGTGGAGATCAACAACGGCGTGATCCGTTACAAGGATGGGGGCTCCTCCCCTCCCGTGGATGTGCAGGTGGACGCGATCGAAGCCCTTGCCCTCAACCTGATCAACACCGCCGACTCCACCACCCTGCTTCCCGCCTCCATCAAGGCCACGGCGCAGGTGTACGGAGGCGATATGAAATTCACCATGGGCCTGGATCCGCTGTCCAAGACCACGCTCTTCGACATGAACGTGGAACTGGTGCATACCGATCTTACCCGCATCAACGACCTTTTCAAAGCGTACGGGAACTTCGACGTGAACAAGGGCACCTTCGGTCTTTACGCCGAGATGGCCACGCGCAATGGCGCCTTCGATGGCTATGTGAAGCCCGTGATCAAGGACCTGGACGTGCTCGGGAAGGACGACCGGGAGGACAACCTGTTCCGCAAACTATGGGAAGGGATCGTGGGCACCGCAGGGGCGTTGCTCACCAACCCGAAGAAGGATCAAGTGGCCACCAAGGTCACGTTCAAAGGAAGGCTCGACGACCCGAAAGTGGGCACCTGGAGCGCCATCGCCAAGGTGGTCTCCAACGCCTTCATAGAAGCACTGCCTCCCGCATTGGATGATGAGATCGACATCGCCACCGTAGGCGAGGAGCGTCCCGACGAAAAGAAAGGACTTCTCCAACGCGTGTTCGGCAAGAAGGACAAGAAGTAGTTCCCGGCACCCGGCTCAAGCGCCGTGTTCGGGCACCACAGCGCTATCCACCTTCTCCTTCTTGGTGGCGCGCTCGATCACCTGGCCTTTTTCCACCATCACTTCCTGTTGCATCACCCGCACCGCGTTCGCGCCGGGGGTGATCGGTCGGCCGTGGGTCTCGGCCCATACGTACACGAACTCCGCACCGAGGAAGAAGATCTGCGAACTGTAGAAGGTCCACAGCAAGAGGGAGATCAGTCCTGCCGCTGCCCCGAACATGGAGGCGGGATCGGACGCGCTGAAGTAGAGCGCGATCACATACTTGCCCAAGCTGAACAGCACGGTGGTGAACAGGGCACCGGGCCACACATCCCGCCACGCCAGGCGGGTATCCGGCAGATACTTGAACAGGCTTGCGAACACGGCCGTGGAGATCACCACGGACAAGGCGATGGAAAGGCCCCCGAGCAACACGATGCTCAGCTCCGGGAACGCTCGTTCGATGTTGTCCGAAAATCCGGCCACCACCGCATTGATCGCGAAGCTCACCACCATGAGAAAGCCCAGCCCCAACACGAAGGAAAAGGACAACAGGCGGCCCACGATGAAACCCACGATGGAGTTGCGCGGCTTCGGCTTGATCTCCCACATGCGGTTGAGCGAGCTCTTCAACGCACCGAACACGCCCGATGCGCCCAATATCAGAGTGATCACCCCCAGCACCGTAGCCAGCCAACCGTGGCCGCTCTTGTAGGCGTTGCCAAGAATGTCCTCCAACGCCCGCGCGGTATCCGGCCCCACCAGCCCGTGCAGCTCGGAGAACACCTGGCCACGTACCGCATCGGGACCCGCGATCACACCGGATACGGAGATCACCACCACCAGCAAGGGCACGATCGAGAAGATGGTGTAGTAGGCCAGCGCTGCGCCGAGCTCGAAGGTATTGTCGTGCGCATAGGCCCGGAACATCGCCTTGGTGAAGTTCCATACGCTGACCACGCGGTCCTTTAGTGTTCTCATATCCGTTGAAGCATTCACCGGGTATGCCGGAGCCGCTCCAGAGGACGGAGCTCCGCCCGGGGAACAGATCGTGTACCCGAGTTCAAGGTGCTGCGACCCGGAATACCACCCACTACAGGAACCAAGCCCTCCCTCCGATAGCGCGCTTCCCCGGCGGGCGCCCCGGAACGGGTACACTGAGAAGCTCATACCCCATAGCGTAGCGCTTGCGCCCCAGCTACCGCACGGACCCTGTTCCCGATCCACGCCCCGCGCCCTACACCACGGCGCAAAGCGGGGCGGAGGGCCTGGCTAGGGGCCCATGGAACGCCTTTGGCCAACCCTGCGGAAAACCACCTACCCATGATGACCACCTCCCCGTTCAACCTGGCCCTGTTCTCCATCACGGGCTGCCTCCTGCTGGCCAGTTGCGGCACCACACCCACGGAACAAAAGGCCGAGACCGATCAGAAACTGGAGAAGATCGAGGACAAGATGATGGACGCTTCCGCCGCGAACACCCAGGCCGCCTGGGAGAACGAGCGCACCGCGATCCTGAACGATCTGCGCCAGCTCCGCGACGACATCGACCAGAAGCTCACCAACACCAACGAGAAACTGGCCGATACGAAATTGAAGCCCAGCGACCGCAACGACCACGAAGCGTTGAAGACCGAACTCGCCCGGGAGAAGACCAAAGTGGAGAACCTGATCGCCAAAGCGGAGAACGCCACCGATGCTACATGGACCTCTGCCAAGGCCGAGATCGAGACCAGCTCCGAAGAAGTGAAAGGATGGTGGGCCCGCCAGAAGGAGAAGGTGGACAAGAAGACCACCGCCGACAAGGACAACGACGGCCACTAGTGTTGTGCGCACGGCCATCGTCCGGTTGGACGTGCCCATACACGGAACGGCATCCTTCGGGATGCCGTTCCCGTTCTCTACCGTGCCCTACGCTACATTCATGGCCCAGCCCACAAGCACCCCGCGCAATACTTCCACCATGGAGATCGCCATCGCCCTTGCCCAAATGGAGATCGCGCCAAGCGACCCGATCAAGAACCTCGAGCGCATGGACCAGCTCGTGCGCAAAGCGAAGAAGCTAGGTGCCCAACTGGTCGTCTTCCCGGAAGATGCCGTGTGCGGTCCGCTGCAAGGGCAACTGGACTTCGTGGTGTATGCCCCGGAATACTTCGCCCATTTCCAAGCGCTCGCGGTAGAGCACACCATCGATATCGTACCGGGCACCTGGACCGTGGCGGAGAACGGCTTGTTGTACAACCAGGCGCACTACATCAACGCGGATGGGACGCTCGCAGGCACATACCGCAAGATCAACCTGTGGGGAACGGAAAAAGCGCGCATCACACCCGGCACCCTCACCTCCGTCTTTCCCACGCGCTTCGGGCGTGTGGGCCTCATCATCTGCTGGGACATCGCCTTTCCGGCGATGTTCGTTGACATGGTGGCGCAGGGCGCGGAACTGGTGATCTCACCCACCTACTGGTCATTCACGAAAGGCCATGATGAACTGGGCGCGGTGTTGGACGACGAGATCCTTTTGATCGACTCGCTCTGTACCACACGCGCCTTCGAGAACAACATTCTGTTCGCCTACTGCAATGCGGCCGGGGAGCTGCCGGGCGATGCCGCGGACACCGTGCTCTCCGGGCGCTCGCAGATCACCCACCCGCTCCATAAAGTGGTGTGCAAAGCGGAGGGTAACAAGGAGGAGTTGCTCTTTGCCCGCGTAACTCTGGAGCCCCTTCCATTGGCCGCACCCCTACCCGCCTGACGTCCCAAGTCCCGCGGCGCGCTACCAGCGGCACCTCACGTCGATCAAGGTCCCGACCACCCGGATACTCCTACGTTCAGATCCACCGCATCACCACCATACCCAACACGGTGGCCAGGAAGATGGCGCCGAATCCCAGGCCCACCCATTTACGAAGTGACTTGTCCCCGAAGAAGACCACGAGGAGGAACTTCATCACGGTGTTCGACAGCGTCGCCAGGAGCACCGCGGTCATGCCTTGCAGGCTGTCGGCGATATCGGGCTTCCGTGCGATCGAAAGCGTGATGGCATCCATGTCGGTGGCGCCGAAGACCAAACTGCCGATGTACAATCCCTGTGCACTGTAGTGCGTTGAGGCCAGCTCCATCAGCCACAGCACAGCCATGTATATCAATGCGAACTGGATGGCCACACTGAAGTTGAGCGGGTTCTTCGTCGGGACTTCCACCGGGGTTTCCTTGCCACCTTTCCGGTGAATAAGAAAAGCAGCGCCCAAGGCCACCAACGTGATGAAGGCGATGGGCAGCGCGAGTTGTAAGGCGAGATGCCGGTTCACCACCCAGGTCTCCAACAGGATGCGCGGGTACAGCACCGCCGTGGCCGCGATGATGCTCACCGCAGCGATCACATGCGAAGCGTTCGGGTGCTCCCGCGTGCGGCGCGATATGCTGAGCGTAACAGCAGTGCTCGAGACCATGCCGCCCACGATACCAGCGAGCAAAGTGCCTTTGCGCGCACCCAGGATCTTGGCCAGCAGGTAACCCGCCAAGCTGATGCCCGTGACGAGGATCACCATCGTCCAGATCTCGTGCAGGTTCCACACGTCGTTGGGACCGAACGGCTCGTCCGGCAGGAAGGGCAGCACCACGGCTGAAATGATGACGAACTGGATGAAGGCGCGGATCTCCTCCGGTGTCAGCGTGGCGATGAAGCTGTGCAGCTTCACCTTCAACGAGAGCAACGACGTGATGACCACCGTGACGATCACCGAAAGAAGGATCTCTCCTTCGAATACCAGGGCACCGATCACAAAAGCGAGTATGCCCGAGAGCTCGGTGGTAATGCCATAGCTCCCGCTCCTCGCGGTCATGATGTACGTGGCGATCACCATCGCGATAAGGCCGAGGAGACCGGTGATGAACACCCAGACGCCGAAGCGTAGCGCGAGGAACGCGCACAGGAAACCGAACAGCGCGATGAAGGTGTACGTGCGCACACCCGCGAACTGTTCCTCCTTGTCCACCACGCGCTTGGCGTACTCGCGTTCCAAGCCGATGAGGAAGCCGAGCGCCAGGCTGATGATCAGCCGCACGAGAATATCCTGGAGTTCCTGGCTCAACGCATCCAACCTAAGGAATTTCCCCGCCTTTGCGGATGACGATCGCCCC
>JAGNSU010000191.1 GCA_017987895.1 Flavobacteriales bacterium | reverse complement strand
TTGGCCTGCCGTTCCAGGCGGTAACCGCGGATGAACTGTTGGATCTCCAACGCAGCGGAGACCACGTCCCTGGCGTTCGTGGTGTTCGTGACCGGAAGACCTCCAGCGGCCATGTATGCATCGCCGATGGTCTTGATCTTCTCGATGCCATGCTTCTCCATGATGTTGTCGAAGGCCTTGAAGCAATGGTGGATCTCCGCCACGAGCGATTGCGGCGTCATGGTCTCGGCCACCTGCGTGAAGTCCTTGAAGTCGGTGAAGAGCACGGTGACCTCATCGAAGAGCTTGGCTTCAGCGGATCCTTTCGCCTTCAACTCGTTGGCGGTTTCCTCGGGGAGGATGTTGAGGAGCAATTCATCGCTTCGCTGCCGGGCTTTGCTGATCCGGTTGCGCTGCACGAGCACCACTCCTGCAAAGACGAGCAAGACCGCGAGGCCACCGAGCAGGACGTTCCGCCGCAATTGTTCCTTGGCCAGCTCCTCGGCCTGCACCTTCTTCTCCAAGCTGAGCACCTCGATCTCCTTCTCCTTGCGCTCAGTATCGAACTTTGTTTGGTACTCAGCCACCAATTTGCTGTTCTCCACCTGCTTGATCGAATCACCAAGCACCTGCATCCGGTTCTGGTACGTGAATGCTTCCTCGTACCTACCTGCCTTGCCTAGGATCTCAGCAAGGGACTTGGATGCCTCGAACTCGATGTACATGCTCTGCACATCCTTCGCCCTCTGGATCGCTTCCGTGAGGTAGGCCGCTCCTTTCTCCGTCCGGCCCATCATGCCGTAGGCGCTTCCCGCGTTCAACATTGAGATGGCGATGGCATCTTCCCGCCCCAATTGTCGACCCAGCTCCAGGGACAATTCGTAGTGCTCCGCTGAGGCCTTGTAGTCGCCTTTGTCGAAGTAGGTCAAACCAAGGCCATTGGCCGCGGCACCGTATGCGATGGCCACGCCATTCGCGGCAGCCAGGTCCAATCCCTTCTGATAGAAGTGGATGGCCGAGTCCAGCTGGCCAAGACCACGGTATGAATTGCCGAACGAGTTATAGATGTTCGATCGGACCTGGGGGTTATCCACCGTGTCCAGGACCTGGAGGGCCAAGCGCGCTGCATTGAGCCCGTCGTTGTAATGACCTTGACTGTAGTGCAACTCCTCGATCGTGGTCAATGTTTGGGCCGCCAGCGCTTTGTCCCCGAGCGAATCCTTCAAGCTGAAGGAGCGCTGGAGCAGGTCGAGCGCCTCCGCGTACCGCCCAAGGTACTTCTTGCAAATGCCCACATTGTTCAGGGCTTTGGACAGCAGGATCGGAACGCGGATCTTCTGGGCGAGCACAATGGCCCGTTCGCCAAGGCGAAGTGCTTCGTCGGGTTCAGAACTGCTGTAGATGCTGCACAGATTGATATGGATCCTGCACAAGGTGGTGTCGTCCAAACCGCCTTTCTCCAACATCATCTCCAGGGTATCCGGTGAATCCGGCAACGGCGGGTATTGGGCCTGAACTGGTCCAAGAACCACCACCCATGTGAAGAGGAGCGGCAGACGTCGCAGCAACGTCAACCATCGCGTGGTCCTAGCGGTCTCAATGCGCATTGCCCTTCAAATATGTTGAAACCAATGGAGCTACGACCGGATCGTGGACCCATCCGTCCAGTGATCGAGTTCCTCCGTCAAGGTCTTACCAGTAGGCAAGAAGTTTCTGGCAGCATACCGCACCAGCAAGTTCTTCTCATCGACCAGCTCCGGGCAAATAGGGATGAGCTCGACAGCCGTGACGTTCAATACGCGCACTAGCGCACGCGACCATGCGCTTCCGGACATAGTATTCGCGAGTTGGGTGCGCCGGGTTGAGCGCATTGCCCCCAATGAATGGAGTTGAGCGCGAAGTTGTCGGCATTCACATCGGCTTGTCCGACTTCGGCGATGCGCGCGATCTTCTGCTCGTTGGCGGGGTTGATGGTGTCGAAGTAGTTGCCCGACTTGGGTGCCGCCCACTTGCCGCCGATGAAGAGCTCGTATTGGGACTTCAGGGTGAAGTGGTCCTTGGATCCGGGAGCCGGGGCGAGGGGCCAGGAGATGGTCTTCTTTGCCATGGTGAGCGAAGATAGCGGCGCACCTGCTGTAACTTGGCGGCACTATGACACGGCTCATCATCCATATCAACGACCCCAAGCAGGAGAAGGTGGTCGAAGAACTGCTCGAGGGTGTGAAGGGCATTGCGGTGGAGCGTGATCCGGCGAAACCGAAGAAGAGAGCATTCGCCAAAGGGAAGCCTAAGCGAAGCACGACACCTGCGGAGAAGAAGTTCATGCGGGAGCTGACCCAGGCGATGAAGGAGGTGAAAGAACATATCTCTGGGAAGAAGAAGCTCGGGCTCGCAAGGGACCTGCTGAATGAGGTTTAGGATCCAGTACACGACCGTCTTCGCCAAAGCGTTGAAACGACTAGCGAAGAAGTATCCTTCCATGAGCACCGACTATGCCGCACTGCTCGACGACCTAACTCACGATCCGATGGCAGGAACCTCCATCGGCAGGGGTTGCTACAAAGTGCGCATGTCGATCGGATCGAAGGGAAAGGGCAAGTCCGGCGGCGCGCGAGTGATCACCTATGTGCGTGTGATCAACAAGGTGGTGGTGCTGTTGACGATGTACGACAAGAGCGAGAAGGAGAACATCACGGAGAAGGAACGCGACCACTTGATCGCGTTGGCGGAACTGCTTTAGTTCCAGTTCATGACCATCCGCTCCAAACCTTTGGCCCCGGTAACATGGCTGACGACCGCTGGGTCTTCGGAAATGACCCCGCAGGACGATGACTTCGTGGCACAGCCGGATGACGGCTACATGCTGTGCGTGGAGCAGATGGACCGGAATGCATGGTGGTGGATGGTCTACGACCCCGCTGGTGAGCAGGTCCTTGAAGACATCCACATGATGAGCAGCATGGAGGACGCGTTCGTGATCGCGGAGACCGTTTACTTGGTACACCGCGCGGCGCAATACTGACCGTATGTAGCCCGGCAGATGCCAGACAACAAGGTCGTTGCCACTTTTCGGCTTTACCCACTTGCCGCCGATAGAGTTCGTACTCCGGGCTGAGGGTGAAGTGGTCCTTGGATTCGGGGGCTGGAGCGAGGGGCCAGGAGATGATCTTCTTTGGCGTAGCTCGAAAATGCAGCCGACCGACGGCCGAAAGGACCGCTACTGAAAGCAGAGCCGCACCGAAACCGTGTTGATCCGAAGATCATCGATCACTTCGGCATAGAACGATCCGCGGTCGGCGATCGAACTGTTCAAGGAATGAGCGAAGCTCAGTTCCGGAGCGATCGAAAAGAGACCGCAGATGTCCGCGCGCCATCCGATGGCGCCGGCGATCCCGAACGTTGTGCGGCGGAGCACAGAAGCCTCATCGACATCGTAGGCCATCGAAGGCCCGACCGCCAGGTAGATCCCCTCATTCGCGGACCGATGGAACAGGATGATCTGCGGATGCAGGTCCAACCGGGCCGTCTCCCAGGATACCTGATCGGAGCCACCATGCGCGTACTCGAATTCCAGTTCGCTATCGATGAACGAGAGTCCGGCCAGCGCGCGGAACCCGATGCGTTGGCCGAACATCCGCTCATAACTGACCCCCATGCGTAAACCCGGCCGTGGCCGGGAACTCACGGTCGATACACTGTCCCGAAGTTCCACGGGCAGGTCCTCAGCACCCCGCAGGGTCGCATGGGGCGACGATACATCCATGCCCATGAAGAACCCGAAACCGGAACGATCGGACCCTTGGAGCGTATCGGCCTGGCCGAAAACAAGAGCGGCCAGCGAAAAGAAGAACGGTGCGGCGAGTGTGCGCTTTCCAAGCATGGCCGAGGAACACGATCGCTGCTCGGATATTGCCGCGCACGTGACGAACTGCACGTATTGTTACTTGCCGTTGCGGTGCCGCCTCACCGGTGCCCGATCCCCTCCGCCCGCTACCCACACTACCCCTTGCCCGTCAGTAATACCAACTGCCCTCGGTGATAGGCCAGGTGGCTCGTGCGGCTGAGCAAAACGTTCAACCGATTGCGGTGCGGCTCCTTGGGGAAGTCCGCTTCGGAGATGTTCGCATGGCGCGTGAACCACTCCTCCGCGGGAAGTCGCGTTATGTGCTGCATCAACGTGTCGCTCACCGATCTCCATTGTTCGCGGAGCTCCTGTAGCGAAGGCAGCTCGGCGATCGCCCGGTCCGCCGCATCGATGAAGAGCGGCGTGAGCTTTGGATGGAGCGCGGCCTGGAACCTTAGCAGCGGCATCATTTCGTCATTCACCGCCGTCAAGTGCCCCAGGAGATAGATGCCCCTGTTCCGCGATGGCGCGACCTCGCTCATCAATTGTTCATCGGAGAGCTTCTCCAGCAACTTGTTGGTGGCGCTCAGTTCCTTGTTCCAGGCGTCGATCACCATCTTCACAAAGAGCTTGTTCTGTGGTTCCATGCGGCTATAGGTTGGCCCAAAGGAAGGGATGCGCTCCGATACGATGGGAGTTCACCATAGAAGACAGTGCCCTGCCCTACTGCTTCACGAAGCGCGCGGAGCGGCGGCCCACTGAGTTGGTCATCCGCACCGAGTAGCTGCCCGATGGCAATGCGGAAACATCGATCCCGCCGTACACCAGCTTGGCGAGGTCCATGACCACACGACCCGTCGCGTCGAGGACCAACACCCGCTCCCCCTCCAAAGCGCCACAGGCAATGAAGAGTTGATCCGTACACGGATCGGGGTAGAGCATCATATCCGATGTCAAGGTGCTCGCCGCCACGGCAACGACCTTGCTCCATTCGTGCCCTCCATCGTGGTCCACTTGCTTCAGTTTGTAGTAGATGGTGCCGCCGGTCGCGTTGTCGTCGAGCAGCTGATAGCTGATCAGGCTTTGACTTTCACCGGCACCATCCACCCAGCCGATCCCGCGGAAGTCATCCTCACCTTCGATCATCCGCCATACTTCGAACCCCGCGTTGTTGTGCTCGGTGGCGGTGGTCCATCTCAGTTCCACCGCACGCTCATTGATCCGCTCGCCGGTGAAGGCGATCAGTTCCACGGGCAGCACTTGTCCCTGACCGGTCACGTACAGCTCGCCATCGCTGCCGATGCTCGGAGTTATATAGTTCGTGCCCCCGGTGGCGCTGACACGCGTTTCGGTACCGCTCGTAACGGG
>JAGNSU010000190.1 GCA_017987895.1 Flavobacteriales bacterium | reverse complement strand
GACCGTGGTGGACGAACCGCTAGTGTACCAGTTGTGGCGCCAGCTGCATCGCTGGGTAGCTATGTTCGGACGGGATAAGCGCTGAAAGCATCTAAGCACGAAGCCCACCTCAAGATGAGACTTCTTCATAAGGGTCGTGGAAGACTACCACGTTGATAGGCCGCAGGTGTAAAGTCAGCAATGGCATAGCCGAGCGGTACTAATTACCCGTAAACTTTGACCTTGAACGTCTCCTCGTGGAACGATCTCCGTCTGTTTTGGTTCGGTCCGACAATACTTCGAAATCGCATCTACGATTTCAGGTGACTATTGCGGTGAGGTCCACCTCTTCCCATTCCGAACAGAGAAGTTAAGCTCACCAGCGCAGATGGTACTGGGCCACAAGCCCGGGAGAGTATGTCGTCGCCGATCTGAGCCCCGACCAGCAATGGTCGGGGCTCTTTTTTTTATCATTGCTCCATCTCTCCATGCGGATATTGGCGCTGTTCCCCGCGATCGCTCTGGTGAGCGTTCCTCTGTTCGGCCAAGTGCTCAGAGGCGCCTTGTTGAATGTCACGGAACGACCCTGGTTGACTTTGTTCGACACTCGCGGCGCATCACACACCGCGTTGGATTCCGTCCGTTGCGACGCACGAGGTCGTTTCCGGTTCGACCATCCTCCTGCGCCGTTCGCCGGGTTCTACCAGTTATCCGTTCACGACACGGACCGGGTGGACATCATTCTGGATCCGCGGGAAGCCGAAGTGGTTCTTGAGTTCAGTGGCACACCGCTACAGGAGCATATCACTGTGCTCCGTTCGGAGGAGAACCTGCGCCTTTGGGAGTACAAAGCCGTCAGCAGGGAGACCCAAGCGATCCAGCGCGCGGTTGAGGCGGAACGCAGAACCCTGCGCCCTGATCAGGTGGTGCGAAGCAGGGAATTGGACACCTTGGCCGCGCGGGCGGATCATATGCGTAGCGCCCATCTGGACCAAATGATCCAGAAGGCGCCCGATCGCTACTTCGCCCGGGTGGTCCAGGCCGATCGTGCACTGATGGCCGTCCAGCGCAAGACCCCCCGGGATGTACTTCGAGCCTTTCCCTTCGATGATGAAAGCTTGCTGCACAGCGCGGTGTATTCTCAAGCGGTGCTTAGTTACCTGCGTAACCTCGAAGCTGTGAGCGAGCAGCAGTTCGTTTTCGCCGCGGATACGCTCATACAAGCGACCGGCTCGTGTTCACCATGCCGATCGTTCCTGTCCGGTTATCTCGTTGAAGCGTTCGGCAGCTACGGCCCGGACCTAGCACTACAACACGTCCTCGACCACTATCTCACGGACACGTCGGCGGTGGGTCAGCTACCGGAGGGCGCCCGCGTGAAGGTTCGTGGAGCCTTGCGAGTTAGGATCGGACAAAGGGCGCCGGAATTGAAGCTGAGCGCGCCAGGCCAGGATACTACCATGCTGTCCATGATCTGGGGATCGAACCGTGCCACGCTTCTGTTCTTCTATTCGAGCGCGTGCGATCACTGTCATGAGCAGATGCCTGGCCTGCGTGTGCTCTATGCGCGCTACCGACCGAAGGGCGTACAGATCGTAGGTCTTTCACTCGACGAGGAGCCCGGCCCCTTCCTGGAGACCATCCGTGATGAGTCCTTGCTCTTCCCTTGTTACTCGGAGTTCAAGGGCTGGTCCTCCTCTGCGGCCAAGACGTTCGCCGTTCAAGCAACCCCGGCGTTCTTCTTACTGGACGATCAAGGGAAGATCATCGCCAAGCCCTTCGATCATCAGGAGGCTGAGATCGTCTTGAAAGGCCTCTTCCCCTGATCCGCCGATGACATTTGCAACGTGGATCAACGCGCCTGGCGTTCGGGTTGGGGCTGAAAGATCCATTGATGCCCATTTCCATAAGCACGCTCAGATCGCGGCCGCTCGTGGAAGAGCCCGAAAACAGATGACCCGGAACCGCTCATGCTGGCATAGACGGCCCCATCTCTGTAAAGAGCCTCCTTGATGTCCCGAAGTTCGGGGTGCTTGCGGAAGACCGGGTCCTCCATCGTGTTCACAAGAGCCCCCTTCCAGCTCCGCGGTGGTTGTCGAAGGATGGATGGCAGGTCGATCGAGCGCCCGCTCATGGGTGTGGAGGCATAGGTTTCGGCGGTACTGACATGGATCCCGGGGTCCACAAGGACCATCCAGAGCCGCGCGAGGTTCACCTCGATGGGCCGCAGTTGTTCCCCGCGGCCGTGAGCCGATCGGGGTACGCGCTGAAGGAAGAAGGCGCAATCGCTCCCCAAGATGGTGGCGAGTTCGTGCATCTCCCGATGGGCCAGACCCAGTTCGAAAAGGCGGTCGAGCACCTGGAGCATGTGCGCTCCATCACTGGATCCGCCCCCGAGCCCCGCGCCGATGGGTATGACTTTGTGCAAATGGACCCGAACTCCGGGCAACGAATACCGTGCGTGGATAAGCTGATAGGCCCGCACGCAGAGGTCAGTGGTCGGGTCTCCCGGAACACTGCGACCGGTGCGAACGATGTCCACGGTCCCGTTCGGCAGAACCGGATCCGGGAGCACTTCCAGGACCTCTTCCAACGGTATCGGTAGCAGTACGCTCTCAATGTCCCGGAAGCCGTCCGGGCGCGATCGGATCACGTTGAGCCCCAGATTGATCTTGGCGAAAGGAAAAACGACCATGTGCAGCGACCGCAAGGTTAGAACATCGCCTCTACAGCCGATCGAACGAGGCCAGCCCTTTGCTGGGCCGCATTCCGACCTGGCTGCTACTTTCGTCCTCCCAACCGAGGCCCATGCAGACGTTCCTGGAGTTCGAGAAGCCTATCCAGAACATCATTGAGCAGATCGAGAAGCTTAAGGAAGTCGCGGCCCAAGGGGCTGTGGACGTGAACCCGACGTTGCGGGACCTGGAAAAGAAACTGGCCGTTGCGCGGAAGGAGATCTATGCGAGGCTCACGCCTTGGGAAAGAGTACAGGTGAGCCGCCATCCGGATCGGCCGTACAGCTTGAAGTACATCGATACCATTTCCGGAGGCACCTTCATGGAACTCCATGGGGACCGTACCGTGAAGGACGACAAGGCCATGATCGGCGGTTTCGGATTGGTCGATGGCCGGTCCGTGATGTTCGTCGGCCAGCAGAAGGGTATCAATACCAAGATGCGCCAATACCGGAATTTCGGAATGGCGAACCCGGAGGGTTACCGGAAGGCGTTGCGGTTGATGAAGCTGGCCGAGAAATTCGGAAAGCCAATTGTGACCGTGATCGATACGCCCGGAGCTTTCCCCGGACTGGAGGCGGAGGAACGTGGACAAGGGGAGGCCATCGCGCGTAACCTCTTTGAGATGATGCGGCTCCGCGTTCCTGTGATATGCATCGTGATCGGCGAGGGGGCTTCGGGTGGTGCCCTCGGGATAGGCATCGGCGATCGCGTGCTGATGTTGGAGAACACCTGGTACTCGGTGATCTCGCCCGAGTCGTGCTCCAGCATCCTGTGGAGAAGTTGGGATTTCAAAGAGCAAGCGGCCAAGGCTTTGAAGCTGACCGCCGAGGACATGTTGGCCAATAAGCTGATCGATGGCATCATCCCCGAGCCTGTGGGTGGTGCCCATGCGGACATTGAAGAGGCATGTCGCTTGGTGAAGGCCGAGGTTGTGCGATCACTGGAAAAATTGTCCAAGACGGATCCCGACAAGCTGGTGGAACGCCGTGTCAAGAAATTCTGTGCTATGGGCACAGTGGAAAAGGCCAAACCCGTAGGCCGTCCCAAGGCCAAAGCGTGAGCGGGTCGTCGGCCCGAACCCGGCGTGGAAGGATCCGGGAAAGCAGCCCTAGCAGGCGTTGTTGATAGTGGTCACTACCGAAGTTACGCTACCACAGGCCAGCAGGCGAGCAGGTGTGGTTGTACACGATCACAATGTTAGCGGGGTATGAACGAGTTGTTCAATTTACCCGGCGACGGGCTTGAGATCAGGTCTACTTTTGGCCCCCCGCTCCAGGATCCGCTGCCGCCTTTCCGATGCCTGATACCTCCTCGCTCCGCGCCGATCGCAAGCGCCGAACCGTTCCGTCCTTGATCGACCCCGCACTGGAGGCCGGCAAGTTGCCCCCCCAGGCACCCGATCTCGAGCAAGCGGTTTTGGGCGCCCTTATGCTCGAGCGCAACGCGGTGAACGAGGCCATCGACATCCTGCACCCAGAGAGCTTCTACGTGGATACGCATCGGCGCATTTTCGACGCGATCCAGGGTTTGTTCCGGAACGATCAACCCATCGACATCCTTACGGTCACCGAGGAACTCCGGAAGCGCGGAGAGCTGGATCTGGTGGGTGGTCCGTACTACATCAGCCAGCTCACTAACAAGGTGGCCAGCAGCGCGAACGTCCAGTACCACGCGCGCATCATCAGCCAGAAGCACATCCTCCGGGAGTTGATCCGCATCTCGTCGGAAACGATGCGCGATGCCTTCGACGAGACCGCCGACGTGTTCGACCTTCTGGACAAGACCGAACAGGACCTTTACGCCATTACCAGCGGTAACCTGAAGCGGAACTACGCGGCGATGAGCGATCTGCTCGGCGCGGCCATGACCCAGATCGAAGGGGCCAAGAACAGCGGCGGGGGAACGAGCGGCGTGCCTACGGGTTTCGTCAAACTCGACAAGCTCACCGCCGGTTGGCAGCGAAGCGATATGGTGATCGTAGCCGCCCGTCCCGGCATGGGTAAGACGGCTTTCGTGCTGAGCATGGCGCGCAACATCGCCGTGGAGCACAAACGCGCCGTGGCGGTGTTCAGTTTGGAGATGAGCAGCACCCAGCTGGTCACGCGTTTGTTGTCCAGCGAGGCAGGTATCGCCAGCGAGAAGTTGCGCAAGGGCGAGCTCAACGATGGGGAATTCGCCATTCTGCACCAGCACATGGCCAGGCTGGACAAGGCACCGATCTTCATCGACGATACCCCGGGACTCAACATTTTCGAACTACGGGCAAAATGCCGCCGGTTGAAGGCTCAGCACAATGTGGAGCTGATCGTGATCGACTACCTCCAGTTGATGACCAGTGGCACTGACAACAAAGGGGGCAACCGAGAGCAGGAGATCAGCCAGATCAGTCGTTCGATAAAAAGCATCGCCAAAGAACTCGACGTGCCCATCATCGCCCTCAGTCAGTTGAGCCGGGCGGTAGAGACCCGGGGTGGTGACAAGCGACCCCAATTGAGCGATCTGCGGGAATCGGG
>JAGNSU010000189.1 GCA_017987895.1 Flavobacteriales bacterium | reverse complement strand
GCCGGGCGAGGGTACGGCGAGCGCGATCGGCCCGCACATGCCCACGCAGTGCGCACTGCCGGCCATACCCAGCACAAAGGCCGTGGCGAGCATGGCGTTCATGGTACCACCAGCTTCTCCTCCGTGTAGTAGGCCACACCGTCCACGCCCCATTCCAAGAGCGCGTTGTAGCGCCCGCTCAGCAGGTCCAGATCAGCGGTCTCGAAGACCCCCGATCCATTCGGCGTGATGGTGACGTGACGGTCCCCGATCGGATCGTTGGGCCGCAACAGCGTGAGCTCGCCGCGGATCACGCGGTCGTGCATTTCCTCCGGGAAGCTCAGTCGAACGCGTTGCCCGCTCACCTCGATGCGCACAGCGCGGGTCAGCGCATTGGCGCGTTCGCTATTGTCGATGCGTTCCTGGTACTTCAGCTCCTCTTCATAGTACCGCTCCGTAACGAGCGGCTCCGGGTTCCGCGCGGCCATCACGATGAAGAAGACCATCAGCCCAGCGAAAGCGGCCAATGCCATGGCGAGTCCTTTTCCCCAGTTCATGATGGGTTGATCTTGATGGGACCTACGAATGACGTGCTCACCTTCTCCAACAGCTTGTCGCCGACGTACACACCGATGACCACCTTGGTCTTCATGCCTTGTAACTGGTCCTTGTCCAAAAGGATGAATACCTCGCCCTGCCCCAGTTCCCCGGCCTTCAGATCCATGGGTTTTCCGATGACCTTGATCTCACCCTCCACGTTCATCAATTCGAGATGCACGGACAGATCGTGCGGGGTCTTGTTCATGGTCTTGATCGAGTACAGGTTGCTGATCCGACCGTCCTCCTGTGTTTGGAACAGCATGCCCGGAGTGCGCAGCACGGTGGTCTCCGTATCGGTGCGCATCACGATCAACGTGGCAAGTACCCCCACGAGGACGGCAAGCACCGCCGTGTACGCCTTCATCCGAACGGTGAAGCGGAAGGGCTTCTTATCCGCGATCTCGTCCTCGCTGGCATAGCGGATGAGCCCGGTCGGTAGCCCGACGCCGCGCATCATGTGATCGCAGGCATCGATGCAGGCCGTACAGTTCACGCACTCGAGTTGTGTGCCATTGCGGATGTCGATACCCGTGGGGCATTCGTAAACACAGGCCTTGCAGTCGATGCAATCGCCCTTGCCCACCTCGCTCCGTACTTCTCCTTTACGGAACAAGCCGCGCGCTTCACCGCGCACATGATCATAGGCGATCACGATGGTTTTGCGGTCCATGAGCACTCCCTGCAAACGACCATAGGGGCACACCGTGGTGCAGGCCTGCTCCCGGAAGAAGGCGAAGTTGGCGTAGAAGGTGCCGCTGAAGGCCATCATGGCGAGCAGGCCGCCCGCATGCTCCGCAGCGGGTTCCGTCACGATGCGCATTAGCTCATGGCTCCCGATGATATAGGCAAGGAACGTGTTCCCGATCAGGAAGCTGATGCCGAAGAAGAGCACATGCTTCACCGTCTTCTTCCAGAGCTTGTCAGTGGTGAGCGGCCCCTTGTCCAGGGCCTGCCGCTGTTTCCAATCCCCTTCCACGATGTGCTCGATCCGGCGGAACACCTGGTCCATGAACACCGATTGCGGGCACGCCCAGCCGCAGAATAGTCGGCCGAACACGACAGTGAACAACGTCACGAAGACGATGAACGTGATGAAGCCGAGAACGAAGATCAGGAAGTCCTGCGGCCAAAAGACCTGGCCGAAGAACACGAAGCGACGCTCCACGAAGTTGATCATGAGCAGCGGCTCGCCACCGATGGAAATGAACGGGCCCGCGAAGAGCAGGGCGAGCAGGCCGTAACCGAACCGCGCGCGCCATGTGGTGAACTTACCGTGCGATTTCCTGGGGTAGACCCAGATCCGCTTGCCCGCCTTGTCTACCGTACTGATGCTGTCGCGGTAGCTCTCGTCACGCTGGATATGGGCGGGTTGGCGGTCCATTTCAGTTCAACGCCAGCCGCGCGGTATCCGCACGGACCGCGGTACTATCAGGCGCTGTTGCGGTGGTGTCCACCGGAGCGCCGCCCTCGGTCCAAAGCTCCCCTTGTGGAGCCTTTTGGGTGGCGGACCCGGTGCCCTGAAGGCTGATTATGAAACTGGTCAAAGCGGCGATCTCCGCGGGTTTCAACTGCGTCTTCCAGCTGATCATGCCCTTCTCCGGCACACCATACTTGATGGTGGAGAACACGTTCTTCACCCCGCCGCCATGGATCCAATGGGCATCGGTAAGGTTCGGCCCGACGGATGTCTCGGATCCCGCCGCGTCGGCGCCGTGGCAGGGTGTGCAGTACTGGGTGAAGGCGGCACGTCCGCTCGCGAGCACGCCCGCCTCGGTACTGAGCATCACGGTGTTCTCATCGACGGTGTTGGTGAGGGTGGCCATGTACGCGGCCACATCCGCCTTGGCCTGCACCATCTCATTGGTGTACTCGGTCTTCTGGTCGGGCCATATGTTGATGACATGCACATTCACCATATACACCACGCTCCAGATGATCGAACCGTAGAACAGCCACACCCACCAAGGGGGGAGCACATTGTCCAATTCGCGGATGCCATCGTACTCATGATGCATCAGAATGTCCTGTTCCTTCTCCGCGGAGACCTGCCTTGTAAGGCGCGCCAACAAACGCTGATCCCATGTCGGCCCTGCGGGGGCGAGCTCCACTTCGGCCGCCTTGTCGACACCCGTCACCACCTTCGTCAATACGCGCAGTAGGTTCACCTGTGCCAGAAGCATGACGAAGAGCACCAGGTTCACGGCGATCAACCACCAGAAGAGAACGTAGTTGCTCACGGTGCCCCCGTCGCCCTGATACGCCTGGGCGTTCGCAGTGGTCGTGGCAAGGAGGAACAGCGGGACCAACACCATCGAACGCGATCCACCGCGCGCCCCACGCTTCGTCCATGTGCTCGGGCCGCTCATCGTGCGCATGATGCCGGAAAGCGAGAAGATGAAGATCACCTGCACCACCGCCAGCGCCAGGAGCGCATAGACCACGCCCATGTCCACGTTGAAGAGCTGTCCTGATGGGGCGCCGGTCGGCGCGATGCCTTGTGCCATCATGGGCCCGCACAGGACCGCCAGGGCCATGACCAAGATTGCACGTGTAGCGGTGGATCGATCAATGCGCATGGGAAGCGGTGTCGTTGGTGTTGATCTCGTCGGAAAGGGGCAGTGCCGCCATGTGATCGACGTGCGCGCTCCCCACTCTCCGCAGCCAGAAAAGCATCAGCAGGAAGAAGCTGAAGAAGATCACGAAGGAGATCACCGGGTAGATACCGACCCCCGCGATGGTGTCCAAGTGGTGCTTGATGAACTTCAGCATCGCGATCAGGGTTGTGCGGCAACAGCAGCGGGTGCCTTCGCCTTGATATCGGTCCCCACGCGTTGCAGATAGGCGATCACGGCGATGATCTCCCGGTCGCTCATGGCTTCCACCCCCGCCTTCTTCAGATCCGCGACGATGGCCTGGCTCTGCGCCTGGAGATCGGCGTTCGCATTGGCGGGGAAGTCCTTGGCATAGGGTACGCCCATCGTGATCATCGCATCGATCTTCTTGGAGGTCACGGACGTGTCCAGCACATCCTCAAAGAGGTGCGGATAGGCGGGCATCAGGGAACCTGGGCTCATGCTCGTGGGATCCCACATGTGGTAATAGTGCCAACTGTTCGGGTACTTCCCTCCCACCCGCAGGAGGTCGGGCCCTGTGCGCTTGCTACCCCATTGGAAAGGGTGGTCATAGACGAACTCTCCTGCCTTCGCGTATTCGCCATAGCGCTCCGTTTCACTTCGGAAGGGGCGCACCATCTGGCTGTGGCAGGTGTAGCAACCCTCCCGCACGTAGATATCCCGTCCTTGCAATTCCAAGGGTGTATAGGGTTTCACACTGCTGATCGTGGGGATGTTGCTCTTCACCAAGAAGGTGGGAACGAGCTCCAGCACCCCACCGATGGCCACCAGCACCAGGCTCACCACGAGCATCTGAATGGGACGGCGCTCGATCCAACGGTGCCAGTGGCCGCTGTCGCTGACCACAGCGACGTTCTCCAGCGGAGGTGCTTCGGCCGCTTCGTTCGCGATCAGCTTTCCGGCCTTTACCGTTCGCCACACGTTGTAGATCATGATGAACACGCCGACGATGTAGATGCTCCCACCCAATGCCCGCAGCCAGTAAGCGGTCTTGATCTGCAGCAGCGTATCGAGGAAGTTCGGGTAGACCAGGAACCCGTCCGGCGTGAACTGTTTCCACATAAGGCTTTGGAAGAAGCCGGCGAAGTAGAGCGGAACCGCATAGAAGATGATCCCGAGCGTACCCAGCCAGAAGTGCATGTTCGCGAGCCTCTTCGAGAAGAGCTCAGTGCCATAGAGGCGAGGCACCAACCAGTAGATCATACCGAAGGCCATGAAGCCGTTCCAGCCGATACCGCCGATATGCACGTGCGCCACGATCCAATCCGTGAAGTGCGCGATCGCATTGATCGACTTGAGGCTCAACAGGGGTCCTTCGAGCGTGGCCATGCCATAGCATGTCACGGCGACCACGAAGAACTTCAACACGGGGTCCTCACGCACCCGGTCCCATGCGCCACGCAACGTGAGCAGCCCATTGAGCATGCCGCCCCAACTCGGTGCGATGAGCATGATGCTGAAGACGGTGCCGAGCGATTGCGCCCAATCCGGGAGCGCACTGTACAACAGGTGGTGCGGTCCCGCCCAGATGTAAAGGAAGATCAGCGCCCAGAAGTGGATGATGCTGAGCTTGTAGCTATAGACGGGGCGGTTCGCCGCCTTCGGAAGGAAGTAATACATCAGCCCCAGGTAGGGCGTAGTGAGGAAGAAGGCCACCGCGTTGTGCCCATACCACCATTGCACCAACGCGTCCTGCACCCCGGCGTACCAACTGTAGCTCTTCGTCATCGAGATGGGCAGTTCGATGCTGTTGACGATGTGCAGCATGGCCACCGTGACCCATGTAGCGATGTAGAACCAGATGGCCACGTACAAGTGGCGCTCGCGGCGCTTGAGAATGGTGCCGAACATGTTGATGCCGAAGACGACCCATACGAGCGTGATCGCGATGTCAATAGGCCATTCCAGCTCGGCGTATTCCTTTCCCGTGGTCATGCCCAGCGGCAATGTGACCGCCGCCGCGACGATGATCAGCTGCCAGCCCCAGAAGTGGATGTTGCCAAGCACATCGCTGAACATGCGGGTCTTGAGCAGACGCTG
>JAGNSU010000188.1 GCA_017987895.1 Flavobacteriales bacterium | reverse complement strand
AAGGTCTTCTCCATCTTGTCCATGGTGAGCTGAAGGGCCTTCAGCTTCTCTTTATTGATCTCAATGGCCATGTGCTCCGTGGTTTTGCTGTTGTTGTTCTTCGATACTTGACGCGCTGGTTTGACCAGGCCGTCGAACCCGACAGATATTCTGTCAAGAACTCGGCGGACAATTAACCAACGAACAAGGTCGATCGCCAAAAAATCCGGCAGGAAGTTTTCAACAACTGACCCTTTTCGACCGATCCTACCACTGTTCGAGGAGGCGCTCATCAATGATCGCAGGAGCCTTCGAAATACCCGCTGGCGTGGCCTCTTATGTCGACGAAACGACGTAACCCTTCGACCAATACTTGACAAAACCTTGGTCGTCGCCGTTGTTTTGTGCCCGTTCAACCGTTCTTCAGATCGCTCCGTGGGCTACTTGGACACCCCAGAAGAGCACAATGAGGAACCAACTTGAGCAAAGCCGTCTTAGGGCGCAGTACGCCACCCACTTCCGGTCATTGAGCCGCGACTTGGCGGACCTGGAACTGTGGGGGCTGATCCTGATCGGGGTAACCCTGGTCCTCTTCCATTAGAACTGCCGAACGACCGGATCCAACAGGTCCGGCAATAGGAACGAACCCAATCCAACGGAACATGAAACGGAGGAATACCCGAAGGAAATATCGCCTGGCGATGCCGGGGATACTGCTTCTGGCCTTGATGCCACTGGCACTTGCGGCCCGGCCGCACATGCCGCCGAACACTGCGGCAGGTCACGACGGTCATCAGGGTGAACTGGATCAGTTGCTGCATCGCTACGATCGGCGCATTGAGTTCACCGAGAACAAAGGCCAGATGAACGCGGCGGTGCTCTTCAAGGCGGACTTCCCTCTCGGCCAGGCGCTGGCCACCCGCGACGGCATGCTGATGAAGGCCTACGACCCGGCGACCGTGCAGGCGCGTCAGGACGAGGGCATGCGCATCGAGCAGGAGATGCACGATGGCAAGCCGATGCGTCCGCTGATGTGGAACGAGAAGGGCCACGGCTGGATGCTGCACTTCCAGAACGCGTTGCCTTCGATGCGCATCGAGAGCAAGGACGCGCACAGCGAGGTGAACAACTACTTTCTCGGTGGCAAAGAAGCGCACAACGTGCGCACCTACCAGGAGGTCTGGTACACGGGCGTGTACCGCGGCATCGATGTTCGTTACTACCCAGCGGCCGACGGCTCGTTGGAATACGACATCGTGTGCGCGCCGAACAGCGATCCACGCGCCATCGCCATCGAGTTCAAGGGGATCGAGAGCCTGCGTGTGAACGACAAGGGCGAGCTCGTGGTGCCGACCAGTCTCGGCGAGATGAGCTATCCCGCGCCGGTGGTCTACCAGCGCATCGGTGGCCGCGAGAAGCAAGTGAAGGCCGGTTATCGCGTGAGCGGTGGCAATGTCCTGGGCTTCACGCTCGTCGATTACGACAAGTCACAGCCGCTGGTGATCGACCCGATCGCCATGCGCTGGAGCACCTGGGTGAATACGAACAGCTCGGGCGATAATCACGGGCACGCCATCTGGGTGGATCCCGTTGACCATGCGGTGTACGTAGTGGCCCGTGTGGTGGGCACTACGGACAACATCACGGTTGGCGCTTTCGACGTAACGGCGAACGGCAACCTGGAGACCATCGTGGGCAAATACCTGGAACCAGCCACTGTTGGAGGCCAGGGCACGCGTGTATGGCAGACCTATATCGGCGGCAGCGGTGATGACAACCCGTACGCGATGGAACAGGGGCCCGACGGCAACCTGTACATCACCGGCCAGACCAGCAGCACCAACTTCCCCCTCATCGGCGGCAGCGCCTTCACAGGCAGCAGCCTGAACCAACAGGCACAATCGGACATCGACGTGTTCGTGCTGAAGATCACCCAGGACGGACAGTCCATCAAGGCCGCTGTGGTGGGTGGTAACGGAGCCGATGACAACTTCGATGTGCGCACGGCCCCGAACGGCGATGTGTTCGTGTGCGGCAGTACCACCAGCACCAACCTGCTTACGCTGAACGCGGGCAGCGGTGCGAGCAATACCAACAGCGGCGGTAGCGATGCGTTCGTGTTCCGCATCAACCAGGACCTGTCGAGCCTTGTATGGATGCGCAACTACGGCGGTAGCAGTGGTGACCGTGCGAGCATCATGTTGCACAACCCGATCAGCGGTGACCTCTTCGTGGGCGGGAATACCAGCAGCACGAACTTCCCCACCGTGAGCCCACGCCAAGCAACTCGGGGTGGCACCACCGCCGGCTTTCTGCAACGCATGAACGGGACCACGGCCGCTATTACCTGGTCTTCCTACTACTCCAGCGACGCGAACGATGACGCGAACCTACTGTGCATGGAGTTCAACACCACGCGCACGGAGCTGTACTTCGGAGGGGTGACGGAAGGCTTGAACGCGGCGAACATCAGCGGCGGGGCCTATGACACGGGCCACAACGGCAGCAACGACTTCTACGTGGGCCGGATGGGCATCGACCAAACGTTCATCGCCGGCACTTATGTGGGCGGCACAAGCAACGAAGTGAACATGATGGGCCTGAACACGGACCTGAACAACGACGTCTTCGTGTTCGGCTACTCGAACAGCACCAACTTCCCGGTGAGCGCTTCCCCGGAAGTGCCGCTGCAGACCACTAACCAGGGCAGCAACGACAAGGTGTTCTTCAAACTGGAGAGCGACCTGAGCGCGCTTGAGTTCAGCACGTACTATGGTGGTACGAACGATGATTACGACCCGGTGGGCGAACGCGGCATCAAGTTCGACAATTGCCGCATCTACACGATCGTCACCGCGCAGAGCAACAACCTCCCGCTCACGCAGGGCGCGTTGAACACGACGAAGAACAGCCCTACCAGCCGGTATGAACCCGGCCTGGTGGTGTGGGCCAATCCGCCCGATCTACTGGGCAACAGCATCACCTACCTCGGCACGGCGATCTGTGCGGGCAGCGTTCCTGGCGATATCCAAGGTTCGCAACCGAGCTACGTTCTGCCGACCGTTGTGCGCAACAATACCGCATCGAACTATCCCGCTTTCCCGCCTGCGGCCACCTTCCAGTGGCAGATGAGCACGGACAGCGTGAACTGGACCGACATCGTCGGCTCCAACGGACAGAACCTCACGGGTGCCGAGATCGGTGTGCTGAACCAGAAGACCTACATCCGACGCATCATCGGCGGTGACGCCTGCATCCTGGCGGGTGCAGCGGACCAGGTGGTAACAGTGCGTATCATGAGCGTGACGGGTGATGTGACCGACGCCGCGTGCAATGGTGGAGCCACGGGAAGCATCACCGCAACGGCGGACGGGACGGCACCTTTCGGCTACCTCTGGAGCAACGGCCAGACCGGCCAGACGGCGACCGGACTTGGCGCAGGCCCGTATAGTGTGACGGTAACCGATGCCAATGGCTGTACCGCGGTTGGCAACTTCGTAGTCGGTGAGCCTACCGCTGTAGGTGGAAATGTGAACCCCACGAACACCACCTGCGGTAACAGCAATGGTAGTGCGAGCGCATCCGGGAACGGTGGAACACCGGGCTATGGCTTCCTCTGGAGCACCGGCGCGGTAGGCGCGAACGTGAGCAACCTTGCGGCCGGTCCTTACAGCGTGACCGTGACCGATATCAACCAGTGCAGCGTGGTCATCCCCTTCCAGATCGGTAGCAGCCTGGCCGCCGATGCCAATGCGGGCGCGGATACTACGATTACCTGCACCACGGGTCCGGCGATACAACTTAACGGATCCTCCACTACCCCTGGCGCCGTGTTCGCATGGAGCGGTCCTGGGATCGTCTCCGATGCTGGAACAGCGAATCCCACGGTGAACGCCGCAGGTACCTATACACTGCTGATCACCGGTCAGAACGGATGCAGCGCTACCGACCAAGTGGAAGTAAGTGTCAACACGACCACACCCCATGTGGGCGCAGGAGATGACGTGGTCCTGAACTGCACCACCGCTTCCGGTAACCTGAACGGTGGCAGCACCACCCAAGGCGTGTCCTTCGCGTGGACCGGCCCGAACGGGTTCAGCAGTAGCGATGAGGACCCATTGGTCACTGAAGCTGGCATCTACTCGCTCACCGTAACGGACCCCTCGAACGGCTGCTCCGCCAGCGACAATGCGGAAGTCACACTGGACGATGATGTTCCGGTCGTTACCGCGATCGACGCGGTGCTGGGTTGCAATGATGTGAACACCACGATCCAAGCGACCGTGACGCCGATCGGTTCCACGTTGAGCTGGACCGGTCCGAACGGTTTCTCCAGCCCGGACGAGGATGCTGTAGTGAGCGACCTGGGTATGTACACGTTGACCGCCACGGGACCGAACGGCTGCACGAACAATGCGAACGCCTTCGTGACCCTCGGCACCGATGTACCTATGGTGGAAGTAATGGACGCGGTGCTTCCTTGCGACGCGGCCAACACAACGATCCTGGCCACCGTCACGCCCGTTGGAGCCTCGACGAACTGGGCGGGTCCGAACGGCTTCATCAGCCAGGATGAAGATGCTATCGTGAGCGACCTCGGCATGTACACGCTGACCGCCACCAGCTTGAACGGATGTGTGAACAGCGCGAACGCCTTCGTGACCTTGGGCAATGATGTTCCGGAGATCACGCTTGTCGGTGCCACCCTTACTTGCACCGAACCGAGCGCCACATTGCAAGCCACTTTGGATCCTGTTGGGTTCTCCGTGTCGTGGACCGGTCCTAACGGCTTTACCAGCACGGATGAAGATCCACTCGTGACCGAAGCTGGCATCTACACCCTTACCGCGACCAGCGTGAACGGCTGTACAACATCGGACAACGTCGAAGTGATCCTCGACCAGGATGTTCCGAACGCCAGCGCGACCGGTGGAACCTTGACCTGCCTCACCCCGAACGGTATCCAACTCGATGGCGAGAGCAGCACGCCAGGTGTGAACTTCTCCTGGACAGGTCCGAACAACTTCACCAGCGGCGATGAGGATCCGATCGCAACCCTCCCGGGCATCTATGTACTGACGGTTTCCAACCCAACCAATGGCTGTAGCGAGACCGCGAACGCATCGGTGGGCGAAGATGTGGAAGTGCCCGGCGCACAAGCCAGCGGCGGCGAACTGAACTGCAACACCAGCAGCGTGATGCTCAACGGTAGCGGCAACGGGGACTTCGCATGGACCGGACCCAACGGCTTCACCAGTGGTGACCAGAACCCTGTGGTGAGTGCCCC
>JAGNSU010000187.1 GCA_017987895.1 Flavobacteriales bacterium | reverse complement strand
GACTTGCAGCGAATAGCCCGACCCGAGGCGCATTTGGCCGAGGGGCACGCCCAACTCATCGACAAGCTCAGGATGACAAGTCAGACTTAAGAACGAACCGCCTCTAAGCACGTTAGAACCTCCAGAATCCGAAAGTCATGAGCACCGAAACCAAACCCAAGGCCCTCCAAGGCGGCGAATTCCTGATCCGCGAAAGTGCACCGCAGGACATCTTCATTCCCGAGGAGTTCAACGAGGAGCAGCGCATGATCGCGCAGACCTGCACGGAGTTCCTGCAACAGAACGTGTGGCCGAACGTGGAGAAGATCGACCACCAAGAGGAGGGCCTGATGGTGAGCCTGCTGGAGAAGGCGGGCGAGTTGGGCCTACTGGGCATCAGCGTGCCGGAGGATCTGGGTGGCTTCGGCAAGGACTTCGTGACAACGATGCTGGCCACGGAGCGCACCGGCGCGGGCTACAGCTTCAGCGTGGCGATCGCGGCGCACACGGGCATCGGTACACTCCCCACGCTCTACTACGGCAACGAGGAGCAGCGCAAGAAGTACATCCCCAAGCTGGCCAGCGGCGAATGGAAGGCCTGCTACTGCCTCACCGAACCCGGTAGCGGCAGCGATGCGAACAGCGGCAAGACCAAGGCGGTGCTGACCCCTGATGGCAAGCACTACATCATCAACGGCCAGAAGATGTGGATCACCAACGGCGGCTTCGCCGATGTGTTCACGGTCTTCGCCAAGATCGATGATGACAAGAACCTCAGCGCCTTCATCGTGGAGAAGGGTTTCGGCGGTATCACGCTGAACCCGGAGGAGAAGAAGATGGGGATCAAGGGCAGCAGCACGCGGCAGGTCTTCTTCAACGACTGCAAGGTGCCGGTGGAGAACCTGCTGAGCACGCGCGAGAACGGTTTCAAGATCGCTGTGAACATCCTGAACATCGGCCGCATCAAATTGGCCGGTGCCGCATTGGGCGGTGCGAAGCAGACGCTGGATATCGCGATCACCTATGCGAACGAGCGTCAGCAGTTCGGTAAATCGATCAGCACCTTCGGCGCGATCCAGCAGAAGCTCGCCGACATGGCGATCTACTGCTACGTGGTGGAAAGCGCCACTTACCGCTGCAGCTACGACATGGAGCGCGCCATTGATGACCTGAAGGCTGGTGGAGCTGACTATGCGACCGCACTGCTGAAAGGCGTGGAGCAATACGCCGCCGAGGCCGCGATCCTGAAAGTGGCCGGCAGCGAATGCCTGGATTATGTGGTGGACGAGGCTGTGCAGATCTATGGCGGCATGGGCTACAGCGCCGAGAGCCCCGTGGAACGCGCCTACCGCGACAGCCGCATCAACCGGATCTTCGAAGGCACCAACGAGATCAACCGCCTGCTCACCGTGGACATGCTGCTGAAGCGCGCGATGAAAGGCCAACTGGACCTGATGGGCCCTGCGATGCAAGTGGCTCAGGAACTCATGGGCATCCCCGACATGCCGGAGCCGGACGATTCATTGCTCGGTGAGGAGAAGCGCATGGTAGCGAACTTCAAGAAGGCCGTACTGATGGCCGCTGGGAGCGCCGCGCAGAAACTCGGCCTCGCGCTCGGCGATGAGCAGGAGATCGTGATGCGCATCAGCGACATGGTGATCGATACCTACCTCGCGGAAAGCGTGTTGCTGCGCACGTTGAAACTGGAAACCATGAAAGACGCCGATGCGTGCAAGGAGCAAGTGGCAATGGCGCAGATCTACATCCGGGATGCTGCGGACCGGATCGCCAAGAACGCCAAGGAAGCTGTGAACGCCTTTGCTGAGGGCGATGAGCGCCAGGCGATGCTGATGGGTGCGAAACGGTTCACGAAGTATGGCGCGTTCAACAGCGTGAAGGCACGGAGGCTGGTGGCGGCGAAGCTGATCGGGAGCGGGAAGAATCCGTTCTGAGGTCAATTACCGCCACGACGCCACGAGCGCCAAGGACCCGCAACGAAAAGCAGCGTGGCGAAACCGTTGCGCCGAGGCGGTAGGGGTCCTATTCGTAGATTCGGGCATGCGCCGTTTCGCCCCTGCCCTGCTGTTGGTCTCACTCTCCGCGCTAGGGCAGACCTGGGTACAACTCGCTGACTTCCCCGGAACGCCGCGCGATGATGCCGCCTCATTCACGATCTACGACAAGGTCTACGTGGGCACCGGGTTGGACGAGAACTTCCAATTGCGGAGCGATTGGTACGTCTATGACATAAATAGCGATACCTGGGACACCATCGCGGCGCTGCCCGCGAGCCCTCGGCAATACTGCACGTCTTTCACGCTCAACGACACGGGTTATCTGTTCGGGGGGCTGGATGCCAATGGCCCGCTGAACGAGCTCTGGCGGTACGATCGGACAACGGATACCTGGGACCAGCGTGCTCCCCTTCCCGCCCTTGGGCGCTATGCGGCAGTGGCGCTCACACATGTTTGGGACTATGCGTACGTCTGCACCGGCATGCTGGCCGGGGGTATTCCGACGAACGAGACATGGAAATACGACCCCATCACCGATGCATGGGCCATGCGCGCCCCGATCCCAGGTGCAGCGAGGCACCGTGCGGCCGCGATGGATAACGCTGTGATCGGCGGTGCCGATTCGGCCTTCAACACGCTAAGCGATGTGTATCGGTATCAGCAATACACGGATTCCTGGAACGTCGGCCCTACCATGCCCAGCGGACGATACAGTGCGGACGCCGCGGACGGAAGGCTGATATGCGGCGCCAAGAACACGACGGACGTCAGCGATTCCTGCTGGATCCTTGCCGCCCAATGGGATGTGACAAGTACTCCCTTTCCGCCCGGTGGCCGCCGTTCAGGGGTAGTGGGACTGAACCTTTTCATGGCGGACATCAACTTTCTGTTCTATGGGACGGGCAGCGACAATGTGCAGCGCTATAAAGATTGGTGGAGGTACAACCTGCCTGGATCATCCGTGGAGGAACGAAGACGCGAAAGGCTGACGCTGTTCCCCGATCCAGCGGACGCGACCGTGACGCTGAGGTTGGACGGATCGATGAGGAACGCCATTATTGAGGTCCAGGACATGTGCGGGCGGACCTTGTTGCTTGACCGCGCGAACGCACTGACACATCAGCTGGATGTGTCCGGCTTGAGCAATGGTGGATACATCGTGACGGTACGATCCACCGGGAATGTCTGCGCCGCCCGGCTCATCGTACGCCACTAACGGCGAGGCGGTTTTGCGCTCAAGCCACGCGTCTACCTTTCCGCCATGAAGTTCCTCGACCCCGCCCTCGACGCCTATTGCGAGAACCACAGCACCGAGGAAGCGAGCTACTTGCGCGAGCTGACGGAAGAGACCTATGCGAAGGTGCAGATGCCGATCATGATCAGCGGGCATTTGCAGGGACGCTTCCTCTCAATGCTCAGTCATCTGGTACGACCGAAGACCGTCGTCGAGATCGGCACCTTCACCGGCTACAGCGCGCTATGCCTGGCAGAAGGGTTGGCCGAAGGCGGCATGGTGCATACCATCGACATCGATCCCTATTTGCCGGAGATGGTGCACCGCTATGTGGAGAAAGCCGGAATGCTGGATCGTATCACCATGCACCACCGGCCTGCGCTTGAAGTGATCCCGGATCTTCCCGCACCGTTCGACCTGGTCTTCATCGATGCGGACAAGCAGAACTACCCGAACTACTTCGACGCGGTGATCGACAAAGTGCGGCCCGGCGGGCTGATCCTCGCGGACAACGTGCTATGGAACGCCAAGGTGCTCCTTCCTGGTGCCGAACAGGACGAAGCCACTCGCGCCATCGTGGAGTACAGCCGCAAGGTGAAAGCGGATGCACGGGTAGAGCAGGTGATGGTCCCGTTGCGCGATGGGATCCTAGTGGCCCGGAAGAAATAGGGTCGTCTATGCACAATGCGGCCCCGGCTAACTTGCCGGACCAATGATCGATCTCCGCTCCGATACTGTTACCCGCCCCACTCCCGGCATGCGCGAGGCCATGCTGCGCGCCGAAGTGGGCGATGACGTCTTCGGCGAAGACCCCACGGTGAACGCCCTGGAAGAACGCATGGCCGCGCTCTTCGGACACGAGGCAGGTTTGTTCTGCGCCAGCGGCACACAAACGAACCAGATCGCCATTAACGTACACACACGTCCCGGAGACGAGGTGCTCTGCGATGAAGGCGCCCATGTCTACCGCTACGAAGGCGGCGGTATGATGGCCAATAGCGGATGCAGCGTGAAGTTCCTCCCGAGCGATCGCGGACGTTTCACCGCAGCGGAGGTGGAAGCGGCCATCAGCGATGCGAACAACGTGCACTTGGCCCGGACGCGGTTGGTGAACATCGAGAACACAGCGAACCGGGGCGGCGGTGCGGTATGGGACCTGAACGAAGTGAGGCGCATTCGCGCGGCCTGCGAGAAACATGGGCTCATGCTGCATATGGATGGCGCACGCATCTTCAACGCGATGCAGGTGGATGGCACCGCGCCAGCTGCCTGGGGTGCCGCGTTCCATTCCATCAGTATCTGCCTGAGCAAAGGTCTTGGCGCTCCAGTAGGTTCAGTGCTCACAGGTAGCGGTTCTTTCATCGCTGAAGCCAGAAGGGTGCGCAAGCGCTTCGGTGGAGGCATGCGACAAGCGGGCATTCTTGCGGCGGCAGGTCTCTACGCTTTGGACAACCATGTGGAAAGACTGAAGGACGATCACGCGCGTGCCAAGCGTTTGGAAGAGGTGGTCACGGGCAGACCTTGGGTCGAGAGCGTGGCGCCCGTTGCTACGAACATCGTGGTCTTCACCTTGAAAGCCGGAGTACCGGTGGACCGATTTCTCGGCAAGTTGCGCGAAGAAGGCATACTGGCCGTGCAGTTCGGGCCGCGCATGGTGCGCATGGTTACGCATCTGGATGTGGACGATGCCGCCATCGCCCTCGTGATCCAAAGCCTGGAACACCTCGTGCCATGAGAACATACCCCGCCCTGGTGCTTTGCCTATTGCTAGCGCCCCCAGCGGCCGCACAGAAGTTCACCTCCAAAGGCCAGGAAGAAGGTATCGCGATCGGATACCGTTGGCTACATCCCGTCGGGCGCCCTTCCGAATTGCTGCTCCGGCTGGAGAACACCACGACCGATGATCGGCAGCTCTCCTTGGAATTGGCGCTCAGCCATCAAGGCTTGATCGTGGAGACCATGCATGCGGATACATGCATGAAAGCAGGTTCGAAGCTTGTGGGTAAATTGAACGGGTTCTGGTTCCGGCCCACGGAACTCACCACCGAACAGATCAAGAGCGGCGCGGTGGATGTG
>JAGNSU010000058.1 GCA_017987895.1 Flavobacteriales bacterium | reverse complement strand
TCCGCGCGGAAGGTGGGGCCGAAGGTGTAGACCTTGCCCAATGCCAGTGCGGCGGTTTCGGCTTGCAATTGGCCGCTCACGGTAAGCCGGCTCTCGGCACCAAAGAAGTCCTCTTTGAAGTCCACCGTCCCGTCTTCCATCAGTGGTGGGGTCTTCGCATCGAGCACGCTCACGCGGAACATCTCGCCCGCGCCTTCCGCATCGCTCGCGGTGATGATGGGTGCATGGAAATAGTTGTAGCCCTGCTGATCGAAGTACTCGTGGATGCCGAAGCTCACCTGGTGCCGCATGCGGAATACCGCGCTGTAGGTGTTCGTACGGAAGCGCAGATGGGCGTTCTCGCGCAGGAACTCGAGACTGTGCTTCTTGGGCTGGATGGGGTATTTCTCCGCATCGCTGTCGCCGAGCACTTCCACGGTCGTCACCTGCATCTCCACCCGCTGTCCGCTGCCCTTGCTCTCCACGATGAGGCCCGTACACTTCACGGCGGCGCTCGTGGTGAAGCGCGCGCGCGTTGCGACATCCACCTTCTCCTGGTCGATCACGCACTGCAGGTTGCGGATGGTGCTGCCGTCGTTGAGGGCGATGAAGCGGTCGTTGCGGAAGGTGCGCACCCAGCCGGCCACGGTGATGGTGGTGCCGGTGAGCGTTTCATTGTCCAATGCGGACTTGATCGATCGGATGTCCATGGGTCTTGGGCTTCGCCCGCCGAACCCCGGGCTTGACCCGGGGGAAGGCGGGCAAAGATGCGGAAGAGCGTTGAAGCACCGCGTACGCGCCGATGGGCGCTGCCTGAACTATCGGTCGCTGTTGACGCTCCGGGTCGCCGTCACCGCTTCGAGCTGTGAAAGTCGCGCCAGCATGGCGGCGTTCGCCTGCCTGGCTGCTTCCAGCTGGATGTTCAACTCTTGCACGGCTTTCACCAGTGGCATCACGAAGGCCTCGTAGCCAATGGTGTAGTGGTCCGCATCCGAGATCGGATGGTGTACGCCCGCGAAGTCGTACCCGATGCTCCGGGCCGCAGCCTCCACCTCTTGCGCGATGAAGCCGGTCTGCACCTCGGTCGAGACCTCATCGAGCCGCTGCTGATATCTCGATCTTGCCGCTTGGTCCGAGATGGTGTCCATGCGCTGCGCTATGCCCAGGAAGGAATCCACAGCGCGTGCATCCAAGGTGTAGGTCACGGGGCGGAGCTGGGTGATGAACTCAAGCCCAGGCACGTTCTCCTGCACCTGCCGCTTGAAGCGCCCATCGCTCAGATTCTGCCAAGCCCCATAGCCCCCGGTAAGGTTGTTGTTCGCGACGGTGCCGATCACCGCGCGGTTGGTGATGGTGGCTGTGGCGGTGTAGCCGATCGCGATCGTACCCCCAAGGGCTCCGGTATTCGGACCAGCCCATACTCCCACTGCCGTGTTATTGCTTCCAGTTGTGTTGTACGTCAAGGCGGCCTCGCCCAATGCTGCATTTGCGGTGCCCGAGGTATTGTTGTTCAGAGCGAATGATCCGATCGCGCTGTTCGAGAGGCCGGTTGAGTTCGACCAGAGCGCTGTGTATCCGGAAGCGGTGTTCGAATTGCCGGTGGTGTTGCTGAACAGTGCTTGGTAACCTGCGGCTGTGTTGTAGCTCCCCGTGGTGTTGAAGGAGAGTGCATGCACCCCGGACGCAGTGTTCACGGCGCCAGTGGTATTGGAATTGAGTGCACGGTTACCGCTGGCGGTATTGGAATAGCCAGTCGTGTTGGAGACCAGCGCCGAATAGCCCATGGCGCTATTGTAACTGCCGCTTGTGTTGTTGTACAATGCGTAGCTGCCCAGTCCCGAGTTCTCGCTACCGGTGGTATTGAGCCGCAGGGTCTCAGCTCCGCAGGCGGTATTGGAGATCCCCGTGGTATTCGAGTAGAGTGCATAGATCCCACAGGCGGTGAGGAAGCCGGCCGTGGTGTTGGAATAGAGCGCATCACTGCCGATGGCGGTGTTGCCAGACCCGGTGGTATTGGAGAATTGAGCCCGCCAACCCATGGAGGTGTTGCCAGACCCGGTGGTATTCAGTCTCAGCGCATTGCTGCCAGTAGCGGCATTCTGGAATCCGGTGGTATTGGCATTCATGGCCATGAAGCCGTTCGCTGCATTCTGTGAGCCTGTGGTATTCGCTACCAGGGCACCAGCACCTGTTGCCGTGTTGTTGCTGCCAGTGGTGTTGTCGTGCAATGCCCCCTGTCCGATGGCGGTGTTGCTGCCGCCTGTGGTGTTGTTGTACAGGGCCCGTTGCCCCTGCGCGGTGTTGTTGATGCCCGTCGTGTTCCCCCGAAGTGCGAAGTGCCCGGTAGCGGTATTCGATCCGCCGGTGGTCGTATTCAAAAGGGCCTCGAAGCCAACGGCGGTGTTGAAGGTTGCAGTGGTATTGTAATAGAGCGCGTTGGATCCAGTAGCGGTGTTCTGAATGCCAATGGTGTTCGAGCCCAGTGCGCCTGTTCCTGTAGCGGTGTTCGCGGAACCGGTGGTGTTGAGGCGTAACGCGTTCAGCCCTGCGGCGGTGTTCTGGCCCCCTGTTGAGTTGGTGTAGAGCGCATCCTGCCCAATGGCCGTGTTACCACCACCCGTTGTATTGAGACGCAATGCGCTGACGCCTACCCCGGTGTTGGATGGCCCGGTGGTGTTGCCTTCGAGCGCCAATACGCCAACAGCCGTATTGTTTGTGCCGGTGCTGTTGTTGAACAGCGCGTTCGCGCCGAATGCCGAATTCCAGACTCCCGTGGTGTTCTGATATAATGCGCTCATGCCGGCCGCTGTGTTGTCGTTGCCACTGGTGTTCGATCGCAGCGCGTTCACACCGAATGCCGCGTTCCGCGCGCCAATGGTGTTGGACAGCAGCGAGAAAACTCCCATCGCGGTGTTCTCCGTGCCGCTGGTGTTCGCGTTGAGCGACAACCAGCCTGCGGCCGTGTTGTTGGAGCCGGATGAATTGCTGTAGAGCGCACCGCTGCCCGTGGCGGTATTGTTGAAGCCCACCGTGTTATTGAACAGCGCCTGGTAGCCGTTGGCGGTGTTGACCGATCCAGTTGTGTTGGACCGCAGCGCTTGATGGCCGCTCGCGGTGTTGTAGCTGCCTGTGGTCGACATCTGCAGCACCTGATAACCCATGGCCATGTTCTCCGTGCCCGAGGAAGTCGGCAGGGCCTGGAAACCCCACGAGGTATTGGTGGTGGCGGCTGGAGACAGATAGCCCGACCGTACGCCAGCCACGCGTATCTCGAGCGGCACCGCATCGGTGGTTCCAAGGAAGTTCGTTCCAGCCACGGTACCTGCATTTCCCGTGGTCGACCAACCCGCATTACCACTGTTCAGGAGTTGGATCCAAATGGTCCCGTTGAAATACCAGAAGCCGTTCGTAGTGGTGTCGAACACCAAGAGACCGGTCGCAGGGGAAGGAATAGCCGCACGTTCAGCAGAGGTCACGCGGGGGATCAAGAGGCCCCGTTTGGCGCCCACGATCGCGCTCACGTCGATGTCCAGCATGGCGCTGGCGTTCGGCGTGGCACCGTTGGCGTTGATGCCGATGTTCTGCGCTTGTGCCGCACCACCGAGCAGGACCAGTACAAGGGCCAGAATGCTGCGAAGTATGGCGCGGATCGAGGACATGGCAGGGACGTGATTCCACTAACAAATCAACCGGCAATGACCGGTCGGGTCAATACTTGAATAGTAGTAGAAAGGCCCTCAGGGCAGCTGTGCGTTCCGCGTCGCGGTCGGCACGCTCCCGCCGATGTTCTGCAGGAGGATATCGCGATCGTTCGCACTGCCTGCGTACTTCACCACGCCGTTCATGGTGATATCCTCCTGGCGGTACACCAGGCTCAGCGTATTGGTGGGCACGATGCCGCCGATGGCGACCAGGATCGGATCTCGGTCGTTGCCACTACCCGCGTACTTGAATTGCTGGTTGAAAGTGACATCGCCGGCCCAAAGTGCTTGGATGGGGCCGACGGCTTTGCGCGCGTTCGTGCCGTAGGTCTGTGTGCTTGCCAGGGTGAAGTCGACGGCGGTGGGAGCTGCATTGAACGGCACGAGGTTCAGTGACATCACTCCCAAGTGGTTGCGATGCCGGACCGCTACATGGTAGTTCCCTGTCGGCGCATTGAAGACAAGTCCGGAGGTGCCGTTCATGCCTACGATGTCGCCATCGCGTTGAAGCAATGCGCTCCTGGAATACAGCCTGACCTGTGGTGCTGCAGGATCACGCAACTCCACGAGCACCCAATCCACGATCGCGTTGTTGCCGGTGACAGCGAGAACAGCGGGGGGGCAAGTTTCGCCACCACCACCGCCAACATGCGCATAGCCCAGCGCGGTGAAAGGTTCTGTCGTAGGGAATGTGGGTAGTGTGCGCAGCGCGTCCGTCATCAACCCGGTGCCGCTGTCGTACGGGCCTTCCAGGAAAGCCCGCAGGCCAAGTGGGTTCGCATCAGGCACTTCGATCGCCGAGTGGAAGCTGTAGTTCCAGTTCGGGGAGGTACCGCCGTCCATCCATCCAACGAA
Organism: Flavobacteriales bacterium; assembly: GCA_017987895.1. Lineage (GTDB taxonomy): Bacteria > Bacteroidota > Bacteroidia > Flavobacteriales_F > PHOS-HE28 > PHOS-HE28. Next base: position 15,589 of record JAGNSU010000058.1, on the reverse strand, counting down.
GTAAATGCGGTTGTTCGCACCGATCGCGAGATCCGTTACGTCATTGGTAACCGCTGGTACGCTGAACCCGTTCACGGCGCCGTCCACTGGCGACAGGCCATACACCGCCAGGGGCAAGCCGGTCCCGTTGCCGCAATAGTATACCGCGTGGTCCGTGGCTGCGATGGCCGCGAGGGCCGTCTGTGAACCGCTGACGGGGGACACCCAGGGTTCGCGTATCCCCGTCACGGAATTCACTGCGGCTATATTGATCGGCGCGCTCTGGCCACCGATGGTGTTGAAAAAGCCTATGGCGTAGATGCGGTTACCCGACTTGGCGATCGCGTTCACCGTGTTATCCGCATTGGGGTTGAAGGGGGTAACCGCGCCTGTTGTGGTGAGCACCGAGGCCAGGTTCGAACGGGACGTGCCGTTCACCTGCTGGAACGTGCCGGCGAAAAAAAGCGTGTCATTGCTTCGCAGGATCGATACCACTTGGCCGGAGACCTCCACGTTCCATGGCGTGGCGGCACCGGTCGCCGTGCTGAGCTCGGCAAGCCTCGAGCGCGCCGCACCACCGATCTGGGTGAAATGGCCACCGACATACAGGGTGCTCCCGTTCATCAGCAGCGCATACGGCGGTGCCGAAGGTGCGGGGTTCCACGCTGTAGCCGCATCGTTCGTCCGGTTCACCGCGCCCAGGTAGATGCGTGGGGCGCCGCCCAGCTGTGTGAAGTTGCCACCTACATACACGACATCTGTGCCGATCGCCAGCACAAAGACGCTCCCATCCGCGCCGGGGTTCCACGCGGTGGGCTCGCCTGTGGTGATGTCGAAGGCCGCCAGGCGTGAGCGCTTCAGTATGCCGATGTTGATGTATTGGCCACCCGCGTAAATGCGGCCGTTGTGCGCAGCCATGGCCAGGATGCTGCCCGTGCAGCCCGGGTCCCATGCTGTGAGGAAGGGGACGGCGGACCCGGGCTCGCCGAGCGCTGCGATACCGCTGTGTGTGATGCCGTTGATCGTGGAAAAGCTTCCACCCGCGTAGATCGTTGAGTTGGCGATGACCAAGGCCCACACTGTGGAACTCGCGTTCGGGTTCCACGCGCCCAGTGCGCCCGCTGTGCTCACCTGTGCCAACCGATCCCGCGGTTGTCCACCGATCGTGGTGAACTGCCCACCAACATAAACCTGCCCATTGGAGATGGCGAGCGCCCACACGGTGCTGTTCGCCGCGGGGTTGAAGGCCGTGGGCACGCCCGTGGCCAGGTTCAGCGCGGCGAGGCGTGTACGCGCACTTCCGCCCGCCGCTGTGAACTCACCGCCGATGTACAGCGCAGCGCCGTCCACAGCCATGGCGCGCACCCTGCCCACGGTGCCGGGGTTCCATGCGGCAAGCGCACCGGTCGTCAGGTTGATCGCGCACAGGTTCGCACGTGGCTGGCCCATGGCCGTGGTGAAACTTCCACCGACGTAAAGGGTATTGCCCGACAGCGCCATCGTGGCCACCCAGTTGCTCCCTCCTGAGGTCATCGCGTTCAAGCCCAATACCTGCCCGGTTTGCCGATGCACCAGCGCTACGCCGCTGCGCGCTACTCCACCGAACTGGTTGAAGGCACCACCCACGATCAGCGTATCGCCCTTCAACAGCAGGCAGGAGATGGTCACGCCGAAGCTGAGGTTGGCGTTCCACGCGGTCGCGTTCCCATCACTGCCCAGATGGGCCAGTACCGTCCTGGAAGAGTCACCCACCGTCACGAAGATCCCTGCGATGAACCAGCCACCGTTGCCATCGCTCACCACGGCGTTCACTTGGTCGTTCGGTATCTTGAACCGGATGTCAGCCGCACCGGTCGCCATGCTCAGGTCAGCGCCACGCCCGATATCGAAGGGCGGCTTCACCGAATTGAAATCGCCGCCGATGTACACGGTGTTGTTCGCAGCGTCCTCCGCTACCGCGCGCGGCAGACCGGTAGGCTGGTACCAGTGCCTTTCGATCTGCGCGCTGTATTGCGCATGTGCGGCAGAAACGAGCAGGATGGTGTAGAGCGTAAGCGTGCGTGCGAAAAGCATTCTCATGAACCAAAGGGAACACGGGAAGCCGGGACCCACAATGCTTGAATAGTAGTAGACGGGCGTGGCTAGGGAAGCTGTGCATTCCGCGTAGCGGTGGGCACGCTACCGCCGATGTTCTGTAAGAGGATATCGCGATCGTTCCCGCTACCTGCGTACTTCACCACGCCGTTCATGGTGATGTCCTCCTGGCGATACACCAGGCTCAGCGTATTGGTGGGCACGGTGCCGCCGATGGCGACGAGGATAGGGTCGCGGTCGTTGCTGCTTCCCGCGTACTTCAATTGCTTGTTGAAGGTGACATCGCCGGCCCAGAGCGCCTGGGCGGGGAATGTGCCCGTTAAGCTTTTGCGCGCGTTCGTGCCGTATGTCATTGTGCTCGCTAGGCTGAAGTCGACACCGGCGGGCGTGGCACTGAGCGCAATAGGTGATAGTGTCATCACACCAAGATGATTGCGGTGACGTAGTGCGACATGATAATTGGCACCTTGGAGGGCGAACGTCACGGGTGATATGCCATCGGTGGTCACCACATCGCCGTCGCGCTGGATGAGTGCGCATTGGCTGCCCAGCACAGTGGCGGGTGTCGCGGCACTGCGCAGTTCCACCACCACCCAGTCCACGATCGCGTTGCTCAGGGTCGTCTCCAGTACTTGCGGTGCGACGCTCTCGCCGCCGCCACCTACATGCACGTATCCGAGTGCGGTGTATGGCTCGTTGGCGGGGATAACTTGGAAAATGCGCAACGCATCGCCCATGAGGCCAGTGTTGCTGTTGTAAGGTCCCTCGAGCACAGCGCGCAAGGCGATCATCACGTTCAACGAAGGAGGGATGAAGGTCATCGCCACATCGCCGCGCCCATTGCCACCGCTGAAGATGCTTGATGCGATGGGTGTGGGTTGATGTGAAGCAGCCACATCACCCCGTCCATCGCCGCCGCTGAAGATGCTGGATGCGATGGGTGCAGGTTGGTGCGAAGCGGCCCCATCGCCGCGCCCATTGCCTCCGCTGAAGCTGCTTGATGAGAGAGGCGTTGGTTGGTAGGAGACCGCAGCATCACCTCGCCCATTGCCACTGCTGAAGATGTTGGATGCGATGAGCGTCGGCTGGTACGATACGGCCGCATCACCGCGCCCGTTTCCTCCTCCGTATTGAGCCAGCATCCTGGTCGGAAGTATGAGTAAGAGCAGATGAAGCGGTCTCATACGCTAAGGAATTGGACGATGGGTTGCGCGGGTTTGGTGTTCTCGGCTACTGGCGAGCATCCGGCTACGGCGCACTGCGCACACCACGTCCGCCATAGGTGCTTCCTCGAAAGTCATAACTCCCACCCACCTCATTGCGATCTGAGACGCGCATATACCCTGGACTATTGATCCATACCCCACCCCGTATGCAAACGCCGATCGCGGTGTTTGAGGCCGGCCAAGTGGTAGCGTTCTGATCCCCAGAAGCGTTCAGGGTGCCGTTGCCGTGTATGCCGGTGAAGGACCGGCCCTCAGCATAAACGATCGACACAGGGCGTTCGTACAGGTTATCGCTCATTTGCATGATGCCATAGTACGTGGCACCTGCGCTCACCCGGCCACTGTTGCTTGCATTGGCGGCGAAAATGCCCCCGCGCACCGGGCCACTAATGCCGCCAGCAGTAAAAGCGTAATTGGCATTGCCGAGGGTGATACTGTAGTTGGAGGCAACGCCTTCGTTGCTGGCTCCGAGAGCGCTCCATGTGTAGGCATTGGCTGTGACCCCTGTGGTCCCCCATGCGTACTCATCAGCAACAGGAGCGATGGTTCCGCGGCAGGCCTTTTCGAACTCCAGTTCGGTCATTGGCCGCAGGCCGCTCCAGTCCAAGTAGGCCGCCAAGTCGCCCCAGCTCATCATGTTGCATGCGATATCCTTGCCATCCAATGCTTCACCATAGACCGCATCGCCATCCAAATTGCACGCGTATAGCGCAGGTGTGGTGCTTGCCACACCAGGAGTTTGGACGTCGATCCCGTTCCGGTTGGTATTTCCCGTTAACAAGGCCCCTGTGCCAGCGATCGAACTTGGTGCATTGGTCGTCCGGGAGACCTGCTGTGTGTACGTCAACGTGTTAAGGAAGTCCACATAACCCTGTTGGCTCACTTCGTATTTCATGCAATAGAATGCGTTGAACCCGTTCGGCCAAAGGATGTTCGGTGCTGTTTGCCCGGTGGGATAGCCACCGGCTTGTCCCCCCAGGGATCCCGCTCCGCTGGGTGCGGTTGTGGGGTTGGAGCTATTGATCGTGGTAAGTGTGAACGCGCTGGTCTCCGTTCCACCAGAGCCTGCCGCGAAGCTTCCCTGAAGCACAGCTACCATCTCGATCGCGAAGACCTGCACCTGGGTGATGTCGTTGTAAGCGAGCCCCTGAGTTCCATAATTCCAGCGCAGCTGCACACCGGTGAGTGCGAAGCTGCCGTTCCCGTCCGCGCTGCGGCGTATGAAGGTGCCGAGCGCGGGGTTGGTGTTCGCATCGTAAGGCGTTCCTCCCGGAATGAGCAGGCCTAGGTCGATCATGCTACCCGCCGGTGCCGTGTGGCCGGTGTTGTTCAGCAACACATGCTGCCAAACGCCCCCGATGGTCCGGTATTTCACAAAGACCCAGGCAGCGTCCCAATTGCTCACGCCGCCGCCGCGCCAGCTGTTCTCCCAGCTCAGGTCGAACTGGACCAGCGCGCTGGTGCCGGTGTTGCCTGTGAGCGTAGGGTTCGTGACCTGGATATTGTTGGATCGCGCGGGATGCACCCAGAGCAAGCACGCGCAGGTGAACGCCGCGATGGCGGGGAAGAGGGAAGTGTGTCGCATGGTCCGGATAGTTCGGGACCAAAGCAATCCCCAGCGGTGCGCGGCGTCAATACTTGAATAGTAGTACGCGCTTCTGGATCACCGGCCCGGATACATCCAGTTCAGCGGTCGGGGTAGACCTTCCGGATCGCCTCCGTGCGCGTGCCCACGTGCAGCTTCGCGTAGATGTTGCGCGCGTGCTTGCGCACGGTTTCGATGCTGATGTCCCACTTGTCCGCGATCTCCTTGTAGAGAAGTCCGTTGGCGAGTTGGTCCAGCAGGCTCTTCTCGCGCTCGGTGAGCTGCTCGTCCAGGATGCGCTGGTGCGTTTCCTTCTGGAAGGAACCCACCACCATGCGCGCAATGGCGCTGCTCATGGGCGAGCCACCTGCGTGTATGTCATGTACGGCCGCGACCAGTTCTTCAGGTGCCTTGCCCTTCACCACATAACCGGTGGCACCTGCGCACAACGCTTGGAACACGTAGGCCGGATTCTCGAACACGGTGAGCACCATGTACTGCACGTTCGGCCGGATCACCTTCGCCTCAGCTATGCACTCGATGCCGTTGCGCCCGGGCAGGTTGATGTCCATCAGCACCACATCCACTTCGAATTCCTTGATCACACGGAGGAAGTCATCGCCATTGGCGAAGGTGTCAGCAACGATGATCCGGTCATCCTCCTCGAGAATGCCTCGCATGAAAAGGAGGATGTCCTTGTCATCCTCCACCAGCGCAACGCGGATATCCTTGCGGCCCATGTGTTATCCCGATCCGTCGGGACCGTGAAAGTACCGTATGCGTTTATTTCGTTGACCTCAGGCGATCGGCCCTTTGGCCTTCACCGTGCATCCTTGGCCCGGCGCAGCGGTGATCTCCAGCGTTGCACCCAATGCGGAACAACGCGCCTCCATGTTGCGCAGGCCATTGCCCTTGCGCCCCATCGCCTCTGCATCGAAGCCTATACCGTTGTCCGCTACACACAGCGCGAAGCCGCGCTCGTCGGTGGTCAATGACACGGAGATCCGTTCGGCCTTCGCGTACTTCAATGCGTTGTTGAGCGCCTCCTTCAACAGCAGGAAGATGTTCCGTTTGGTTGCCGGATCCAACGGACGGTCCGTGCCAGTGTGTATGAAGTGCTGCTCGATCCGCGCCGTGCTGTTCTCGAGCATGCGTTCCGTGTAGTGTTGCGCGTGTACCACCAAGGCTTCCACACTATCATGGCGCGGGTCCACGGCCCACACGATGTCGTTCAACGAGGCGCTGACCTGTCGCGACAGGGCGGCGATGCCATCGAGGTGCGGCAGCGGTGTGGTGGTAGTGCGGGCCTGGTCGCGCTTCGTTTGGGCGATGAGCAAGGTGATCTTGGTGAGTTCGCTGCCGATCTCGTCGTGTACATCGCGGGCTATGCGTGTGCGCACCTGTTCGGCTTCGCGTTGCTTCTCGCTCATCACCAGCTGTTGCTGCGTGCGCAGAATGGTATCGCGCGTGCGCCTTACATACCGCAGCCGCGACCACAGAGCGATGGTGAGGATCAATACCGATACACCACCCAATGCGATGAGGTTGCGACGGTTGCGCTCCGCGGAGAGTTCCTTTTCGTGTTCGAGTTCTGCCCGGAGCTTTGACTCCGCGGTGGCCAGGCTGTCGGCGAGTTGCCTTTGCGCGAAGACGTAGTTCATCTGCTGGCGCACGAGCGAACGCGTCTTTTCTTGATCGAAGATCGTGTCGGAAAGCGCTTCGTAGCGGAGCCGGTACGCGTATGCCCGCTGGTGTTCGCCCAACGCCGCCAATATGGTGGAGAGCTCTCCGAGCGCTCTGTGCTCATAGTCCGTGGCGCCCACCTCCCTGGCGAGCCGCAAGGCCAGCTCCATTTGATGCAAGGCCCGTCTTCGGTCGCCCTGCTTATCGAACAACTTGCCCATGTTCAAACGCACGTCGGCCATGCTCTTCTTGTAGCCTAACTGCTCGTTGATCGCCAACGCTTTCTCGAAGGTCACCAAGGCTTCCGCATAGCGTCCTTGCAGGGTGTAGAGGTCGCCATAGTTGTTGAAGGAGACCGCTAGTCCCTGTTGGTCGTCGATGCGTGTGCGCAGTGCCAACGCCTTATCGTACCAAACGACGGCGGAGTCGTACTTGCCCATGGCCACATAGGTGATACCGAGGTTGCTGTAGGTCTCCGTCAAGCCCCATTCATCCTTGCTGGCTTCGCGGATCGCCAAGACCTTTTGGTTCTCCGCGAGCGCGGCCGGCAGATCCTTTTGGTTGAAGTGGATCACCGCGATCGCGCTGCGCTCTTGGGCGACGCCATCGCTGAAGCCAGCGGCTTCGTACTCCTTCATCGCTTCGAGGTAGTACTTGAGGGCTTCTGGGTAGTTGCCTTGGTCGTCATGCACAAGCCCCAGGTTATGATAGCTCCCCGCGATGTCCGTGCTTCGCTGCGGGTCTACGGATAAATGCGCCTTGAGCGCGAGTTCGTTGTAGCGCTGCGCATCTGGATAGTTTCCCTGGTACCAGCGAACAACCCCCATGCTGCTATAGGCATGGCCCATGCCAGTTGCATAATTGGAGCGTTGCGAAAAGGCCAGCAGCTCTTCCGCAACGGCGAAGGCGGAGTCCAGATCGTGGTCCCAGAACTCGCGGCTCAACTTGTACAGGGTGGAGGCTTTGACCTTTAGCTCCTGCGAACCGGATGCGACCGCACCGCGCAAACTATCTATGGCTTGGGTTTGCGCCCGACAAGTGGACCCATCGCTGACGAACACCAACAGCATCATTGCAACACACGCAGCGAACCGACGCCGAAGACAGGACATGCCCGAATGTATGGGCCCGAGATACCTCACTTGTTCTCCCCGAAGGAATTCACCGCGTTTTCCCAGTGGGCCTCACCCCTATTCGGGAAGGGTGCGCGTGTTCCCACCTGTCCGAGCCTCGTTATCGAGGGTGGGTATGAGGGTTTCGCCTGCGGGAGTGCGCCGCGAGAACGGGCAGCAACAAAGGCTCGCTGGTCCGACCGACAGGGCGCTGCTGCGGCAGAATGGATGAACGGCGGAAACATTCCATGAACGGAAACGTTTCCGATGTGTTTATCGGCTACGTTTGCGCCCCGAACGATGGCCCACGAGAAACCCAACCCCACCGATCAGCCCGGTTTGGAGCCCATGGACGAGCGCGGACGGCGCATCCTGGACGAATCCGCCAAAGTGTTCTGGAAGCTGGGGATCAAGAGCGTGACCATGGACGACGTGGCCACCCGGCTGGCGATCTCGAAGAAGACGCTCTACCAGTACGTTACCGACAAGAACGATCTGGTGGACCGGGTGTTGAAGCACCTGAGCGCCTGTTACAAATGCGACATCGATGCGGTGCGGGCCCGTGAGAAGCAGAACGCCATCGATGAGCTGTACGCGGTGACCACCACGGTCGCCGGGCACCTGCAAGGCATGCATCCCTCCATCCACTTCGATCTGGAGAAATACCATCCGGAGGCCTTCCACCACATGGTAGCGAACAAGCGCCGGGAGATCTACCAGTGCATGACGGAGAACATGGAGCGAGGGATCCGCGAGGGGCTCTACCGCGATGACCTGAACATCCCGATGATCGCGACCATCTACAATGCGCGCTTCGACATGGTCTTCGACGGCGACCTTTTCCCCCCGGAGAAGTTCAGTATGAACGACCTGCACTGGGAGATCTTCCGCTATCACGTGCGCGGTATCGCCAGCAAGAAAGGCCTGGACTATTTGGAGAAGAAGATGAGCAAGACACCCATCCACGAAATCGCCCCGCCGGTGCCGCCGGCGTCCCGCCCATGAGAACGCTGTTCCTCTACCTTACCCTCTCGGCGGCCACCGCCGCATCGGCGCAAGGCCCTGTCTCCCTCTCGTTGAAGCAGGCCATGGACATGGCCGCCCTGCAGAGCTACCAGGTGCAGGCCGGAGAGCTCAGCGCGGAGAAGGCCCGCGCCCGGGTGAAGGAGGTGTTGGCCATCGGTCTGCCGCAGATCGAAGCGACCGGCGGATTGAACAACTACATCGATGTGCCCACCAGTGTGATCCCGAATTTCTTCGGTGGGCCCGGCGCGCCGGAGACTTTGGAAGTGCAGTTCGGAATTCCCTGGACCGTGACCGGAGCGGTACAACTGAACCAACTGCTCTTCGACGGAAGCTACCTGGTCGGCCTTGCCGCTACCAAAGAACTGAAGGTGCAGAGCGACCAGCAATTGGAACAGAGCCGCGCGGATGCCCGTCTTCAGGCGGCCAAAGCCTACATGGGAGTGCTCGCCGCGCGCGAAGGGGCCCGCCTTTCGGCCGATGGGGTGCCGGTATTGGAGAAGAGCCTGCGGGAAGCCGAAGCCATGGTGGAGGCCGGTTTCATGGAGAACACCGATAGCGATAGGTTGAGCATCGCACTGGCCAACGCCAAGGACCGTGCGCGCAGCTTCGCCCAGCAAGAGCGTGTCGCTCTGGCCTATCTGCGGCTTGTGCTCGGTGTGCCCGCCGACACCCCCATTGAACTTACCGAGCCATTGGAAACCATCGTGAACGATGCCGACGAGAAGGCGTTGAGCAACACGACGATCGAGCTGAACGGTCAGGTGGACCACCAACTCGCAAGCACCGCAGTGCGCCTCCAGACCATGGATGTCCGGAACGAGAACGCGGCCTACATGCCCAAACTCTACGGCTTTTTCAATCACCAACGCCAGAGTTTCGGCACCGACGGGCCGATCGAAACCGACTGGTTCCCCGCCACCCTTTGGGGGGTGAACCTGCAGATCCCCATTTGGAGCAGCGGCATGCGTGGCAATCGCGTGAAGCAGGCCAAATTGACCTTGCAACAGACACAGGTGAACCTCAAGGCCACCGAGCAACGCCTGCTGGCCGAGGCCGAGGAACGCAGCGAGAAGGCACGCGCGGCCGAAGAGAGCTACCGGACCGAGGAGGCCAACCTTGAACTCTCGAAGAGGATCTTCGACCGCACCAGCATCAAGTTCACCAATGGCCTGGCCAGCAGCTTTGAGCTCAACCAGGACCAATCCCAGTACCTGCAAGCCCAAAGCGCCTACATACAACGCCTGGTGGACCTGCTGCTCGCACGCGCCGACCTGCGCCGTTCCCTCGACCTCTATTGAATCCGACCACCGCACTCGTGATGAAAACAACCCTTCCTTCTATCATCGCCGCAGTCCTCCTGATGGGATGTGGTGCCGCCACCAACACGGACGACCTGAGCCGCAAACGCGCTGAGCTCGATTCCCTCAAAGCCCAGTACAAGGCCACTGCGGCCCTTATCAAAACCGCGGAGGAGTGGATCGCGGAGCACGATAGCACCGTGGTGAAGAACCTTCCGGCCGTGACCACTTTCGTGCTGAAGCCCACCACCTACGAGCATTTCGTGCAGGTGCATGGCACCGTCAAGGCCGATAAGAGCGCCGATCTCTTCGCCATGGGAGGCGGCCGTGTGCGTCGTGTACTTGTGAAGGAAGGCGACCTGGTGCGCACCGGGCAGTTGTTGATCGATCTGGACAACGACGCAATTGACAAGCAGATCGCTTCGGCGGAATCCGGATACGCACTGGCCAAGGATGTGTTCGAGAAGCAGAACATGCTATGGAAGCAGAAGATCGGGAGCGAGGTGCAGTTCCTTCAGGCCAAGAGCCAGATGGAGCAGGCCGAGGCCGGGGTCGCTGCACTGCGTGAACAGCACCGCCTTACACAGGTGACCGCACCGTTCGATGGGACGGTGGACGAGATCATGGTGAGCATCGGCGATATGACCGGCCCCCGTCCGGTGGCTCGGGTGGTGAACGCCAGCGGCGCCCAGCTCGAAGCCGATGTGCCGGAGAGCTACCTGACCCGCGTGAAGACCGGTGACCCGGTGCGTGTCGAGTTCCCCAGCCTCGGTGACACCCTGGTGGCCGCGCTGAGCAATGTGAGCAAGTACATCGATCCGGCGAACCGCACCTTCCGTATCACTGTGCGTGTGCCGGAAGCGCAGAACCTGCTGCGCCCCAATTTGCTCAGTGTTTTGCACATCCGCGACCAGGTGCAGGATAGCGCGTTGGTGGTCCCCAGCCGTACCATCCAGGAGGATGTGAACGGCGATAATTATGTCTTCGTGCTCGAGGACACCAACGGTCGCAGCATCACACGCAAGGTGATGGTGAAGCGCCTCTCCGATTATCGCGGTAACGCGATGATCGTGCCCGTGGATGGGGAGGCCACGCAACTGAACGGCGCCACCTTGGTGGACGAAGGCGCGAAGAGCGTGGGCGGGGGACAGGAAGTGAAAGTGACGAACCTCTGAGAAACCGTACCGCAAAGAACACGAAGGCCGCAAAGTAGAAGCGCATGGGACCAGGTGAGGACGAGCACCGGACCTCTTCGAGCCCTTTGTGCCCTTTGCGGTAATCCGACCTGAACATGGACCACAGCAATATCGAGAACGACGCCTACGGCGAAGGCCACGGCAAGCAGTTCGCCATCACCAGCTGGGCGGTGAAGAACCGTACCACCGTGATCGTGATCAGTGTGCTGATCGCGGTCTTCGGCATGTACTCCTACAGCGCGATGCCCAAGGAGAGCTTCCCCGAAGTAGTGACCCCGGAGATCTACGTGGGCACCGCCTACAACAGCAGTTCAGTGGTGGACATCGAGAAGCTCATCACCAAACCACTGGAAAAGGAGATCAATACCATCACCGGCGTGGACGAGATCAACTCCACCTCCGTGCCGAACTTCAGTACCATCCAGGTGAAGTTCGATTACAACGTGACCCCTACCGAGGCGTTGCGCAAGGTGAAGGACGCGGTGGACAAGGCCCAGGGGGACGTCAATTTCCCCAAGGACCTGCCCGCCGAACCGAACATCTTCGAGATGAACTTCTCCGAGATGATCCCGGTGATGAACATCAATCTGAGCGGTGATTACAGCATCGATCAGTTGCACCACTATGCCAAGATCCTGGAGGACCGTATCGAGGCCCTGCCCGAGATCAACAAAGTGGACATCCGTGGCGTTCCCGAAAAGGAGGTGCAGGTGAGCGTGGACGTCCACAAGCTGGAGGCCGTGGAGCTGAATTTCGGCGATGTGGCCATGGCGCTACAAATGGAGAACCTCACCATGAGCGGGGGCGAAGTGCTCACCGATGGCCAACGCCGCGCGGTGCGCGTAATAGGTGAGTTCGCCGACATGGACATGATCCGCGACATCGTGGTGAAGAACGAGTTCCAGAAGGAAGTGCGTTTGCGCGACATCGCCACGGTCGAGTTCGATTACAAGGAGGCCGATAGCTACGCCCGCGAATACGGCAAGCCCGTGGTGATGGTGGACGTGATCAAACGGGCCGGAGAGAACCTGATCATCGCCAGTGACAAGATCAACGCGATCCTGGCCGAAACACGCGGATCGGTGATCCCGAACGACGTCATCATCACCATTACCGGGGACCAGAGCGAGGACACGCGCGTGCAGGTCGACGAGCTCTTCAACCACATCATCTTCGGCGTGATCCTGGTCGTCGGGACCCTGCTCTTCTTCCTCGGCCTCCGCAACGCCCTCTTCGTGGGGCTGGCCATACCGATGTCGATGTTCATCTCCTTCATCATCCTCAATGCGTTCGGTGTCACGCTGAACATCATGGTGCTCTTCTCCTTGATCCTCGCCCTGGGCCGCCTGGTGGACGATGGCATCGTGATCGTGGAGAACATCTATCGCCACATGAGCAATGGTGAACCGGCCATGGTGGCCACACGAAAGGCCGTGGGGGAGGTGACCCTGCCCATTGTGGCCGCCACCACCGCCACAGTGATGGTCTTCATGCCGCTATTGTTCTGGCCCGGCATGATGGGCCAGTTCATGAAGTGGATGCCGATCACCTTCATGGTATCGCTGAGCGCATCGCTGTTCGTGGCGCTCGTGGTGAACCCCGCCCTCAGCACCCAGTTCATGAAGGTGGAACGCGAGAACCCGAACGCGCGCAAAGTGTGGCGCCTCGCCGGCATACTCGCGGTAGTGGGCACGTTGATCGCCGTGCTCGGCTATTCCACAGGCAGCGGCTTCATTACCTCGATCGGCACGCTCACCGTGCTCGCTGGGATCCTCGGGATCCTCAACCTGAAGGTGGCGGTACCCGGCACGCGTTGGTTCCAGGAGGTCTTTCTGCCCCGTTTGGAGACCATCTACGAACGCTTCTTACGGTACGCATTGGACAGGCATCATCCGCGCACGTTCTTCTTCGGTACGATCGGCTTGCTCTTCTTCGCCATCCTGCTGCTCGTTGTTGTTCCGCCGAAAGTGGAGTTCTTCCCGATCAACGAACCGAAGTACGTCAATGTGTTCATCGAAGCACCGATCGGTACCGACATCGAGAAGACCGACATGATCACCCGCCGCCTGGAATCCCAGGTGAAGCGAATCGTGAACGCGCCGCCGTACACCGAGGTGAAGGAAACCCGCCTACCGGACGGCACACTGCGACAGGATACGGTGAATTGGCTGATCAACTCCATGATCGCCCAAGTAGGCAGCGGCACCAGCGATCCCGCCCAAGGCGTGAGCCTGGCCACCACCCCCAACAAAGGCCGCATCCAGCTGAACTTCGTGAAGTACGCCGACCGCCGCGGGCTGAAGACCAACGATGTGCTGCTGAAGCTGCAGAAGGAGCTCACGGGCTATCCCGGTGTGATCGTGAGCGTGGACAAGGACGCTGCCGGTCCGCCAACCGGCAAGCCCATCAATATCGAGATCACCGGGGACGAGATCGAACCGTTGCTCGCTGAAGCGGATCGGTTGAAGACGTTCATGGAAAGCAAGAACGTGCCGGGCGTGGAGGCCTTGCGCGTGGACATCGATCGCGCCAAACCGGAGATGCCGATCATCATCGATCGCGCCAAGGCCCGCCGTCTCAACGTAAGCACTTATGCCGTGGCCGATGCCATACGCAGTGCGCTCTTCGGCAAAGAGGTGAGCACCTACCGTGTGGAAGGGGACGATGATGACTACAAGATCATGGTGCGCCTGCAGGATGATCAGCGCTACGATGTGGGCACGATCATGGACATGAAGATCACCTTCCGCGATATGCTCAACGGCCAGATCCGTCAAGTGCCGATCAGTGCGGTGGCCACCGATGAGCTGAGCTCCACTTTCAGCGCGATCAAACGCACCGACCTGAAGCGCGTGGTGACGGTGAGCAGCAATGTGATCGCGGGGTACAACGCCAATGAGGTGATCGCGGAGATGAAGGAGGGCTTGCTCGGGTATGAGAAGGACGAACGTTTCGGTATGACCTTCACCGGGCAGCAGGAGGACCAGGAAAAGGAGATGGCCTTCCTGGGCAAGGCGTTCATGATCGCGCTCTTCATCGTCTTCCTCATCATCGTGTGGCAGTTCAACAGCATCAGCTGGCCCATGGTGATCCTGAGCACCGTGCTTTTCAGCACCATCGGTGTGTTCCTCGGCTTGATCATCTTCCGCCAGGATTTCATCATCCTGATGAGCATGCTCGGCATCATCTCGCTGATCGGCGTGGTGGTGAACAACGCCATCGTGCTCATGGACTTCGCCAAACTCCTCTTCGAGCGCAAGCGGGAGAAGTTGGGCTTGGAGGAGACCGCTGAACTGCCCGTGCTGGAAACGCGCGAGGCGCTCATCATCGCCGGCAAAACACGTTTGCGCCCCGTACTGCTCACCGCCGTTACCGCGGTGCTGGGCCTGCTGCCGCTCGCGGTCGGCTTCAACCTGAACTTCGGTACGCTCTTCAGCCATCTGGATCCGCATATCCACATCGGTGGTGACAACGTGATCTTCTGGGGCCCGCTCAGTTGGGCCGTCATCTATGGCCTCATCTTCGCCACCTTCCTCACCTTGATCATGGTGCCGGTGATGCTGCTGATCATTGCGAAGATCAAGCACCGCCGGGCGTGGAAACGGTCCTTACGCTTGGCGAGGGAGAACGCGGAAGCAGTATCCGCACCCCGGGGCAATACGCTTCGGCCGGGGCCGGCGATGGGTTGAGCCGCGAACGCGCTGAACGAAGAAGCCGTCCCGGCCCAGGACGGCTTCTTCGTTCCCGGGAGCTCGAGCTTTCGTTCCATTCCCCGATCCCCATTACTTTTCGCCACATGGACAACCTGCTGGAGAGGGCGGTGAGGCTTGCGGCCCGGGTACACAAGGGCCAGGTGGACCGTTTCAGCCAGCCCTATCTCCTTCATGTGCTGCGCGTAACCACGCGAGGGCGTGATCTGGAGGAGCAATTGCTCGGGGCCTTGCACGATGTGCTGGAACGTTCCGAACTCACGATGGAAGACCTGCGTGAAAAGGGCTTTCCCGAAGAGGTGCTCACCGCTTTGAAGCACATCACCCGCGTGCCGAACGAGAGCTATGAGGCGTACATCGAACGCGTGGCACAGAACAGCCTAGCGGTGCGCGTGAAGGTGCACGACCTGAGCGACAAAATGGACCTGCGCAACGTGGGCCAGTTGAACGAGGCCGACCTGAAGCGCTATAACAAACAGATGGCGGCCTTCGAACGGTTGAAACGACTGGAGTCGATCGTGCGGGCGCAGCTCACGTTGCAAGCCAAGCCTCCCAAAGTCGTCGCCAAGCAAAAGTGATCGGCGGGCCTCCACAGGTGTTCCTTCCCGAACCACGCGATCCCGGATGCGCTCCGTTCTCTTCTCCGCATGCGCATGGGCGTTCGTGCTGTGGATGGTCCC